>NZ_JAEHFP010000116.1 GCF_016446475.1 Paracoccus binzhouensis | reverse complement strand
CGGGATCTCGGCATGGATCTCGGCCGGGATCTCGGTCGAGGCAGCCGGCGCGGCGGTCGCGGCCGGGGCTGCGGTGGCTTCCCCGGGCTCGGCGGGGGGGGCCGCCGCCCTCGCACTCTCGGCTTCGCCGTCGGCCATGGCGGCCTCGGCGGCGGGTTCGGCGTCAGGCTCGGCGGGCGTTTCCGGGGGCGCCTCGGCGTTCTCGCCGGCCGATGTCTCGGAATCCGCCTCGGATCCGGAAGGCTGGCCTTCAGCAGCGGCCGCTTCCAGCTGCGCGCTCGCCGCCTCGGCCGCGGTTTCCGGCTGCGCGGCCGGTTCCGCGGCTTCGGGCTTCGCCGCCGCCGCCCCTGCTGCCCCTGCCGCCTCGGCCGCATTGCCGCCAAGGTCCAGGTCCGGCGCCGCCGGCGGCTGTTCGGCCTCGGCCGGCTCGTCCTCGATCAGCAGCTCAGCCGCGGTCACGCCGGCCTGGGCCAGGTCGACGGCGGGGCGCAGCCGCGGCTGCGGCGGATCCAGCACGAAGACCGGCTCGCCCGGATAGGTCTCGGCCTCGGGGGCGGCGCAGTAGCCCTGCCCCGCGAAACCGTATTGCGCGGCGAAATCGCGGGCCTCGCGCAGGGTCTGGCGGGCCACGGCGGCGACGCGCACGCTGTCGCCGTCACCTTCCCAGTCGAAGGCCAGGTCCTCGATGGCATAGGGGGTCAGCCCGTCCAGCGCCCTGCCCACCGCCCGCTCGCGGTCGGCGCCGGGGGCCACGGTCAGCGTGGTGTAAAGGATCTGGTCGTCGGGAATGATCAGCGTCACCGGCAGCGCCGCATCGGCCTCGGAGCCGGAATCGGCCAGGCCGGCCATGGCGCGCAGCCGGGCGAATTCCTCGCGGAAGCGGGGGGAGTCGAAATCCACCGAGCCCAGATGCCGCCATGCCGGCGGCCGGCCCGCCGCCTGCCCGTCCTGCGTCCCGTCCCGGCCTCCCTCGGGCGCCCTGTCGCGCCGTTGAAGATGCACCGCATCCTCGCTGAAGGAGAGGGCGTATTCGGTAGCGGAATCAAGCGACATGAACGGGCTTGCCTTGCGGTTCCTTGCGCCGGGGCGCGTCTTTACAATGGATCATCCCGGACTAACCCAGAACGCTTGCCGTGAAAAGCCGAACACCGGATTGTGAGGCATCCGAAACCGGTTTTCCCGCGTTTCCCGGGCTCGCAAGACAACCGCGCGGCGGAACCATCCCCGACGCGCCAAGGAGAGACCCCCGATGCCCCAATTCCGACCCCTGCTGACCGCGGCGACGCTGATCGTGCTGGGCGCCAGCCCGCTGCTGGCCCAGGCCCCCGCCCCGGACGCCCCGCCCTCGCCGCCGCCCATGGGACATCATGTCATGAAGCATCACGGACCCGTCGCCAAGCTGACCGTCACCGGCCAGGGCCAGGCCTGGGCCCAGCCCGACATGGCGACGATCACCCTGGGCGTCAGCACCCGCGCCGCCACCGCCGCTGAGGCGATGACGCAGAACGCCGAACAGCAGGCCAAGGTCATCGAGACCCTGAAGGCCGAGGGCATCGAGGCGCGCGACATCCAGACCTCGGGACTGAACCTGTCGCCGGTGATGGACTACCAGGACGGCCAGCCGCCGAAGCTGACCGGCTACGGCGCGCAGAACAGCGTCACCGTGCGGGTGCGCGACATCGCGGGTCTCGGCGCGGTGCTGGACAAGCTGGTCGCCTCGGGCGCCAACGAAATCAGCGGCATCGCGTTTTCGCGCGAGGACATGGCCGAGGCCGAGGACAAGGCCCGCAGCGAGGCGGTGGCCGATGCGCGCCGCCGCGCCGAGGTGATGGCCGAGGCGGCCGGGATGCGGCTCGGCCGGCTGATCTCGCTTTCCGAAGCGCAGGGCGGCGGCGGGCCGCGTCCGATGATGGCGATGCGCGCCGAGGTGGCCGGCGCCGCCGATACGCCGATCGAGGCAGGCGAACTGGCAGTGACCGCCCATGTCACCGCCGTCTTCGCCATGCGCCCGGCGGATGCGCTGGAAGATGGCGGACCGGAAGGGACCGAGCCGCCGGCACCCGAAGGCGGGGCCGGGGAAGTCCCGGCGAATTGACGGGCAAGGGGGCGGCGGGGCGACTCGCCGCCCGTTCCGTCTCAGCCGGTGGCGGCGGCCAGCGCCTGGTCGAGATCGGCGATGATGTCGGCCGCGTCCTCGATGCCGATCGACAGCCGCACCACGTCCGGGCCGGCCCCGGCGGCGATCTTCTGCTCATCCGTCAGCTGGCTGTGCGTGGTCGAGGCGGAATGAATCACCAGCGAGCGCGAGTCGCCCAGATTCGCCACGTGGCTGAACAGCTTCAGATTGTCGACCAGCTTCACCGCCGCGTCATAGCCGCCCTTGATGGCAAAGGTGAACAGCGCCCCCGCCCCCTTGGGATAGACCCGCCGCGCCGTCGCGTTCCAGGGCGACGACGCCAGCCCCGCATAGGTGACCGAGGTCACGCGCGGGTCATTCTCCAGCCATTCCGCGACCTCGAGCGCATTCTCGACATGGCGGGCCATGCGCAGGCCCAGCGTCTCGATGCCCATCAGCGTGTAATGCGCGGCCTGCGGATTCATGGTCATGCCCAGGTCGCGCAGCCCGATGGCGATGCCGTGGAAGGTATAGGCCAGCGCGCCGAAGGTCTCGTGGAACCTCAGCCCGTGATAGGCGGGCTCGGGTTCCGACAGGCTGGGGAACTTGCCCGAGGCCGACCAGTCGAACCTGCCCGAATCCACGATCACGCCGCCGGTCACCGTGCCGTTGCCGGTCATGTATTTGGTCAGGCTGTGCACGGCCAGGGTGGCGCCCATCTCGATGGGCTTGCACAGGAAGGGCGTGGCCAGGGTGTTGTCGACGATCAGCGGCAGGCCGGCCTCGTCCGCAATCTTCGCCACCGCCGGGATGTCGGTGACATAGCCGCCGGGATTGCTGATCGATTCGCAGAAGATGGCGCGGGTGTCGTCGTCGATGGCGGCGCGCAGCGCCTCGAGATCGTCCAGGTCGACGAATTTCGCGCTCCAGCCGAAGCGCTTGATGGTCTGGCTGAACTGGGTGATGGTGCCGCCGTAAAGCCGGGTCGAGGCGATGATGTTGCGCCCCGGCCCCATCAGCGGGAACAGCGCCATGATCTGCGCCGCATGGCCCGAGGAACAGCAGACCGCGCCGGCCCCGCCTTCGAGCCCGGCCACGCGGGCCTGCAGCGCCGCGACGGTCGGGTTGGTCAGGCGGGAATAGATATAGCCGACCTCCTGCAGACCGAAGAGCCGCGCGGCATGGGCAGCGTCCTTGAAGACGAAGGCGGTGGTCTGATAGATCGGCACCTGCCGCGCCCCGGTCGCCGGGTCGGGCGCGGCCCCGGCATGGATGGCGGTGGTGTCGAAACCCCAATTCTCGGACATGGCAACTCTCCCCTGGTTCGGGGCAGAGACTAGGCGCAAGTGGCCCGGAAAGGGAACAGCAAAGCAGCGGGCCCGGCGCAGAAAGAACAGCGACCTTGCGCCGCAACCCCTTGGGAAAAGACGATTCCCTTTTTCGCCGGCCGCGGCGGGATCTTTCACGCCCGCGCCGGCCGGACGGGTCGCCGACGGGCCGAATGCGCAAGGGCGCCGCCATGGCCCGGCCGAAAGCCGGTCGGCACCGGATGGCCGGCCAAGGGAACCGCCTGATTTTCGGGAAGAAATGGTGCGGTCGAGAAGACTCGAACTTCCACTCCGGTTAGGGAACAGCGACCTCAACGCTGCGCGTCTACCAATTCCGCCACGACCGCACGTCCGTAGGCCCGCGTCTCATAGACGCTTGCACGGCGGATGAAAAGGGCATTTTTTCGCCCGCCGCGGGTTTCTTTTCACTCGGCCGCGACCGCCGCCTGCGGGGTGTAGTTCAGGACCGGCGCCAGCCAGCGCTCGGCCTCGCGCACCGACATGCCCTTGCGCTCGGCATAATCCAGCACCTGGTCGTGCTCGACCTTGGCGACGCCGAAATAATAGGCCTCGGGATGGCCGATATAGAGGCCCGAGACCGAGGCGCCGGGCCACATCGCCATCGACTCGGTCAGCTCGACCCCGGTCGCCGCGGTGGCGTCCAGCAAGCGGAACAGCGTCACCTTCTCGGTATGGTCGGGCTGGGCGGGATAGCCGGGCGCCGGGCGGATGCCCTTGTAGGGCTCGGCGATCAGCTCCTCGGGGGTGAAGCTCTCGTCGGCATAGCCCCAGTAGTGCCTGCGCACCCGCTCGTGCATCATCTCGGCCAGCGCCTCGGCGAAGCGGTCGGCCAGCGCCTGCACCAGGATGGCCGAGAAATCGTCATGCGCGGCCTTGAACCGCTCGGCGATCTGCTGCTCCTCGCCGCCGGCCGTGACCACGAAGCCGCCGACATAGTCGCGGGTGCCCTCGGGAGCGACGAAATCGGCCAGCGCCACGTTCGGGCGGCCGTCGCGCTTGGCGACCTGCTGGCGCAGGGTGTGCAGGGTCGCCAGCGTCTCGCCGCGATCCTCGCCGGTGAACAGCCGGATGTCGTCGCCGGCCCGGTTCGCCGGCCAGAAGCCGATCACCGCGCGCGGCCTGAACCATTGCTCGTCGATGATGCGCTTCAGCATCGCCTGCGCGTCGGCAAACAGTTGCCGCGCCACCTCGCCCTGCTTCTCGTCCTGAAGGATGCGCGGATAGACGCCCTTCAGCTCCCAGGTCTGGAAGAACGGCGTCCAGTCGATATAGCGGGCGATCTCGGCCAGGTCGAAATCCTCGATCACGCGCGCGCCCAGGAACTGCGGCGCTTTGGCCTGATAGCCCGCCCAGTCGATCCTGACCGCATTGTCGCGGGCGGCGGCCAGCGGCAGGCGCTTCTTGTCGGCCTCGGCCCTGGCATGCTTGTTGGCCACGTCCATGTATTCGCTGCGGATGGTCTCGACATAGGCGTTCTTCTGGCCCGAGAGCAGGCTGCCCACCACGCCCACCGCGCGGCTGGCGTCGGTGACATAGACCGCCTGACCGCGGGCATAGCGCGGATGGATCTTGACCGCCGTATGCACGCGGCTCGTGGTCGCCCCACCGATCAGCAGCGGAATGTCGAAACCCTCGCGCTCCATCTCGCTCGCGACATGCACCATCTCGTCCAGCGACGGGGTGATGAGGCCGGACAGGCCGATAATGTCCACCTTCTCGGCCTTGGCGGTCTCCAGGATCCTGGTCGCGGGCACCATCACGCCCAGGTCGATGATCTCGTAATTGTTGCAGGCCAGCACGACGCCGACGATGTTCTTGCCGATGTCGTGGACATCGCCCTTGACCGTCGCCATCAGCACCTTGCCGGCGCTGGAGGAACCGCCTGCGCCGCCCGCCGCAGCCTTCTCGGCCTCCATGTAGGGCAGCAGATGCGCCACCGCCTGCTTCATCACGCGCGCCGATTTTACCACCTGCGGCAGGAACATCTTGCCCGAGCCGAACAGGTCGCCCACGACGTTCATCCCCGCCATCAGCGGGCCCTCGATCACATGCAGCGGGCGCTCGGCCTTCAGCCGCGCCTCCTCGGTATCCTCGTCGATATATTCGGTGATGCCGTTGACCAGCGCATGCTCCAGCCGCTTCTCGACCGGCCATGTCCGCCAGGTCAGGTCCTTTTCGCGCGCCTTGGCGCCGCCTTCGCCGCGGAACCGCTCGGCGATCTCCAGCATGTTCTCGGTCGCGGTGCCGCCGGCCTTGGGCTTGCGGTTCAGCACCACGTCCTCGCAGGCCTCGCGCAGGTCCGGGTCGATCTGGTCATAGACCGCCAACTGCCCGGCATTGACGATGCCCATGTCCATCCCCGCCTGGATGGCGTGATAGAGGAACACGGCATGCATCGCCTCGCGCACCGGCTCGTTGCCGCGGAAGCTGAAGGACAGGTTCGAGACGCCGCCCGAGACATGCACATGCGGCAGGGCCTGGGTGATGCGCCGGGTCGCACCGATGAAGTCGAGCCCGTAATTGTCGTGTTCCTCGATGCCCGTCGCCACAGCGAAGATGTTCGGGTCGAAGATGATGTCCTCGGGCGGGAAACCGACCGTGTTCACCAGCAGATCATAGGCGCGCGCGCAGATCTCGACCTTGCGGTTCTCTGTATCGGCCTGGCCGGTCTCGTCGAAGGCCATCACCACCACGGCCGCGCCGTAGCGCCGGCAAAGCCGGGCCTGGGCCAGGAAGCTCGCCTCGCCCTCCTTGAGGCTGATCGAGTTCACGATGGCCTTGCCCTGCACGCATTTCAGCCCGGCCTCGATCACCTCCCATTTCGAGCTGTCGACCATCACCGGCACGCGGGCGATGTCCGGCTCGGCGGCGATCAGGTTCAGGTAGTCGATCATCGCCTGCTTCGAATCGATCAGCCCCTCGTCCATGTTGACGTCGATGATCTGGGCGCCGTTCTCGACCTGGTCGCGGGCCACGTCCAGCGCCGCGGCGTAATCGCCATTGGTGATCAGCTTGCGGAACCTGGCCGAGCCGGTGACGTTGGTGCGCTCGCCCACGTTGACGAAGGGAATGTCGTCGGTCTTGACGAAGGGCTCCAGCCCCGACAGGCACAGGCGCGGCTCGATCTGGGGGATCGCGCGCGGCGGCAGGTCGGCCACGGCGCGGGCGATCGCGGCGATATGCTCGGGGGTCGAGCCGCAGCAGCCGCCGACCACGTTCACCAGCCCCTCGCGGGCGAATTCGGCAACCTGTGCGGCCATCTCCTCGGGCGATTCGTCGTACTGGCCCATCTCGTTCGGCAGGCCGGCATTGGGATAGGCGCAGATCAGCGTATCCGCGACCGAGGAAAGCTCGGCCAGGTGCGGGCGCATGGCGGCGGCGCCCAGCGCGCAGTTCAAGCCCACGGTGATCGGCGCGGCATGGCGCATGGAATACCAGAAGGCGGTCGGGGTCTGGCCCGACAGCGTGCGCCCGGACAGGTCGGTGATGGTGCCCGAGATCATCACCGGCAGGCTCTGGCCCTTCTCCTCGAACACCTCCTCGCAGGCGAAGATCGCGGCCTTGGCGTTCAGCGTGTCGAAGATGGTCTCGATCAGGATCAGGTCGGCGCCGCCGTCGACCAGCCCGCGCAGCTGCTCGGCATAGGCGATGCGCAGGTCGTCGAAGGTGACGGCGCGATAGCCGGGATTGTTCACGTCCGGGCTGATGGATGCTGTGCGGTTGGTCGGCCCCAGCGCGCCGGCGACCCAGCGCGGCCGGCCGTCCTCGGCGGTGGCGCGGTCCAGCGCCCGGCGCGCGATGCGGGCGCCGTGGAGGTTCAGGTCATAGACCGCTGATTCCATGCCGTAATCGGCCTGGGCGATGGTGGTCGAGGAAAAGGTGTTGGTCTCGACGATATCGGCGCCCGCCCTGGCATAGCGGTAATGGATCTCCTCGATCGCCTTGGGCTGGGTCAGGTTCAACAGGTCATTGTTGCCCTGCTGCGGATGCTCGCCCGGCGCGGGCGGGTGGCAGCCGCAGGCGCAGCCGGCGCCATGGCCGGCAAAATCCGCCTCCTTCAGGCCCAGCTGCTGGATCTGCGTCCCCATCGCGCCGTCGAGGATCAGGATACGGTCGCGCGCAGCCGCGCGCAGGGCGTCGAAGACGGGGGAAAGGGGCAAGGTCATGGTTCGGTCCGCGCGTTGCATCGAAAAGGCTGTATAGCCGCAGACAGGCATTTAGTGAAATTCAACATCCGCACAATGATCTTGCACCAGATTCATGATCTCGGGCCACGCTGCTTTCTCCGTTTCACAAATACCCTCGGGGGTCCGGGGGCGGACAGCCCCCGGCGCGACCGCACCACCTGCACCGCCCTTGCGCCCTCCACGCTCCGGGACTATCTGCCGGCCATGACCGAATGGATCACCGCCCCCGGACTGACCGACTATGCCGAAGCCGTCGCCTTCATGGAGGCGCGCGCCGCCGCCATCGCCGAGGGCCGGGCCGAGGAGCTGATCTGGCTGGTCGAGCATCCGCCGCTCTACACCGCCGGCACCTCGGCCAGGGCCGCCGACCTGCTCGAGGCGCGCTTTCCGGTGCACGAGACCGGCCGCGGCGGGCAATATACCTATCACGGTCCCGGCCAGCGCGTCGTCTATGTCATGTTGGACCTGAACCGCCGCGGCCGTGACGTGCGCGCTTTCGTCAAGGCGCTCGAATCCTGGGTCATCGACGCCCTGGCCGAGTTCAACCTGAAGGGCGAGATCCGCGACGGCCGGGTCGGCGTCTGGATCGCCCGGCCCGACAAGGCGCCGCTGTTCGACGGCACCATGCGCGAGGACAAGATCGCCGCCATCGGCGTCAAGCTGCGCAAATGGGTCAGCTTCCACGGCATCGCCATCAATGTCGAGCCGGAGCTGGACCATTACGCCGGCATCGTGCCCTGCGGCATCCAGGGGCACGGCGTCACCAGCCTGGTGGACATGGGCCTGCCGGTCGGCATGGCCGATCTGGACGACGCGCTGCGCCGCTGTTTCGCGCGGAACTTCCCGCCGCCGGCCGGCTGATTTTCGCCCCGCGGCATATTCACCCTCTCGCGATATGCGACCTTTTGCCGGTGTTCGCCGGGCTTGACGCATGTTAGCCCTTGGCGGCGGAGGAGGACGCGCAGGTCCTCTCAGCCAGCCACAAGCAAGATCCAGAGGACATGCGATGAAGACCAGCATCTACGCCACTCTCGCCGCCATCACTCTCGCCCTGCCCGCCGCCGCCCAGGGGGCAGGCGACCCCGCCAAGGGCGAGAAGGAGTTCAGGAAATGCAAGGCCTGCCACATGATCCAGGCGCCGGACGGCACGGATGTGGTCAAGGGCGGCAAGACCGGGCCGAACCTCTACGGAGTGGTCGGGCGCAAGGCTGGCACCGAGGAAGGCTTCAAGTATTCCGATGCGCTGATCAAGCTGGGCGAGGCCGGCGAGGTCTGGACCACCGAGGATCTGGAGCA
Source organism: Paracoccus binzhouensis (assembly GCF_016446475.1). GTDB lineage: Bacteria > Pseudomonadota > Alphaproteobacteria > Rhodobacterales > Rhodobacteraceae > Paracoccus > Paracoccus binzhouensis. The sequence continues at coordinate 4,214 of NZ_JAEHFP010000116.1, read as the reverse complement.
TTACATCACCAACCCGAACAAATATGTCGAGGAGAAGGTCGGCGACAAGTCGCTGAAGACCAAGATGACCTTCAAGCTGGCCAAGAACCAGGCCGACGTGGTGGCCTTCCTGGCCCAGCACTCGCCCGAGGCCGTCCCCGCCGATACGGCCCCCGCCCCCGCCGATGCGGCCTCCGGCGATGCCGCTGCCGCCGCCCCGACCGCCGAGGCGCCGGCCGCGAACTGAGCCTCTGTCGCGCCGCGGCAACATTCCCGCCCCCGGCAGGCGCAAAGCGGGCGGGGGCGGCGGATTTGGCCCCTGTGGCGGATTGCCTCGGGCCATGGTCCTGTTCTAGAACCGAAAGCGAGTCCGCTGGCCCTTCGAGGCCGGCCAGCCGCATTCTGAGGGAGTCCACGCATGGCAGACGCAGCCGTTCACGGCCACGGTGACCATCATGACACCCGCGGGTTCTTCACCCGCTGGTTCATGTCAACAAACCACAAGGATATCGGTATCCTTTACCTGTTCACGGCCGGCATCGTCGGCCTGATCTCGGTCTGCTTTACCGTCTACATGCGGATGGAACTGCAGCATCCCGGCGTGCAGTTCATGTGCCTGGAAGGGGCGCGGCTGATCGCCGACGCCTCGGCCGAATGCACCCCGAACGGACATCTGTGGAACGTGATGATCACCTATCACGGCGTGCTGATGATGTTCTTCGTGGTCATCCCGGCGCTGTTCGGCGGCTTCGGCAACTACTTCATGCCGCTGCATATCGGCGCCCCGGACATGGCCTTCCCGCGGCTGAACAACCTTTCCTACTGGATGTATGTCTGCGGCGTGGCGCTGGGCATCGCCTCGCTGCTGGCGCCGGGCGGCTCGGACCAGGCGGGCTCGGGCGTGGGCTGGGTGCTCTACCCGCCGCTCTCGACCACCGAGTCCGGCTATTCGATGGACCTGGCGATCTTTGCCGTGCACGTCTCGGGCGCCAGCTCGATCCTGGGCGCCATCAACATCATCACCACCTTCCTGAACATGCGCGCCCCCGGCATGACGCTGTTCAAGGTGCCGCTGTTTGCCTGGTCGGTCTTCATCACCGCCTGGCTGATCCTGCTGTCGCTGCCGGTTCTGGCCGGCGCCATCACCATGCTGCTGATGGACCGCAACTTCGGCACCCATTTCTTCGACCCGGCCGGCGGCGGCGACCCGGTGCTGTACCAGCACATCCTGTGGTTCTTCGGCCACCCCGAGGTCTATATCATCATCCTGCCCGGCTTCGGCATCATCAGCCACGTCATCTCGACCTTCGCCAGGAAGCCGATCTTCGGCTACCTGCCGATGGTGCTGGCCATGGCCGCCATCGGCATCCTGGGCTTCGTGGTCTGGGCGCACCACATGTATACGGCCGGCATGTCGCTGACCCAGCAGGCCTATTTCATGCTGGCGACCATGACCATCGCTGTGCCGACCGGCATCAAGGTCTTCTCGTGGATCGCCACCATGTGGGGCGGCTCGATCGAGTTCAAGACGCCGATGCTCTGGGCCTTCGGCTTCCTGTTCCTGTTCACCGTCGGCGGCGTGACCGGCGTGGTGCTGAGCCAGGCGCCGCTGGACCGGGTCTATCACGACACCTATTACGTCGTGGCGCATTTCCACTATGTGATGTCGCTGGGCGCGGTCTTCGGCATCTTCGCCGGGGTCTATTACTGGATCGGCAAGATGTCGGGCCGGCAATATCCGGAATGGGCGGGCAAGCTGCATTTCTGGATGATGTTCATCGGCTCGAACCTGATCTTCTTCCCGCAGCATTTCCTGGGCCGCCAGGGCATGCCGCGCCGCTACATCGACTATCCGGTGGAATTCGCCTACTGGAACAACATCTCGTCGATCGGCGCCTATATCAGCTTCGCATCCTTCCTGCTGTTCATCGGCATCGTGTTCTACACGCTCTTCGCCGGCAAGCGCGTCAACGTGCCGAACTACTGGAACGAGCACGCCGACACGCTGGAATGGACCCTGCCCTCGCCGCCGCCGGAGCACACCTTCGAGACGCTGCCCAAGCGCGAGGACTGGGACCACGCCCACGCGCATTGAGCGATGCCCTGGCAATGGCATGACGCGGCCCCGGAGCAATCCGGGGCCGTTTTCCGTCTGGAGATCCGCCCGCATCGCGCCCTGCCGCGGCGCGGCTTTGCCTGGGTGATCGGGCTGACGGCGGGCTTCCTGGCGCTGCCGCTGATCGCGGTGCTGGGCACAGCGGTGCTGTGGGGATTGCTGCCCTTTGCCGCGCTGGCGGTCTGGGGGCTGTGGGCGGCGATCCGGCACAGCTATCGGGTGCCGCAGGAGGTGATGCATCTGTCGCACGACCGGCTCGAGCTGGTGCGCAGCGACCCGGGCCGCGCCGACCGCATCTGGCGGACCAACCCCTATTGGGTCCGGGCGGTGCTTCGCGCGAATGGCCCGGTCGAGGATTACCTGGTGCTGACCGACGGCCGGCGCGAAGTCGAGCTGGGCGCCTTCCTGGCCCCCGAAGAGCGGGTGGCGCTGCGGGATGATCTGGTGCGGCGGCTGGGGGCGTTGCGGGGGTAGCTGGCTGCGGACGCAGGGCGCGCAACGGTCTTGGCAATCTTCTGTTCAAAGAACGCCTGTGACCGGCGTACACCGAGCGTACACTGCGGATGCACCGGCGGTGCACCTCGAAATCGCGAGCACGGCGTTCGGAAACCTGTCCAAATCGCCAGCTACTGCGGCAATCCGGGACAGGGTAAGGCGCCCAGGTAACTTATAGTTATCCTAGGTTGATCATGCTCGATACTGGCCCTCTGAGACAGTCCCATATGTAGCTTGCATTAGAGATCGGCGTAACTCTATGAACCTAAAGACACGTGTTCCAGGAGTATGACCTTGATTATCCGCAATGATACGGTATGGCGCGCCGGTGAAGTCATCGATTTGAACGAACCTGTTCAGATCGCCGCTGGAGCCACGCTTACGATTGAAGAAGGAGCGGTTGTCCGGGGAGGCAGCATTCAGGTCTTCGGAACGCTGTCGGTCGAAGGGACGCAGCAAAATCAGGTGACGTTCGACAACGTGAGGCTTACCTTCGGGAGCGAGCACAGAACCCCGGCAAGATTGGAAATGGCATTTACGAACTGGGCCGGCGGTGAGTTTCTACCTGCCACGGGCAATGCCAGTTACGGTTCCTTTTCCGTAACAGACAGCACGTTCAACGGCACGCAGGGCTTTTACATCTGGTACCCTACATCCGAAAGCAACTTCACCCGAAATCTGTTTGTCGGTTCATCGCCTCTAAGCATCGGAACAGGCCATGACAGCTCGCTGACCGTAGAAGCGAACAGCTTCGTCAATATTGCCGGACCCATGGAGGTTTGGGCGGCCTACGGCGAACCCGTGATCATTCGATACAACACCTTTTCGGTCCCCAACGGTGCTATTGCGGTAGAGATATCGGCCCCTGCAATCGCCGACGAGAACTATTGGGGCACTGTGCACCGGCCGACAATCAACAGCCTGATTCTGGACGCGAATGACGATCTGAATCGAGGCCACGTTCTTTCTATTGCCAATCCCTTGGCCACGCCCTACCCAGGTGCACCCTCCGTCAGCCTCTATGTAAGGGGGACTGTCGGAAACGATGTCGTCGCGGGCATGAGCATGGGCGATCAGCTTTGGGGATTTGCCGGCAATGATGCGTTGAATGGATTGGGCGGCGCTGACACGTTGAACGGCGGCAGGGGTGCCGACACCATGACCGGTGGGGTGGGTAATGACACCTATATCGTCGACGATGCCGGTGACATCGTGAATGAGGTGCAGAACGCCGGAAACGATACTGTCCACGCAACCATCTCTTATGTCTTAGGCGGCAACCTAGAAAATCTGATCCTTACCGGTGCCGCAGCGAGCAATGGTTCGGGCAATACCTTGGCCAACCATATCCAGGGTAATGCGGCAGACAATCTCCTGAACGGCAATGCCGGCAATGACACGCTGATTGGCGGTGCCGGGAATGATCGGTTGCTGGGTGGCATAGGAGTCGATTCCATGGCGGGTGGGACTGGAAACGACTTTTACCAAGTTATCGAGGCCTCGGATCTGGTGGTGGAGGTCGGTAATCAAGGCAATGACCCCACATTCTCCAAGTAAGTCGCTGATTTCGCTGTCGTAATCGTGATATTTCGCATATAAATCATGGCGTTGACGGCTGCGAGGG
>NZ_JAEHFP010000115.1 GCF_016446475.1 Paracoccus binzhouensis | reverse complement strand
AGCGCCGCCGCTTGCGCCGGCGGCAGCAGCGCCGAGATCCGGGTGCTTTCCGGCGCGGCCGCCCCGTCGCGCAGCGGCAGCGAGGGCGCCGGCGGCATGTCGCGCAGCCGCGCCCGCCACCAGTCCCGATCCGCCGTCTCGGCCGTCGGGTCGGGGGCAAGCCGGGCCAGGTAGTCGAAATAGCAGCCCTCGGGTTGCTCGGCCGCGGCCAGCCCGGCCGGATCCTCGTAAAGCCGGGCCAGGTCGTCCATGACCAGCCCGAAGCAGGAGGGATCGGCCGCGATCATGTCCAGATCGACATGCAGGCGCTGTTCGCCGCCGGGCAGCAGGCTCAGCCGGAACTCTGCCGCTTCGCCCGAGGCGATGTCCAGCCGCTGATGCGTCATCCGCCGCCGGGTCGCGGCCAGCCGCGCCTGCGCCTGGTCCGGCGCCAGATCCCGCAGGTCGTCGAGCCGCAGGGCGTGGCGGTCGTCCAGCGGCTGGATCACCTGCCGGCCCGATTCCGTGACCCGCAGCCGCAGCATCGGGTGCTGGCGGAACAGGGCGCGCACCGCCCGGTCCAGCCGTCGCGGCTCCAGCCCCGCCGGCTGGAACTCGGTATGCAGATGCGCCGAGACGCCGCCGCCCGGTCCCTGCCAATCGCGTCCGGTCCAATAGGCTGCCTGCATGGCTGTCAGGTCCATCTTCATCCCCTTGCGTCTGGCGATATTGGTTGATAAAAATACTCAACTAATGGCGGTGTCAAGTCGAGGGCCTTGGCCGCGCAGGACGGGACGGGATTGGAATGAACGACAGTGCACCTATCAAAACGCTTGACTGGGCATGGCTGGAATCGCGCGTGCGGGCCCTTGTCCCCGACGAGGATGAGATCGCCCCGGACGAAAACCTGCTGTTCCTGGGGCTGGATTCGCTGTCGGTCCTGAAGCTGGTGGGCGAGTTGAGGCAGGCGGGCATCGCCCTGAGCGCGCGGGAGCTGCTCGAGGCGCCCAGCATCGAGGGCTGGTGGCGCCTGATCCAGGCGCGGCGCCCCTAGCTGCGGGCGGCGCCGGCCCCCTTGCCGGCGATGGCAGCAAGGCGCGCTGTCATGGGCGGGGCTGAAGCCATGGCAGGAGCAGCGCCGAAAACCGAGAGGTTCGCCCGGCCAAAGCCCCGCCGTTCGTCGGGATAGGCGGCGATGGCCGCCGGCGGCACGGCCGGATGCTTGCAAGGCAGCGCCTCGACCTCGATCATCGCGATGCTCTCGGCGCCGCGGCGCCGACCTCCTTGGACCGGCCGCAGATGCGGGTCTGGCCCTGCTCGTCCATGCGCGCGATATTGCCGGTGTCGCACCAGCCCTCGGCATCGGTGGCGTTCCATTGCGGCCGCTTGAGATCGCCGGGGAAGTTCGAGCAGCCGCGCAGGAACAGGACGCCTTCCCGCCCCGGGGGCATCGGCGTGCCGTCGGGGCCGCGGATCTGCGGCTCCTTCCCCGTTCTCGGTCGTGCCCCAGGCCGAGATGATCCTGGCGCCCAATATCCGCTGGGCCCGTTCCACCAGCGGCCCCGGGGATCGCCACGCCCGTGCACGGGAAGATGCGCAGCGAAGACGGACCGGTGCCGCCCGCCATGGCCCGCGGATCGCGCATCCGGGCCCCGGCGGCCCCGGGGGCAGCGATCACAAATCGCCCGGGTTGTGTTGCGACCGCAACAAAAAGATTGACCGGAGCGATTCTCTCTCCTATCGACGGGGCTGTCGCAGAGGAGACGGCGACGCAGCAACATCGGCATACGGTTCGGATCCGCCCGCGAAACCCGGTTTCGCGGCCCGGGCGGGCTCGTGCCGTGATCGGCAAAGGGGGGACTTATGGCCGATTTCATCCTGACCGCGGACAAGACCGCGCCATCCGCAAGCGGGCGCTGGACGCCCCTGCGCATCGCAGTCGTGTTCATCTGCTTCCTGCTCAATGCCATCGACGGCATGGACATCGTCATCATGTCCTATATCGCCCCGGTGCTGAAGGCCGAATGGGCGCTTGGCCCCGAGGCGCTTGGCACCGTCTTCAGCGCCTCGCTGGCCGGCATGGCGGTGGGCGGGCTATTCATCGCGCCGCTGGCCGACAGGTTCGGCCGCCGGCCGCTGATCATCGCGCTGCTGGGCGTCATCACCGCGACCATGCTGCTGAGCAGCCGGGCGCAGGACATCACCCAGCTTGTGGTGCTGCGCGCCATCATCGGCGCCTCGGTGGGCGCGTTCCTGGCCAGCGTCACCACCATGGCCGCCGATTTCGCGCCGCGCGGGCAGCAGGGCATGGTCGTCGCCGCGGCGATCTCGGGCTATGCGCTGGGGGCGGTGGTCACCGGGCTGGTCGTCGCCCATCACCTGCCCGAACAGGGCTGGCGCATGATGCTGACCGGGGCGGGCTGCATCTCGCTGGCGGCGCTGCCGCTGGTGGTCCTGGTCATGCCCGAATCCATCGACTTCCTGAAACGGACGCAGCCCCGGGATGCGCTGGCGCGGCTGAACCGGCTGCTGTCCCGGCTGGGCGAGCCGGCGCTGGCGGCGCTGCCGTCGCGGGTCGAGACGCGCCGGGCCTCGGTCGCGGCAGTGTTCGCCGAGGGGCGGCTGGCCGGGACGCTGTGCCTGTGGCTGGGTATCGTCATGGGTTTCATGTCCTTCTATTTCCTGGTCTCGTGGATCACCCAACTGTCGGTGCAATCGGGCCTGGCGGTGGAAAACGCCATCTATGCCGGGGCGCTGTTCAATTTCGGCGGCTTTTCCGGCACCTTCGTCATCGGCGCGCTTGGCGCCCGCTACGGGCTGCAGCGCGTGACCTGCATCGCCATGCTGTGCGGCGCCGCCGTGGTCGCGGCCTTCGGCTACCTGTCGGTGTCGCTGGGCGTGACCCTGGTGCTGGCCTATCTGGCGGGCTTCACCACCAATGGCGGCTTCAACGCCTTCTACGCGCTGGCCGCGGCGCTTTACCCGGCCGAGATCCGCTCGACCGGGATCGGCTGGGCCATGGGCATCGGCCGCATCGGCGCGGTGATCGGCCCGATGCTGGGCGGCATCCTGATCGGGCAGGGGCTGGGCCTGGCCGCGCTGCTGGCGGTCTTCGCCCTGCCGCTGCTGATCGCCGGCGTCGCGGCGCTGTTCATCCGCGCCCGCGGCGCGCAGATTCAACCACATTAAGGGAAAGGATGCCGGAACATGACCGTCAACGACACTTATGACGTGGTGATCGTCGGCTCTGGCGCGGCCGGGCTGACCGCCGCCATCACCGCGAAGCTGCACGGCCTGTCGGCGATCGTGCTGGAAAAGGCGCCGGTCTTCGGCGGCACCACCGCCTTTTCCGGCGGCGTGGCCTGGATCCCCGGCAACCCGCATTTCCAGGACCGTCCCGAGGCGCAGGGCGGCACCCGGGTCGACCGCACCGCCGTGCACGAATACCTGCGCCACGAGGCCGGCGACAAGTACGACGCCGATGTCGTCGATGCCTATCTGGACCACGGCCCCGAGATGCTGCGCTTCCTGGAAAGCCGGACCGAGGTGAAGTTCACCGCCTCGCTTTATCCCGATTACCACCCCGAGGCGCCCGGCGGCGTGCAGATCGGCCGCTCGGTCACGGCGGCGGCCTATGATGGCCGGCGGCTGGGCAAGGCGTTCAGGCGCCTGCGCCCGCCGCTGAAGACCATCACCTTCATGGGGATGATGTTCAACTCCTCGAACGACGACCTGAAGCATTTCTTCAACGCCACCCGCTCGCCGGTCTCGGCCGCCTATGTCGCCCGGCGGCTGGGGGTGCACCTGCTGCACCTGGCGCGCTATGGGCGCGGCGTGCAGCTGACCTCGGGCAATGCGCTGGCGGCGCGGCTGGCGAAATCTGCCCTTGACCTGGGCATCGAGATCGTCACCGACGCCCTGGTGCAGGAACTGCTGGCCCGGGACGGCCGCATCGCCGGCGTCGTCGCCCGCATCGCCGGCCGGCGGTGCGAGATCGGCGCCGCGCGCGGCGTGGTGCTGGCGGCGGGGGGCTTTGCCCGCGACCCGGCCCGGACCGGGGCGCTTTATCCGCATCTGCGCGAGGGCGGCGAGCATTTCACCCCGGTCCCCGAGGGCAATACCGGCGACGGCATCGCGCTTGGCGAGCGCGCGGGCGGGCACATGGCGCAGGGCCTGCCCAATGCCGCGGCCTGGATGCCGGTCAGCAAGGTGCCCTTCCCGGGCGGCGCCGTGGCCTTTCCGCATCTGGTGGACCGCTACAAGCCCGGCTTCATCATGGTGAACCCGGCCGGGCGGCGCTTCGTCAACGAAAGCCGGTCCTATCACGATGTCGGCGCGGCCATGATCGAGACCTGCCGCGGCCTGGGCCGGACCGAGGCCTGGCTGATCGCCGATCACCGCACGGTGCGCAAATACGGCATTGGCTTCGTCAAGCCCTATCCGGTGCCGCTGGGGCCGCATATCCGCAGCGGCTATCTGAAGCGCGGCAGGACGCTTGCGGATCTGGCGGCGCAGATCGGCGTTCCCGCCGCGGCGCTGGCCGAGGAGGTCGCGGCCTATAACGACGGCGCGCGCCGGGGCGAGGATCGCCAGTTCGGGCGCGGCAGCTCGGGCTTCAACCGCTACCTGGGCGATGCCGGGCACCGGCCCAATCCGAACGTGGCCCCGGTCGAGGCCGCGCCCTTCTATGCGCTGCATATCGTCATGGGCGACCTGGGCACCTTTCCCGGCCTGGTCACCGACAGCCGGGCGCGGGTTCTGGACGGGCAGGGCGCGCCGATCCCGGGGCTTTACGCGGCCGGCAACGACGCGGCCTCGATCATGGGCGGGGCCTATCCGGGCGCGGGCATCACCATCGGCCCGGCCATGACCTTCGGCTATGTCGCCGGGCTGGCGCTGGCCGGGAAGCTGCCCGCCACCACAGCTGCCACGGCCGCCACCGCCACCACCACCACCGCATCGGCATAGGACAGACAGCCATGTTCACCCCACCCGCCGACCGGCCGCTGGTCAACCTGCGCTTCTATACCATCGCGCCGCGCAGGATGGCCGAGTTCCTCGAGCTCTTCGACCGGCTGGCCATGCCGGTGCTGCTGCGCAGCCTGGGCGCGCCCATCGGCTTCTATACCAGCACGGTCGGCCCGCTGAACCAGGTCGTGCACCTGTGGGCCTACAGGGACATGGCCGACATGGAGGCGCGCTGGCAGGCCCGCGACAGCGATCCCGCCTTCGCGGAATACCTGCGCGCCTCGGGCCACCTGATCGTCGCGCAAGAGGACCGGCTGCTGCGCGCCGCGGCCTTGCCTTCTCTGGCGGGGCCTTCGGGATCCCCGCCGGCGGGCGGGGCCTAGTCGTGCTGGCCGGCGCGGCGCTGCGCGTCTTCCTCGACCTTGGGAAGATTGGCGATCAGGCGGTGGAAATAGTCCAGCAGCTGCTCGGTTTCCCGGGCGTCGAAGCCGGTCAGCAGCGCCGCCTCGCGCGCGCGGGCGACGGGCAGCACCTGGTGATGCAGCGCCAGCCCCTCGGCCGTCAGGTTCGCCTCGCGCGAGCGGCGGGCGCCGTCGCGCATCTCGACCAGGCCGCGCCGCTCCATCGCCGCCAGCGAGCGGCTGACCGAACTCTTGTCCAGCCCGATCGAGGTCGCCATGGCGATGACGTTCGACCAGGGCTCGACCGCCAGGTGGCACAGGATACGCCATTCCACCACGCCGATCTGGAAGCGCCGGTGATATTCCTGCGAGGCGCCGGTGCCCAGCCGGCTGGAAAAACGGGTGCTCAGCGCGCCGATGCAGCGGTTGAGGTCGAAACGGTCGGATTGCATGCGGATCTCCTTGCCTCCGACCTAGCCGATTTTCACGCGCTGCCAAACCCCCCAGATTGCCGCAGCCCTGCCGGGCTGCATTCCCCGAACCAAGGAGAAGACCATGAGCTGGCTGCAACTTGACGGAAAGATCGTCGTGATCACCGGCGCGGCGGGCGGCATCGGCCGGGCGTTGGCCCGCGCCTTTGCCGGGCAGGGCGCGCGCGTCGTGGCCCTGGACCGCGACGCTGCCGCGCTGCCGGGCCTGGCGCAAGAGCTGGGCGGCGGCGCCTTCGCCATGGCCTGCGACATCTCCCGTCCCGAGGACATCGCGGCGGCGGCCGAGCGGGTCGAGGCCGAGGGCGGCGTCGACGTGCTGGTCAACAACGCCGCCATCCTGCGCCCCGGTCCGCTGGAAAGCGTGGCCGAGGCCGACTGGTCGGCCATGCTGCGCATCAACCTGACCGGCTATCTGCTGATGTCGCAGGCCTTCGGCAGGGCGATGCTGGCGCGCGGGCAGGGGGCGCTGGTGCATGTCGCCTCGATCGCCGGCACCCAGCCGCAGCCGGCCTCGGGCGCCTATTCGGCCAGCAAGGCGGCGACGCTGATGCTGTCGCGGCAGCTGGCGCAGGAATGGGGGCCGCGCGGCGTGCGCTCGAACTGCGTCAGCCCGGGGCTGGTGCTGACGCCGCTCTCCGCCGGCTTCTATGCCGATCCCGAGGTCAGGGCCCGGCGCGAGGCCATGGTGCCGCTGCAGCGCATCGCCAAGCCCGAGGACATGGCCGACGCGGCGCTGTTCCTGGCCTCGCCGCGCGCCGCCTATGTCACCGGGCAGGACATCGTCGTCGATGGCGGGCTGTCGCAGACCCTGATGGGGCTGGTGCCGCGCCCGGGCTACTGAGCCGGCGGCCCGTCGCCGCGGCGGTCCTGCATCCCGGAAGGCCGCGCCGGGATGCGGTCTTCAGCCGGCTTGCATTCCGGCGGTCGTGGCTATTCACTGTCGGCATCATCAACCCAAAGGTGAGGGACGGTAATGACTGGCATGCTCTCGGCGCTGCAGCCCTATGCGGTCGCGGCGCTCCGCATCGTCGCCGGGCTGCTCTATTTCGAGCACGGAACGCAAAAGCTGTTCGGCATCCCCATCCCCGGCCCCGAGACCCTGGGCATGCTGCCGCTGATCTCGGGGCTGCTGGAGGTGATCGGCGGCGCCCTGATCATCCTGGGCCTGTTCACCCGGCCAGTGGCTTTCGTGCTGTCCGGGCACATGGCCTTCGCCTATTGGATGGTCCATGCCCCCAAGAGCCCGTTCCCGGTGGCCAATGGCGGCGATGCGGCCATCCTGTTCTGCTTCGTCTTCCTGTTGCTGGCGACCACCGGCGCCGGGGCGCTGTCCGCCGACCGGCTCAAGGGTCGCTGACGGGACCGGCCCGGGGCGCCCGCACCACCGGCGGGACGGCGGCGGCGCCCCGGCCGGGTCAGACGAAGACGAAATCCGACATGGCCAGCTGGCCCACGCCGTTCAGCACCGCCAGCAGCCGCGGGCTGTCGCCGCCGCCGGCACCATCGGCATCATACCAGAGCCGGTGGCTGTCGGTCTCGAAGATCAGCGCCGGCGCCGCGCCGGTCACCACCGGGTTCGCGGCATTGACCAGCCGCAGCCCGGCGCCGAAATCCGAACGGTCGAGGCGGATCACGTCCTGGCCGCGGTGAAAATCGGTGATCACGTCGCCCTGCCATTCGAAGGCGGAGTAATCGGTGAAATCGAAGACGTCGCGCCCCAGCCCGCCGGTCAGGATGTCCGAACCCTCGCCGCCCGACAGCAGGTCGTTGCCCATGCGGCCGTTCAGCAGGTCGCCGCCGTCGCCGCCGCGGAACACATCGTTGCCGCCGCCGCCAAGGAACAGGTCATCCAGGGCCGTGCCCTCGAGCACCTCGACATTGCGCAGCGTCTTGCCATGGGCCAGCCCGCTATTGCGCGACTGGTCGGCCAGGTCGACCACCGCCCCCAGCTCGTAGCTGCTGAAGCTGACCGTGTCCACGCCCAGGCCGCCATCGACCGCCACGGGATAGGGCAGGTTCACCGCCTCGTCGAAGCCGATCAGGAAGCGGTCGTTGCCGCCCTCGCCGTTCAGGGTGTCGCGGCCGGATTCGTGCTGCAGCAGGTCGTTGCCGTTGCCGCCGCGCAGCAGGTCGGCGCCGCGGCCGCCGTCCAGCGTGTCGTTGCCGCCGCCGCCGCCAAGCCGGTCGTTGCCGTCATGGCCGTTCAGCCGGTCGGCATGGATCCAGCCGGTCACCTGGTCCCGGCCATGGCCGCCGTCATAGTCGAGCACCTCGGCATTGACCACGCGGGTGCCGTTGCCGAACTGCTTCAGCGCGGGCGAGAAGGCCCAGACCACATCCGCCGTCACGGCGCTGAACTCGACATGGATGCGGTCCAGTCCCAGGCCGCCGTCGGCCTGGTCGTTGATGCCGATCCACAGGCTGTCATTGCCGGCATTGCCCTGCAGCAGGTCGCGCTCGCGCCCCTCGTCGGAATAGTAGCCGTCGCTGACCAGGTTGTCATTGCCATCGCCGCCGATCAGCCGGTCGCCGCCGTCGCCGCCCTCGAGATCGTCGTCGCCGAAGCCGCCAAGCGCGGTGTCGTTGCCCGAGCCGCCCTGCAGCATGTCCCGGCCGATCTCGCCCAGCAGCGAATCGGCGCCGGCGCCGCCGTAAAGCCGGTCGTCGTCGTTGCCGCCGCGCAGCATGTCGTTGCCGTCGTCCCCGGACAGCTCGTCCATGCCCCCGCCGCCCAGCAGCGTGTCGGCGCCCAGGCCGCCCTCCAGCGTGTCGCCGTTCAGCCAGCCGGCCAGGCGGTCGGCATAGTCGCTGCCGGCGATCTCGAAGGCCTCGATCTCGCGGAACGAGAAGGCCGGGGCCGAGCCGAACCGCATGGTGACCGTCACCGTCGGATCCTGGATGGCGAAATCGACCGGGCCGGCCACGGCACCGAGGTCCAGCCGCAGCAGGTCGATCCCGGCGCCGCCGAAGATCCGGTCGCCGGGCACCTCGCCCAGGCTGGTCTGGTCGAAGATGTCGTCGCCCGAACCGCCGCGCATCAGGTCGGCGCCGGCGCCGCCGTCGAAGTAATCGTCCCCGTCATCGCCGTTCATCCTGTCGGCGCCATTGCCGCCGCGCAGCCAGTCGCCCTGGAAGCCGCCGAAAAGCTGGTCGTTGCCGTCCTCGCCGTAAAGCCAGTCGGCGCCGAAGCCGCCACGCAGGGTGTCGTTGCCGCCAAGACCGTAGATATCGTCGGAAAGAAAGGTTCCGACCAGGGTCTCGGCATTGTTCGTGCCGTCAATCCGAGCCATGCGCTCCCCCCTCGATGTCATGGAAAGCCCAGTACGCCCGGCCCCGGATAAGCTGTCAATCCTTGCCGCCCGGGGCAGGCGACCTCTCGCCGGGACAGGGCCGGGCGGGGGCGGCGCGCGACCGGCGGCCGGCTATCCCGCCGCGCCCCCCGCCCTGTCCTTGGCCGTATCCTTGGCCGCGCCGCCCCTCAGCATCGCCGAGAAATCGGCACGGCTGGGGCAGGTCGCAAGCCGCTGCCGGAAGGCCTCGATCAGCCAGCCTGCGGCCGGGCCGGGCGGATTGGCGGACCGGCGCAGCGCGTAAAGCGGATATTCCCCCAGCTCGTAGGCATCGAGCTGCAGCGCCACCAGCCTGCCCCGCGCCAGGTCCTTCCTGACCAGCGCCGCCGGCAGCCCGCCCCAGCCCAGCCCGCCCCGGATCAGCTGGTGCTTGGTGGCGATGTCGCTGACCCGCCAGGTCCTGTAGGACAGCACGTTGAAGTCCCGCCCGCTGGTCAGGCCCGAGGCGTCGGTCACCACCAGCTGCACCTCCTCGCGCACATCGGCGATGGTCAGCGGCCGCCCGATCCGGCCCAGCGGATGCTCGGCCGCGGCGACCGGCACCATGAAGGAATGCCCGATCCGTTCCGCGACCAGCAGATCGTCCTGCCGCAGCAGCGCGCCGCCGATGCCGATATCGGCCCTGCCGCCGGCCACCAGCTCCATGACCACGCCAAGCTCGCCCACCGTCAGGTTCAGCGCCACCGCCGGGAACCTGTCGCGAAAGCCGCGCAGCGCCGCGACCACCGCCTCGGAGGGCACCATGACACTGATGGCAAGCGACAGCTCGGCTTCGAGCCCCTGGCGGATGCTCCTGGCCCGGGCCCGCATCACCTGCAGGTCGGCGACGATGCGGCGCGCATCCGCCAGCAGGGCCTTGCCCGCCTCGGTCAGCCTGGGCTGGCGCGAGCCGCCGCGCTCGAAAAGCGCCACCTCGAGCTGCGCCTCGAGATTGGCGATGCTGTAGCTGACCACCGATTGCGCCCGGTTCAGCTGGCGCGAGGCGGCCGAGAAGCCGCCGGTCTCGGCAACGGCCAGGAAGACCTGCAGCTGGTCCAGGGTGGGATTGGCGTCCATGGCATATCATCCAATCTGTCGATGGATTTTTTCGATATTTTATCGGTTTTCTGGATGGGGAGCCAGCCTTATCTAACAGTCCGAAGCAACGGGCCCGGCCCGTGCGAGTTTCTGTCAAGGCAAGGAAAGATCATGTCCTCCATTCTGCTCGTCACCTCCAGCCCGCGCGGCGATGAATCGCTCTCCAGCAAGGTCGCGGCCGATCTGGCCCGGGCGCTTGCCGCCAAGGGCGGTGCCACGGTCGTGCATCGCGATCTCGGCGCCGCGCCGATCCCGCATCTGGACACCGTGACCACCGCGGCCATCCGCAAGCCGGCCGAGGCCCGCAACGCGCAAGAGGCCGCCGCCGCCGATCATTCCGACAAGCTGGTGGCCGAGCTGCTGGCCGCGGACACGGTGGTCATCGCCACCGGGCTGATCAATTTCGGCGTCTATTCCACGCTGAAAAGCTGGATCGACAACGTCGCCCGCGCCGGCCTGACCTTCCGCTATACCGAGAACGGCCCCGAGGGGCTGGCCACCGGCAAGAAGGTCTACGTGGTCCTGGCCTCCGGCGGCGTCTATTCCGAGGGCGCGGCGATGGGCATGAACCATGCGGTTCCCTATCTGCGGACGGTGCTGGGCTTCATGGGCATGACCGACCTGGAGGTTCTTCATGTCGAAGGCCTGGCCCTTGGCCCCGAGGCCGCCGCAAAGGCCGTCGCCGCGGCCCAGGCCCGCACCGAGGCGCTGTCCCTGGCCGCCTAGACTCATTCGTGGACGCCGCCTGGAAACCCCCGTGCTTCCTTCGGGGCGTCCACAGATGACCCTTGGTTTGCACCTCCGGTCGCAAACCATCCCGGGTTCGCGTCAGCCTCGCGGCGCTGTCCTTGTCCAGCCCCAGCCGCTGCGCCAGATGCGCCGCGGTCGCGGTCTTGCCGGATCCGCCCTTGAAGTTCATCACGCCGATGATGTGCAGATGGCTGCCTTCGCGCCGGCCGGGCCGGTAGCCCCGGCTTTCTGGCAGTCTTTTCAAGAAGTTTCCCAAGGTCATGCAGGTCCTGCGCCGAATAGGGCCGGCGGTTGCCTGCCGCGGTCTCGGGCAAGGGGCCCTTGCCGTCCAGATGCCGCTTGCGCAGGTGGCTGTCATTCACCCCCAGCAGCGCCGCCGCCTCGCCCGAGGTGGGCTTGCGCATCTGCTTCGTGGCATCGGGTGGAAACAGCGATTCCCGCTGAGCATGAAGCTGCTTGGCAAGCGCCTCGGAATGTTGCCCGATGACCGCGTTCACGCTTTTTGTCGTTTGAATGGCGTTCCCCGTGAATATCGCGCGAGTCCACCCGGCTCCCAAGCTTTTTCCATGCGCCAAGATTTCCAATCTGTTGGAAATGGCTCCGTTCGAGACTCATGCCGGCGCGGATTTTCAACATATTGGAAACCGGCTTGCGACGACCGTCATTCGCTGCCATGTTTCCAATGAATAAGAAAAGGACCGCATGGGCGAGACCTTGGCAACCCGGCTGGGCGGGCTGATCCGCGACACGCGCCGCGCGCAGGGGTTGCGGCTGGTCGACCTGTCGCGGCTCAGCGGCGTGGCGTTGGCGACGCTCTCGGACCTTGAAAACGGCACCCGCGACACGCGGCTGTCCTCGTATCAGCGGGTGTTCGATGCCCTGGGTCTTGATGCGGAAACGCTCTCGGCCCGCCCTCGGCAAGGTGGCGAGAGCGGCGGCTATGATCTGGATGAGGCGCTGTGATCGTCCCGATCTTCCATGACCGCTTCGATGTCGCCCAGCTGGCGGTGGACGGGCGGGGGGCGGTCAGCCTTGACTATGATCCGCGCTGGCAGGCGGCAAGGGGCGCCTTTCCCATCTCGCTGACCATGCCGCTGTCGCGCCGCGGCCAAGCGCATCGAACTCCTCGATCGAGAGCCGAACCGTTACAATCCTGCCGTCGGTGGTCATGGCCCTTCCTTCTCGGGATTTCGGCGATCCGGAGCGCTTCGGAGCGGCGCCGCCCGAGCACACGACCCCGTCCTCCTTCAGCCGCTTCATCTGTCCTCTTAATCTTCTTTCCGTGCTATTTTCGGGAAGGAAGAACCGCCCATGGATGGAACATCGAAGACCCGGAAGTCGCCGCCGCGCGATGCCGCCAGCAAGGTTGCTCAGCAACGAATGAGCGTGCTTGAGTTGGCGCGAGAGTTCGGCAATGTCGCCGAGGCCTGTCGGCAGCGTGGCATGGACCGGACCAGCTTCTACGAATGGAAGCGCCGCTTTCAGACGCAGGGCTTCGACGGGCTGAAGGACTTGCCGCCGATCCACAAGTCCCATCCCCGAGGGCACGTTGCGCGGACAGGTGCTGGGCGCGCTCTGGCTGGTCGGGCGCCTGCTGGAACAGGGGCCGAAGAGCAAGGACAAGCTCTGTTCCCTGCATGAGCCCGAGGTCGATTGCATCTCCAAGGGCAAGGCGCGGGTGCGATATGAGTTCGGCACCAAGGTCAGCCTCGCGACCACCCTCGACGGCGGCCTCATAGTCGGCGCCCGCAGCTTTCCCGGCAATCCCTATGATGGCCACATCCTGGCACCGGCCCTCGAACAGGTTGAAATCCTGACCGACACGAGGCCCGGCCTTGCCGTGGTCGACCGCGGCTATTGCGGCCATGGCGTCGAAACCACCCGCGTCCTGATCAGCGGCCAGCGACGCGGCATCACCCCGGCGCTGGCGAAACTCCTCAAACGGCGAAGTGCCATCGAGCCCGAGATCGGCCACATGAAATCAGACGGCGGATTGGCCAGATGCCCCCTGAAGGGCAGGAGCGGCGACGCGCTCTTTGCCGTGCTCTGCGCCTGTGGGCACAGCATCCGCAAGATTCTCGCCCATATCAGGGCTCTTTGGGACATCGTCATCCGCTTCATCCTCGGCATCATCGGGGGAGCTAGGCTCAGGTTTCATAACCAGTAGATGACGGTTGCGGCGAGAGCGATCGCTGAGCGAAAGCCCTTTGGGCATCGGTCGTAGCGGG
>NZ_JAEHFP010000114.1 GCF_016446475.1 Paracoccus binzhouensis | reverse complement strand
CGGCGCCACCGGCTGCGCGGCGGGGGCATCGCCTTCGCTGGGGGCCGGGGTGGCCGGGGCTTCCTGCGCGGGCGGAGCGACCGGCTGGCCGGCACCCGGCACCACGGGTTGGCCGGCACCGGGGGGCGGCGCGTATTCGCCGATGCCCGGCAGCGAGGTGGCCGGGGCCTGCTGCGAGGAGCCGCCGCCAAGGTCGAGCTGGTCGACGATCGAGCCGCTCGAGGCGTTGCGGGCCGCGATGATGGTGAGTGTCATCGAGGTGATGATGAAGCCGATGGCGAAGATCCAGGTCAGGCGGGACAGCGCGTTGGCTGCCTGGCGGCCGGTCATGACGCCGCCGCCTCCGCCGCTGCCCATGCCGAGGCCGCCGCCTTCGGACCGCTGCAACAGCACCACCCCGATCAGAAGCACGGCGAGGATCAGATGCACGGTAAGAACGACGTTTTCCACCACGGGGCCTTTCATTCAGCGACGCGCCTATCTAGTCACCAAGGCACGGATTGGCAAGCGGGGGCGGGCATGGGCGCGCTGATGATCCAGGGGACCGGGTCGAATGTGGGAAAATCCCTGCTGGTGGCGGGGTTGTGCCGGGCCGCGCGGCGGCGCGGAATCGCCGTAGCGCCCTTCAAGCCGCAGAACATGTCGAACAATGCCGCCGTGACCCCGGACGGAGGCGAGATCGGCCGGGCGCAGGCTCTGCAGGCGCGGGCGGCAGGGCTGGTGCCCTCGGTCCACATGAACCCGGTGCTGCTGAAGCCCGAGACCGACCGGGCCGCGCAGGTGGTGGTGCAGGGCCGGGCCGTGGCGCGGGCGGCGGCGGCGGATTATGGCGCGCTGAAGGCGCGGCTGATGGACGCGGTGCTGGACAGTTTCGCCCGGCTGCGCGCGGCGCATGAGTTGGTGCTGGTCGAGGGCGCGGGCAGCCCGGCCGAGGTCAACCTGCGCGCCCGCGACATCGCCAACATGGGCTTCGCCCGCGCGGCCGGCGTGCCGGTGGTGCTGGCCGGCGACATCGACCGCGGCGGCGTGATCGCGCAGATCGTCGGCACCCAGGCGGTGATCGACCCAGAGGACGCGGCGATGATCCGCGGCTTCCTGATCAACCGCTTCCGCGGCGATCCGTCCCTGTTCGATGCCGGCCGCAGCTTCATTGCCGAGCGCACCGGCTGGCCGGATCTCGGCCTTGTGCCCTGGTTTCCCGATGCCGCGCTGCTGCCGGCCGAGGATGCGGTGGACCTGCGCCGCGCCTCGGGGGCAGGAGGCGTGGCGGGCGGGCTGCACATCGCCTGCCCGATGCTGTCGCGCATCGCCAATTTTGACGATCTCGACCCACTCGCGGCCGAGCCGGGGGTTCGGCTGACCATGGTGCCGCCCGGTCGGGCCCTGCCGGGCGATGCCGATCTGGTGATCCTGCCGGGCACGAAATCGACGCGCGGCGACCTGGCCTTCCTGCGCCAGCAGGGCTGGGATATCGACCTGGCAGCGCATCTGCGGCGCGGCGGCCGGGTTCTGGGCATCTGCGGCGGCTATCAGATGCTCGGCCGCTGGGTTCACGACCCTGCGGGCCATGACGGCGACCCCGGCAGCACGCCGGGCCTGGGCCTGCTGGACGTCGAGACCCGCATGGCGCCCGAGAAGCGGCTGACGCGGATCGAGGGCATGGCGCTCGGCCAGCCGGTTCAGGGCTATGAGATCCATATGGGCCGCACCGAGGGCCCGGATTGCGCCCGCCCCTTTGCCCATATCCCCGGACCCGACGGCGCCACCAGCCGCGACGGCCGCGTCGCCGGAACCTATCTGCACGGGCTGTTTTCCGGCGACGCCTTCCGCGCCGCCTGGCTGGCCGGATTCGGCGCCACCTCGGCGCTGGATTACGGCGCCGGCGTCGAGGAGGTTCTGGACCGGCTGGCCGTGCATCTGGAAGCGCATCTGGACATTGATGCGCTTTTCGCGCTGGCGCGCTAGAGGATCTCGGCCAGGATGCGCTCGGCCTCGACCTGACAGGGGGTCAGGCGGGCGCGGTCCTCGCCGGGGAAGAAGCGGGCGCGCACCGCGGTCGGCATCGGCGCCGGCTCGGCGATGACCACGCGCGGGCCCAGCGTTTCGTTCTCGGCCTGCCAGCTGCGGGCCAGGGCGATCTGCCCGGCCTTGGTGGCGCCGTAGCTGCCGAAGAACTTCTGCCCGGCCCGCTTGTCGTCGAAGAACAGCGCCGAGCCCTTGCGGGCGCGCAGCAGCGGCTCGATCAGCCCGATGAGCCCGCGCGTGGCGACAAGGTTCAGGTCCACCGATTTCTGGAAATCCTTGGCGTCGACATGCCCCGCCGGCGACAACGGCGCGGCGTGGATCGCGCAATGCGCCCAGAGATCCAGCCCGCCCCAGCGGCCCATGACGGCCTGCGCCATCTGCACCATGGCCTCGGGCTGGCCGACATCCATCGGTGCCAGCGTCGCCGCGCCGCCGGCCTTGCGGATGCGGTCGTCCAGTTCCTCCAGCGCGCCGGTGGTGCGGGCCACGGCCAGGATGTGCCAGCCGCGTCCGGCAAGGGCTTCGGCCAAAGCGGCGCCAAGGCCGCGCGAGGCGCCGGTGATCAGCGCGATTTTGTCATGCTCGGTCATGGCGCCGATTTCGCATCGGCCGCCGCCGCGCGCAAGCCCCTTGCCGGCGCGGCGGAGGGGCTGCGTCACATTGCCTTGCCGTCAGCCCGGATCCTGCAGCTCGGCCAGCGCGCTCTGACACATGCCCAGTCCCAGCCATTGGCAGCCGTTGCAGATCCGGTTCAGGTCGCCGGGCACCAGCCGGGCGCTGGCGCGGGCCTGCGCCTCGGCCCAGGTCATGCGCTGGCCAGGGCGGATGCCAAGCGCCGCGGCATGGCGTTTGTCCAGCCGCGAGATGCGCTCGTCCGAGGCGCAGCCGATGCCGCGCCGCGACGGGCAGGGGCCGCAGATCGAATCCGCCATCACGGTGAAGACCACCGGCGTCTGCGGATCGGCGCGCAGCCGGCCATGCACGATGGCGTTCATGTTCTCGGTGAAATCCGGCGAATAGCCGCGCCCCTGCCAGCCGATCGAGCAAAGCACGTGATGCGGGCGCAGCAGAACGGCCCCGGAGCTGTTCCGGGGCCGTTCGTGGTTCTGGCCGCAGCCGCTCAGCGGGCGTCCAGCGGCTTGTAATCGCGCCGCGCTGCGCCGACGTAAAGCTGGCGCGGCCGGCCGATCTTGTTCTGCGGATCGGCGATCATCTCCTTCCACTGCGAGATCCAGCCGACGGTGCGCGACAGCGCGAAGATCGGCGTGAACATCGAGGTCGGGAAGCCCATGGCTTCCAGGATGATGCCGGAGTAGAAGTCCACGTTCGGATAAAGCTTCTTCGAGACGAAATAATCGTCCTCCAGCGCGATCCGCTCCAGCTCCTTGGCGACCTGCAGCGTCGGGTTGTTGTGGACGCCCAGCAGGTCCAGCACCTCGTCGGCCGATTCCTTCATCACCTTGGCGCGCGGGTCGAAGTTCTTGTAGACCCGGTGGCCGAAGCCCATCAGGCGGAACGGATCGTTCTTGTCCTTGGCGCGGGCGATGAATTCCGGGATGCGCTCGACCGAACCGATCTCGCGCAGCATCTCCAGGCAGGCCTGGTTGGCGCCGCCATGCGCCGGGCCCCAGAGGCAGGCGATGCCGGCGGCGATGCAGGCGAAGGGGTTCGCGCCCGAGGAACCCGCCAGCCGCACGGTCGAGGTCGAGGCGTTCTGCTCGTGATCGGCATGCAGGGTGAAGATGCGGTCCATGGCCCGCGACAGCGCCGGATCGACATGATAGGGCTCGGCCGGGACCGAGAAGCACATGTGCAGGAAATTGCTGGCGTAATCCAGCTCGTTGCGCGGATAGACGAAGGGCTGGCCGATGGAATACTTGTAGGCCATGGCGGCGATGGTCGGCACCTTGGCGATCAGCCGGATCGAGGCGATCTCGCGCTGCACCGGGTCGTTGATGTCGACCGAATCGTGATAGAAGGCCGACATGGCGCCGACGACGCCGACCATGGTCGCCATCGGGTGGCTGTCGCGGCGGAAACCGCGGAAGAAGTTGTGCATCTGCTCATGCACCATGGTGTGGCGCGTGACCCGGGTCTCGAAATCGAGCAGCTGATCCTTGCTGGGCAGCTCGCCGTAGAGCAGCAGGTAGCAGACCTCGAGGTAATGCGACTGCGCGGCCAGCTGCTCGATCGGGTAGCCGCGATACCACAGCTCGCCCTTGTCACCGTCGATATAGGTGATGGTCGAGTCGCAGGAGGCGGTCGAGGTGAAGCCCGGGTCGTAGGTGAAGACGTCCGCCTGGGCGTAGAGCTTGCGGATGTCGACGACATCCGGGCCTGCCGTCGGGCTCAGGATCGGAAGCTCCAGCTCCTTGCCTTCGACCAGCAGCTTTGCGGATTTGCTTTCTGCCATTCACTGTTCCTTTCACCTGTCTCCGGCCTGGCCGGGGGGATGGGCGCGGGTCTCAGCCCGCCTGATCCTGCAGCCGGGCCAGCGTCTCGTCGCGGCCAAGTGCCAACATCATGTCGAACACGCTGGGGGTCGAACTGCGTCCGGCCAGCGCCGCACGCAGCGGCGCCGCAACCTTGCCCAGTCCCAGCCCGTGCGACTCGCCAATCGCTTTGACGGCCGCCTCGAGTTCGTCGCGCCCCCAGCTAGCATTCTGCACTGCGGCAGTCAATTCATTCAGTATACCACGGGATACTGAATCCAGCGCTGCCGCCGCCTTCTCCTCGATCGCGACGGGCCGGGAAACCAGCGCGAAATGCGCCTGTTCCAGCAGCGCCGGCAGGGTTTTCGCCTTGGCCTTCAGCGCCCCCAGGACCGGGCGCAACCGGGCGATCTGCCGTTCGTCCAGCGGCTCGGCGCCGGTGGCGGCGCGGAAGGCGGCGATCTCCTCCAGCAGCGCGGCATCGTCCATCCGGGCGATATGCCAGCCGCTGACATGTTCCAGCTTCTTGAAGTCCAGCCGGGCGGGGGCCTTGCCGATTCCCGGCAGGTCGAACCAGGCCCGGGCCTGCGCGTCGTCGAAAAGCTCGTCGTCGCCATGGCTCCAGCCCAGCCGCGCCAGGTAGTTGCGCATGGCCGCGGCCGGATAGCCCATCGCCGCATATTCGTGCAGCCCGACGGCGCCGTGGCGCTTGGACAGCTTCTTGCCGTCGGTGCCGTGGATCAGCGGGATATGGGCAAAGACCGGGATCTCCCAGCCCATGGCCTGGTAGATCTGGATCTGCCGGGCGGCATTGGTCAGGTGGTCGTCGCCGCGAATGATGTGGGTGACGCCCATGTCGTGGTCGTCCACCACCACCGCCAGCATATAGGTCGGCGTCCCGTCCGAGCGCAGCAGCACCATGTCGTCCAGCTGCGCATTGCCGAAGGTCACGTTGCCCTGCACCGCGTCATGCACCACCGTCTCGCCGTCGCGCGGCGCCTTCAGCCGGATGGCATAGGGCGCATCGGGAAGGCTTGCCGGGTCGGCGTCGCGCCAGGGCGACAGGAACAGGGTCGAGCGGCCCTCGGCCCTGGCCCGTTCGCGGAAAGCCTCGATCTCCTCGGCGGTCGAGAAGCATTTGTAGGCCGTGCCGTTCTCCAGCATGGCGCGGGCCACCTCGGCGTGACGCCCGCGCCGGGCGAACTGGCTGACCGGCTCGCCGTCCCAGTCGAGGCCGAGCCAGCGCAGCCCCTGCAGGATCGCCTCGGTCGCCTCGGGGGTCGAGCGGGCGCGGTCGGTATCCTCGATGCGCAGCAGGAACTTTCCGCCGCGGCCGCGGGCGAAAAGCCAGTTGAACAGCGCCGTCCGCGCCCCGCCGATATGCAGATAGCCGGTGGGCGAGGGGGCGAAACGGGTCACGACGGGGCGGGAATCAGTCATCAGCGGTCCGGTCATTCCAGAAAACAGGGGGCATTGGCTTGCCGTTAACCGTTTCGAAAGGGGCGGCATGCCAATCTTGGCGCCAGAGATACGCAAGTGACGTGACAAGGACAAGTTGCGGATGGATTCGGCAACCCTCGCCATGGCCCGGACGGGCGCGCCGCCGGCCGGCTGGCCGCGCGCATCGGCGCTGCCTTCCCGGATGCCGGCCCGGGTGCCGGTGACGGTCCGGGCCGGGCTGCTGCCCTGGGTGCCGTTCTGGCTGTCGCTGGGTATCGGCGGCTGGTTCCTGCTGCGCAACGAACCGGGTCCGGGCTTCTACGCCAGGCTGGCGCTGGCGGCCGGCGCCTGCCTGCTGCTGCCGCCGCTGGTCCTGGGCCTGGCGCGGCGCCGTCGCTGCGCCTGGATCTGGGCCGACCGTTGCCGGCTGGCGGCCATGGCGCTGCTCCTGGTGCTGTCCGGGGCCGGGCTTGCCGGGCTGCGCGCGCATCTGGTGGCGGCACCGGTGCTGGAATTCCGCTATTACGGCCCGGTCGAGGGGCGGGTGATCGGCATCGACCGCTCGTCGAGTGACCGGATGCGGCTGCTGCTCGACCGGGTGGTGCTTGCGGACGTCCCGCCCCGCCGCACGCCCGCGCGCGTCAGGATCTCGCTGATGAGCCCGCAGGACCTGCCGGCCCCCGGCCAGCGCATCATGCTGACCGCCCATCTGAGCCCGCCCTCGGGGCCGTCCGAGCCGGGCGGCTTCGATTTCCGCCGCCTGGCCTGGTTCGAGCGGCTGGGGGCGGTAGGCCATACGCAAGGCCCGGTGATGACCGTGGCGCGGCCGGCCGATGACGGGGCACTGGCCCTGCATCGCCTGCGCATGGCGCTGGCCGAGACAATGCGCGACCACATCGGCGGCCAGGCCGGGGCGGTCTCGGCGGCGCTGGTGACCGGCGACCGCTCGGGCATCTCGGAACGGACGAACGAGATCATGCGCGCCTCGAACCTCTATCACATCATCTCGATCTCGGGCCTGCACATGAGCATGCTGGCCGGCTTCGTCTATGCGGCGCTGCGCCTTGCCGGAACCGCGGGGCAGGGGCTGGCGGGGTTCCGCGCCCTGCCGGTGCACAAGCTGGCCGCGGCCGGGGCGCTGGCTGTTTCGGCGCTTTATCTCTGGCTGTCGGGCGGCGGTGTCGCCACCGAGCGCGCCTTCATCATGGTGGCGGTGATGCTGCTGGCCATCATCGCCGACCGGCGCGCGGTCTCGCTGCGCACCGTGGCCGTGGCCGGGACGCTGGTGCTGCTGCTCGGCCCCGAGGCGCTGACCGAGCCCGGCTTCCAGATGAGCTTCGCCGCGACCGTGGCGCTGATCCTGGTGCAGGAGCCGTGGCTGAAGCTGGCGCCCCGCCTGCCGTGGTGGAGCCGGCCGGTGCTGATGCTGCTGCTTTCCTCGGTGGTGGCCAGCCTTGCCACCTCGCCCATCGCGGCGGTGCATTTCGGCCGCATGACGCAATACGGGCTCCTGGCCAATCTCCTGGTGGTGCCCGTGGTCGGCACGCTGGTCATGCCCGGCGCCGTCTTTGCGGCGCTGTTGGCACCGCTGGGCCTGGCGCAGCCTGCGCTTTGGGTGATGGGGCTGGGGACGCAATGGATGCTGCTGGTCGCCGGCTGGATCTCGGATCTGGATGGCGCCGTGCTGCTGCTGCCCGCGGCGCCTGCCGCCGTGCTGCCGCTGCTGGGGATCGGCGCGGCGCTGCTGTTCCTGGGACCGCTCGGCGAAGCCGCGAACCGGATGGCGCTGCAGGTCCGGCGCAGCCTCGGCGCGCTTCTGCTGGCCGGCGCGGCTCTGATCTGGCTGGCGGCCGAGCGGCCGGCGATCCTGGTCGCGCCCGATGGCAAGGCGGTCGCGGCCATGACCGCCGCCGGCCGTGTCCCCTCCAAGCCCAGGGGCGGCAGCTATGCCATCGCCAACTGGCTGGAGGCCGACGGCGATCCGGCGGACCAGGTCACCGCCGCGGCGCGGCCCCTCTGGCAGGGCGAGCCCTCCGATCGCCGGGCCCGGCTGGCATTCGGCGACACCAGCCTGGAAATACGCCATCTGACCGGCAAGGGGGCCAGGAAAGCGCGGGACATCGGCTGCCCGCCGAACCTGGTCCTGGTCACGGATGGCGAATGGCCCATGAACGAGATGCGGGACAAGGGATGCACGATCATCGACATCACGCGATTGCGGGACCGGGGCGCGATCTCCATCGGCATCGACCGGGGCCGGCTGGACATCGTCTCGGCCGACGGGCCGGGGCGCGGCCGGATCTGGCAATAGGATCGGCCTGCGACAGGATGGCTTGACATGCATGGTCTGGTGAACCGGTCCGTCGAGGCCTTCACGCGCGCCACCTATGGCGAGGATCTGTGGAAGCGGGTTCTCCTCAGGACCAGGGCGGATCCGAACATCTTCCTGACCTGGAGCGACTGCCCGAACCGGGTGACCTATTCGCTGGTTGTCGCCGCTGCCCGGCTGGTGGGGAAATCCATGAACGAATATCTCGAGGATATCGGCTCATGGCTGACCCGGCAGGAACAGATCAGGCGCCTGCTTCGCTTCAGCGGCGGGAACTATCGCGATTTCCTGGAATCGCTGCAGGATCTGCCGGACCGCATCAGGCTGGTCATTCCCGACCTTCTGATGCCCGATCTTTGCGTCGTGCTGGACAGCGCGGATTGCTACCGGATCGCGGCAAGCCATCATCAGCCCGGGTTTCTTCAGATCATCGCCGGGGTGCTCAGGGGCATGGCCGACGATTACGGCTCGCTCGCCATCATCTTCGCATCGAGGAACCGGATCACCGCAAGGGTCGCACAGTCGGAATATGCGATGAAGAGACATTTCAGCCTGGATCCCTCCTCCCCGCTGCGCCGCGAGGCGCTCCGATGAACATAGGCATCTCGTGCCTGCATGAGCTCATGCCGATGCATCTCGTCGTGGGCCTGGACGGCAGGATATTGTCGAAAGGCAGGACGCTCTCGAAGCTGCTGCAGGGGAACGGGCATGTTTCCGAGGCTTTCCGCGGCGATGTCGGCAGGATCCTGCTGCAGCGGGGCGGTGGGAGCCTGCGGTCGATCAGCCTGAAATCGAACCCGGAGATCAGCCTGGTCGCGCATTGCGCAAGATCGGGGGACCTGCTGATCATGAATTTCGGCTTCGGCGCCTCGCTTGCGAAGGCGGCGCGGGCGTTCGACCTGACCAATTCGGATTTTGCCGCCACCGACCTGGCCATGGAGTTCTTCTTTCTCAGAGAGGCGAACAGGGCCATCTCAGAGGAACTGAACCGGGTGAACCGGATCCTCAAGGACGCCCGGGAGGTCGCCGAGCGGCTGTCGATCACCGATCCCCTGACCGGGGTCCTGAACAAGAGGGCCTTCGACCTGGAGCTGGCCGCGGCGATGGAGACCAGGGACAGGGCGCCCTTTTCGCTGATGAGTCTGGACCTGGATTTCTTCAAGGCCGTCAATGACAACCTTGGCCATATCGCCGGCGATTCGGTCCTGATGTCCGTGGCGGATGCCCTGAGATCCAGCCTCAGGAACGAGGACAAGGTATGCCGGGTCGGGGGCGACGAGTTTCTTGCCATCATAAGAAACTGCACCGACCGGGGAACCCTGCTGAACATGGCCGAGAGAATCATATCGGCGATCCATGACATCAGGCCCCCCGGATTTGCGAACCTGTCGGTCAGCATCGGCATCTCGACCTCCGAGCGATGCGGGACGGTTCATGGCCTGTTGTCCGGGGCGGATATTGCCCTGTACCGTTCGAAGAAAGCCGGCGGCGGGATCGCGACGATCATCGACATGCCGTGACAATGCGTGATCTGGCGCGGGCTGGAGCCCGGTCACCGCTTTGGCGGGTCTTCGGCATCACGCCGTTGCAGGGTGCGCGCGCCGGTTTTTGTAGCGCAGCATTGTTTCGAGTTCCGAACCGATCCCGCCCCGACATGCAGATGACCCCGGCGATCTGCCATGGGCCACCAGATCAGCCAATCGCCCGGTTTTCCGGCTGTTCCCGGATGAATCGGCCTGATCCCCCAGGCCCGTGTTTCTGTCGCGTTGCAGCGATCAGGCCCACAATTTGCCGAACAAGCTCATGACAATAGATTGATATCTATACATAAAACTTAAATTGGCGGAAGCGGTGGGATTCGAACCCACGGTGCGGTTCCCCGCACGCTAGTTTTCAAGACTAGAGCCTTAAACCACTCGGCCACGCTTCCGTTTCAGCGCAAGGCGCGCCGCGCGGGACGGATGGCCCGCCTCGGCCAGCTTGCGGCTGCTTTCCCGAAACCGGGCGGCCAGCCCGCCCGCGCCCCGACGAAAGGATGGGTCGAGATAAGCCCATGGCGCCGCCGGGGCAAGGCGGAATCCGGCGGCCATCGGCGGGATCTCCCGCCAGGGCGGTGGCGCAGCCCGCTCAGCCCGGAATGCCCGGCAGGCTCAGCACCGCCCGCAGCCCGCCCAGGTCGGAGCGCTCCAGCGCCAGCCCGCCGCCATGCAGCGCCGCGAGATCGGCGACAATGGCAAGGCCGAGGCCGGCGCCGGGCGGGCCGGTCTCGTCCAGGCGGGCGCCGCGGGTCAGGGCAAGGGTGTGATCCTCGGCCGACATGCCGGGGCCGTCGTCCTCGATCAGGATGCGCAGCCTTTCGCCTTCGCCCCGGGCCGAAAGCCGGATGCGGCTGTCGGCCCATTTCACGGCGTTCTCGACCAGGTTGCCCAGCATCTCCTCGAGATCCTGCCGCTCGCCGGCGAAGGCGGCCTCGGGGGGGATGGCCAGGTCGACCGCCAGCCCGGCTTCCCGGACCGGGCCGCGCAGCACCAGCAGGATGTCGTCGATCACCGGCGCCAGCGGCGTGCGCTGGCCCAGCAGCCGCGGCGCGGCCGAGCTGCGGGCGCGGCGCAGATGCCAGCCGATCTGGCGGTCCATGCGGGCGATCAGCGCATGGCCGGGATGGTCGGCGGGCAGGGCATTGTCCAGCGCCGCCAGCGGCGTCTTCAGCGAATGCGCCAGGTTGCCGACATGCTCGCGCGAGCGGGCCAGCACGGCGCGGTTCTGTTCCAGCAGCGCGTTGATCTCGGCCGCGACGGGGCGCAGCTCGGCCACGGCGGGCAGGGGCAGCGTCTCGGCCCGGCCGGCGCGGATCGCCCGAATGTCCCGGCCCAGCCGGTCGAGGCTGCGCAGCCCGGCCGCGACCTGCAGCACGCTGGCCAGCGCCAGCGCCAGCCCCAGCACGGCAAGCGAGGCCGCCAGCGGCCGGCGCAGGCGGGACAGGCTCGCCTCGATCTCGGCCCGCGGCGCGGTCACCGTCACCGCCAGGGCCGAGCCGTTGTCGGGCAGGGTGAAGCGGTGATGGGTCACGCGCAGCGCCTCGCCCTCGGGGCCGATGCCGGGACCGCCCTGCACCTCCGCGTCGGGCGGGTTCAGCACGTTGTCGAACAGCGAGGGCGATTTCGCCATCGCCGTGCCGTCCTGGCTCAGCTGCCAGAACCAGCCCGAAAGCGGCCGGTCGAATCGCGGATCGGCGGGGGCGGGCCCGGCGACCAGCCGCCCGCCGGCGTCGATCGAGGCGCCGGCGATCAGGGCCTCGGCCACGGCCTCGGTCTCGGCATCGAAGCGGCCGGTGACGAAATCCTCGAGGATGGCGGCCAGCGCCAGGTAGCCGGCCAGCAGCGCCACCCCGGTCAGCGCCGCCCCCAGCCCGATCAGCCGCGCGCGGATGGAATCGCGGGGCAGGATCAAGCGGCAGTCCTCAGCACATAGCCCTCGCCGCGCCGGGTCTCGATCAGCCCCTCGCCGATCTTCCTGCGCAGGCGGCCGATCACCACCTCGATGGACTTGAAGTCGCGGTCGGCGGCGGAATCATAGAGATGGTCGGACAGTTCGCTGCGGCTGACCACCCGGTTCTGGTGGTGGATCAGGTAGGACAGGATGCGCGTCTCGAACCCGGTCAGCTTCAGCGCCATGCCGTTGCGGGTGATGACGCCTAGCTGGGTGTCAAGCCGCAGCGGCCCGGCCTTGATCACCGCCTGGGCATGGCCGGCGGCGCGGCGCACCAGGGTCTGGGCACGGATCACCACCTCCTCCAGCCGGAAGGGCTTCACCGCGTAATCGTCGGCGCCGGCGCGGAAGCCCGCCACCTTGTCGGTCCAGTCGCCGCGCGCGGTCAGGATCAGCACCGGCATGGTCACGCCGCCCTCGCGCCAGCGGGTCAGCACCTCGAGCCCGGGAATGCCCGGCAGGCCCAGGTCGAGCACGGCAAGGTCATAGGTTTCGGTCGAGCCGAGGAACTCGCCCTGCGTGCCGTCCGCGGCCAGGTCGCAGGCAAAGCCGCCGTCGCGCATGGCCTGGGCAAGCTGGGCAGAGAGCGTGGGATCGTCCTCGACGATCAGGCATTTCATGGCTCGGAACCTTTCCGGCGGGCCTCGGTCAGGCCGGCACCCGCTACTTCCAGGAAGTCGCCGCTATGCGCGTCCAGCCGGATCACCAGCACGTCGCGCGCCGGCGTCAGCAGCCGCAGCTGATGCACCAGCACCACGCCGCGGTCGCGTTCCCGTGGCGTGGGCGGGACCAGGCGGGCGGCGATCAGCCGGCCCCGGAACCGCTCCTGCACGATCTGGGCGGCGCGTTTCAGTGGCAGGATGCGGACGTCCTGCCGGCCGAGCGCCTCGAATTCCGACTCCCATTCCTCGGGATGGGGGCCGTCGCGGTCGTGGCCGCGATCCTCGGCCCGGGCGGGCAAGGTCAGGACCAGGACGGCCAGCAGAAGCAGGGCGGGGATGCGCGGGCGGATCATGGTCCCTATGTAATCGCGCAATTCCAAACGAAAGCCAAACAGGCCGTTGGTCTTTGGTTGGTCGGGCGGGGGCTATTGATCGATTCGCATTGGGGGCCCCATGGTCCCGATAGGAAGGAACCAGAAATGAGCAGAACTTTCCCGACCTCGATCGCGCTTTCGGCCCTGCTGGCCATGCTGGCCGCACCGGCCATGGCGCAGGACACAGCGCCCGCCCCGCAACCTCCGGCCGCCGAAGCGCAGGCCGAGACGCCGCTGCCCAAGGCGCTGCAGGATGCCGGCCTGACCGATGTCACCCGCAAGCGCGGCCCGCATGGCGGCACCCGGATCGAGGGCAAGCTGCCCGACGGCAGCCAGATCGGCGCCATGCTGGACGATCAGGGCCAGCTGCGCGGCCTGCGGGCCAAGGGCGAGGCGGCGCTGCCGCCGGCGCTGGTCGAGCAACTGGTGCCGCAGGCGGTGCGCGACAGCGCCGTCTATGCCGAGCTGGGCACGCTGAAGGCTGTGTTCTCGGGTCAGCGCGGGGTGATGCTGGCCGGGCAGGACGCCGACAAGAACAAGGTGCATGCCGCCTTTGCCGAGGACGGGACGCTGCTGCGCTTCGGCCGCGGCGACCAAGACCGGCTGCATTTCCGCGACCGGGACGATGGTCACGACCGGAAGGGCGATCGCCACCACCGCCGCCATCACCGCGATGACGACCGCGGCTGGCATCGCGAGGGCCGGGGCGATGGACCGGGCGACGGTCGGGCCGAGGGCCGCGGGCCGGGCCGCGACCTGCCGCCGCCGCCCGCCG
>NZ_JAEHFP010000113.1 GCF_016446475.1 Paracoccus binzhouensis | reverse complement strand
CCGTGGGAGGCCGGCGCCCAGCCCGAGCCGCAGGCGGCCGCGCCGGACCAGCCGCCGGCCATCGGCCTGGCGGCAGTGCCGCTGGAGCCGGTGATGCCGGCCTCGGAACGGCCGGTCCTCGACCGCGTCACGGCCGGCGCGGCGCTGGAGGCGGCCTGTAACTGGCTGGCGCAGAATGAACCTTCCTCGCCGGCGCTGCTGCTGGTCGCCCAGGCCCGGCTGCTGGTCGGCAAGCCGCTGGTCGAAGCGCTGGAGATGCTGATGCCGGGCGAGGCGGGCGCGGCCGTCCTGAAAGTCGGGCAGGGCACGCCCTTCGCCCTGCCGATGGAGCGGCTGAAGACCCTGACCCAGGCCGGGCTGGAGGGCCGGCGCATCGGCGAAAACGCGCCCGGCGAGGTGCCGCCGATCACCCGCCGCTCGGAACTTGTCGCAGCCCTGCTGGGCGTCGAGGGCTACTTTGCGACGAACGAACCGGCCAGTCCGGTGCCGTTGCTTCTGGCGAAGGCTCGTGACATGCTGCACAAGCGTTTCGACGCCATCGTCGCGGAATTGCTTGCTCCGGCTGCGCCATCCGGCGAATCCTGAGGGCAGTTTTGCGGAATTGACTCGGTGGGTATTTTACAGTTTGCCTTGCGCAATGGAGGATTGATCTGATGGCTTCGGACAAGGCGACCGATTTTATCAAGCGCAACCGCCCTCCCCGGGTGAATATTTCCTACGAGGATCCCTACGACTCGGAGAAGATGGTCGAGCTGCCCTTCGTCATGGGGGTGCTGTCCGACCTGTCCGGCAATGCCTCCGAGGTCGAGAAGCCCGACATGGAAGAGCGGGACTTCGTCGACGTGACCGCGGCCTCGCTTGACGACTACATGAAGAGCATCGCGCCCGGCGTCAGCTTCAATGTCGAGAACAAGCTGGGCGGCGAAGGCCGGCTGGGCGTCTCGCTGACCTTCGAGAGCATGGACGACTTCAACCCGGCGGCGGTCGCCCGCCAGATCCCGGCGCTGAAGAAGCTGCTGGAGGCGCGCCAGCACCTGGCCAACCTGCAGCGCTACATGAACTCCAAGCCCAAGGCGCAGGAGCAGATCCGCAAGCTGCTGAACGATCCCGAACTGATGGCCGCGCTGGCCGAGCGCGAAAAGACGAAATCCGCCGAGGAAGAGGATAGCTGATGGCGCAGGAAACGCAGGCTCAGGTTGCCGGTGCGGGCGCCCTTGCCGGGCTCGACGAATTCTCGGACATCCTGAAGCAGACCATCAAGCCGCGCACCGACGTCGCCGCCAAGGAGGTCGACAACGCCGTCGTCGCGCTGGTGCGCGAGGCGCTGGACGACGAGACCCTGATCGCCGATGACGTGATCGACACCATCGACGCGATGCTGTCGAAGCTGGACCAGAAGCTGACCGAGCAGCTGAACGAGGTCATCCATCACGAGGAATTCCAGAAGCTGGAATCCAGCTGGCGCGGGCTGGCCTATACGATCAACCATTCCGAGACCGACGCCTCGCTGCGCGTGAAGGTGATGAACGTCTCGAAGAAGGAACTCCAGCAGATGTTCCGGCGCTATCCCGGCGCCAAATGGGACAAGTCGCCGCTGAACATGCGCATCTACGAAGCCGAGTTCGGCACCCTGGGCGGCAAGCCCTTCGGCGCGCTGGTCGGGGATTACTACTTCGACCACGGCACCGCCGACGTGTCGCTGCTGCGCGACATGTCCAAGATCGCCGCCGCGGCCCATGCGCCCTTCATCTCGGCCGCCGCGCCCGAGCTTCTGGGCATGGACAGCTGGACCGAGCTGGGCACGCCGCCGGACCTGTCCGAGATTTTCGACACCCCCGATTACGCCGCCTGGAACGGGCTGCGCGACAGCGAGAATTCGCGCTATGTGGCGCTGACCCTGCCGCGGGTGCTGGCGCGCGAGCCCTATGGCCAGAACTCGAACTCGGTGGTCGAGGAGTTCAATTTCGAGGAAGAGACCGACGGCCACGCCGGCCAGAAATATTCCTGGATGAACGCCGCCCATGCCATGGCGGTGAACATCAACCGTGCCCACAAGGAACACGGCTGGACGGTGCAGATCCGCGGCGTGCAGTCGGGCGGCGAGGTGCTGAACCTGCCCACCCACAATTTCGACACCGGCGACGGCTCCAAGGACCTGAAATGCCCGACCGAGGTGTCGATCACCGACCGGCGCGAGGCCGAGCTGTCGAAAGCCGGGCTGATCGGCCTGATCCATCGCAAGCATACCGACAAGGCCGCCTTCATCGGCGCGCAGACGCTGTATCGGCCCAAGAAATACGTGGACGACCAAGCGACGGCTTCGGACAACATGTCCTCGCGCCTGCCCTATATCTTCGCGGTGTCGCGTTTCAGTCACTATCTGAAATGTATGGTCCGCGACAAGATCGGTCAAAGCCCGGACCGGCTGCAGCTGCAGACGCAACTGCAGACCTGGATCAACAAATACGTTTCGGGCAACCCCGAGAGCGCGACCGAGCGCGAGAAGGCCAAGAAACCCCTGGCCGGAGCGAAGGTGGAAGTTGTGGAGGACGAGGAGAACCCCGGTTACTATATGGGGAAATTCTATCTGAAGCCGCATTTCCAGCTGGAAGGAATGGATGTCGGCATGTCGCTGGTCTCCAAGCTTCCAAAAGGCAAGTAACCCATTGAGATTATTATTGTAGCCAAGGAGTGATCGAATGGCTGTCGATATCTTTCTGAAACTTTCCAACAACATCAAGGGCGAGTCGCAGGACGACACCCACCGCAACGAGATCGACGTGCTGGCCTGGAACTGGGGCCTGACCCAGTCGGGCACCACCCATGTCGGTTCGGGCGGCGGCGGCGGCAAGGTCAACGTGCAGGATATTACCCTGACCAAATATGTCGATCTGGCCACCAACGACCTGATCAAGCGCTGCACCAACGGCGAGCACATCGAGTCGGGCGAGCTGATCGTGCGCAAGTCGGGCGGGGCCGCCCCGGTCGAATATTTCAAGATCAAGATGAGCAACATCATGATCACCAGCTACTCGACCGGCGGTGCCAAGGATGGTCTCGACCGCATCCAGGAAACCCTGACCCTGAACTTCCGCAAGTTCGAGGTGGCCTATACGCTGCAGGAAGACACCGGCGCCGCCGGCGCCGAGACCCTGGCCGGTTGGGACATCGCCGAGAACAAGGAGTGGAGCGCCTAAGCGTTCCACCGATGGCAGACCGGGACAGGGTCGGCAGCGACGGCCGGCCCTGTTCCTTTGCGCGCCGCCCGCACGGGCCGGCGGCGCAGGATCAACGGGCGGAACATGACAGCGCGTCGTCCTTCCTCTGACGGGGACCCGGGGCGCAGGGGCCTGCGCGAGATGTCCCTGATGCACATCTTCCGCGATTCCGCCACGCGGCGCGACTCGCGCGAGCGCGACCGCCGCTATACCGAGGGCGAGCGCGACCTGACGCTGCTCAGCCAGAAGCGCCGCGAAGGCGCCAGCGAGGAATCGCTGCGCCGCAACCTGGTGCAGGACATCGCCAGCCTGATGAACACCATCCGGCTGGACGTCTGCGCGGACTTGTCCGACACGCCGCGGGTGCGCGATTCCGTCGTCAATCACGGGCTGCCCGACATGGACACGCTCTGGCGCGAGAACCGCACCCCAAGCGACCTGGCCCAGGCCATCCGCGAGGCGCTGATCCGCAACGAGCCGCGGCTGCGCCCCGAGACGCTGGAGGTCCGGGTGGACGACCTGGCCCCCACCTCGGACCAGCGCGTCACCTTCGAGATCCTGGCCGAGATGATCTCGGACCCGACCGACATATCCGTGCAGTTCTATGCCGAGGTGGACCCCGCCGCCGGCAAGATCGCCATGAAGCGCACGCAGGCCGAGCCATGAGAAAAGCCTTCCGCGACGCCTATGAGCGCGAGCTGGACATGCTCTACGAGCGTTCGGCCGAATTCGCCGAGGAATTCCCCGGCCTGGCCGAGCGGCTGGGCGGCGTCCTGCGCGAGAACATCGACCCGACCATCGCCGGCCTGCTGGAAGGCACCGCCTTTCTTGCCGCCCGCGTGCAGCTGAAGCTGGACGAGGAATTCCGCGCCTTCACCACCGAACTGCTCGAGCAGATCTTCCCCGATGCGCTGGCGCCCAGCCCCAGCTGCATGATCGTCGAGGCCCCGCCGCTGACCCGGCAGAACGAGGGCGTGCAGGTCTTCAAACGCGGCGAATACCTGGACGCGCGCTTTCGCGACGCGGAAAAGCGCGTGGCCTGCCGCTTCAGCCTGACCGCGCCGCTGCACGTGCTGCCGCTGACCGTCTCGGGCCTGACCTATCACGACCAGACCACCACCCTGGGCGGGCTGGGGCAGGACCCCGACCCGGCGACCCGCGCCGGCCTGCAGATCGACCTGTCGCGCACCGATGGCGAGGCGATGGGCGTGAACGCGCAGGACAGCCTGACCTTCCACCTGACCGCCGACCATGTCCGGGCCATCGCCGCCTATGAGCAGGTGCATTGCAACACCACCCGCGTCTCGCTGCGCTGGCTGCAACCGAACGGCGACCCGGCCTTCCTGCGGCTGCGCCCGGACCAGGTCGAGCAGATCGGCTTCTCGCGCGAGGAGCTGCTTTTCGACAGCGACCGCCGCCTGTTCGAGGGCTTTGCCATCCTGCGCGACTGGTTCGCCTTCCCGCGCAAGTTCCTGGGCTTCCGCCTGACCGGCCTTCGCCCGGCGCTGTCGCGCATTCCGACGCGCGAGGCGCAGCTGATCCTGGAATTCGACCGCGCCAATGACGAGCTGGCGCGCCAGATCCAGCCGCGCGACATCCGGCTGAACTGCGCCCCGGCGATCAACCTGTTCGAGGAAAGCTCGAACCAGGTGCGGCTGGACGACCGGCGTCACGAATATGTGGTGACGCCGGATTCCAGCCCGATCACCCATTACGAGATCCAGCGCATCCTGCGCGTGCAGGCCAGCTATGGCACCGCCCATGACCGGGTCGAGGTGACGCCGCTTTACGCCCTGCCGCAGGGCGGCGCGCCGCGCGCGGCCTATTACTACACCACCCGCCGCAAGCCGCGCCGGCTGACCGAGACCGAGCGCCGCGCCGGCCTGCGCAACGATTATCGCGGCACCGAGACCTTCATCGCCATCTACGAGCCGCCCGAGTCGGTGGTCGGCCGGAGCGCCCAGCGGCTGCACATCCGCGCGCTCTGTTCCAACCGGCATTTGCCGGCGGTGCTGCCGCTGGCCGGCTCGGACGATTTCGCCATGGTCTCGGACCAGGCGCTGTCGCTCACCTGCGTGAACGGCCCGACCCAGCCGCGCGAAGCGATGACCGAGGTCGAGCGCGCCGGCCCGCACCGGATGCGGCAGGGCGACGTCTACTGGCGGCTGATCTCCTACCTGTCGCTGAACCATTTCGGGCTGGACGACCGTTTCGGTCGCGACGGCGCCGCCAGCCTGCGCGAGATCCTGACCCTGTTCGCGGATGCCTCGGACCATGTGACCGAGGTGCAGGTCGCCGGGCTGACCGGCCTGGCGGTGCGGCCCGTCACCCGCTCGATCCGCCGGCCCGAGGGCATCTTCCCGGCCCGCGGGCTGGAACTGGTGCTGACCTTCGACGAGACCGCCTTCGAGGGCAGCGGCATCATCGGGCTGGGCGCGGTTCTGGACCGTTTCCTCGCGGAATATGCCAGCGTGAACAGCTTCACCCAGACGGTGATCGCCAGCCGCCAGCGCGGCATCGTCAAGCGCTTTCCGCCGCGCACCGGGCTGGGGCCGCTGATATGAGCCTGCGGCAGGGAACGGGCGAGCCGGGCTTCCTTGCGCTGTTGCGGCGGCTGGAACGCGAGGCGGCCGGCCGGCCGCGCATCGGCCGTTCGACCCGGCGGGGGCAGGACATCGCCGATATCGGCCAGGACCCGCGACTGGCCTTTCCGGCCGAGGATCTCAGCGGGATCGACGTCTCGGGGCCCCGCGCCCGCATCCGCGCGCAGTTCATGGGCTTCTTCGGCCCGCAGGGCGCGCTGCCGCTGAACACCACCGAAGAGGTGATGCGCTGGCAGGAAGAGGGCGAGGAGGCCTTCGTCAGCTTCACCGACATCCTCTCGGCACGCTTCTACCAGCTGTTTTTCAGGGCCTGGTCGGACGCCCATGCCATCACCCAGCACGACCGACCCGACGAGGACCGCTTCGCGGCCTATCTCGGCGCGGTGGCGGGCATCGGCTCGCCCGCCTTCTTGCACCATGACAGCTTCCCGGACACCGCGCGGCTGCCGCTGGTGCCGGTCTTCGGCGGCCGGGTGCGCAGCGCGGTGCGGCTGCGCCAGTTGCTCGATTGCCATTTCGGCTATCCGGTCGAGGTGCAGGAACACGCGGCCAGCTGGCTGGAATTCGAACCCGACGACCTGCACGGCCTGGGGCAGGGCGGCGCGCTGGGGCGCGACACCTATCTGGGTTCGCGGCTGCAGACGGTGAACGAAAGGATCTGCATCCGGCTGAACCTGCCCGATCCGCAGATCTATCGCGACTTCCTGCCGGGGCAGGACCGCCATGCGCAGCTGGCCGGGCTGGTCTTCTGGTATCTCGGCAAATGCATCGAGGTCGATCTGGCGCTGGCGCTGCCGCCCGACCGGATTCCGGCGGCGCGGCTTGGCGGCGATGCCGCGATCGGCTGGCTGGCCGCGATGCGTCCCGAAAGCATTCCGCGCGATGCGGATTATGTCGAAATCGCCCGTTTCGCGCTTGGCCGCGATGCGGGCCCGCATTCCGCGAAAGGCCATTGATGACCGCGATCACCATCGAGAAATTCGCCGGCAAGATGAACCGGCTGGGCTATGAGGCCTTCCTTCAGGCGATGCGGCAGGCGCGCGGCGACGGCAACCGCAATGTCGAGCTGTCGCACTGGCTGTTCCACGCCGTCTCGCAGCAGGACGGCGACATTTCCGTCACCCTGCGCGGGCTGGGGCTGGACCGGGGCCGGATGCTCAAGGACCTGGGCCGGGCCATGGACGGCTTGCAGAAGAACGTGACCGAGACCCCCGGCATCTCGGAACGGCTGGCGGACGGGCTGAACCACGCCTGGACCTATGCCACGCTGTTCTTCGGCGAGGCGCAGATCCGCACCGGCCACCTGCTGGTCGCGCTGCTGAACGATCACGCCTTGCGGCGCGAGATCGAGCAATATTCCGGCATCTTCGCCGAGATGTCCGCCGAACGCATCGGATCCGAGGCGCGGACCCTGTGGAAGGACTCCGAGGAGGAAAACCTGCGCCCGATGGACGGCACCGGCATCGGCGCCAGCGCCCCGGGCCGCGAGGGGCAGGGCGCCGCGACCGC
The DNA here is from genome assembly GCF_016446475.1 of Paracoccus binzhouensis. Classification (GTDB taxonomy): domain Bacteria; phylum Pseudomonadota; class Alphaproteobacteria; order Rhodobacterales; family Rhodobacteraceae; genus Paracoccus; species Paracoccus binzhouensis. The sequence goes on along the minus strand of NZ_JAEHFP010000113.1, from coordinate 6,238 downwards.
CCTGGGGCGGTTCTCGGTCGACATGACCGCGCAGGCCGCCGAGGGCAAGATGGACCCGGTGGTCGGCCGCGACGACGAGATCCGCCAGATTGTCGACGTGCTGATGCGCCGGCGGCAGAACAACCCGATCCTGACCGGCGAGGCCGGCGTCGGCAAGACCGCGGTGGTCGAGGGCTTCGCACAGAAGCTCGCTTCGGGCGAGGTCCCGCCGGCGCTGCGCGGGATGCGGCTGCACATGCTGGACATCGGCGCGATGCAGGCCGGGGCCAGCATGAAGGGCGAGTTCGAGCAGCGGCTGCGTTCCGTGATCGACGAGGTGCAAGGCTCACCCGTGCCGATCATCCTGTTCATCGACGAGGCGCATACGCTGGTCGGCGCCGGCGGTGCGGCGGGCACGGGCGATGCCGCGAACCTGCTGAAGCCGGCGCTGGCGCGCGGCACGTTGCGCACCATCGGCGCGACGACCTGGGCCGAGTATCGCAATTATTTCGAGAAGGACCCGGCGCTGACCCGGCGCTTCCAGCCGATCTCGGTCGATGAGCCCTCGGTCGAGGTCGCCTGCGCGATGATGCGCGGGTTGCTGGGCCCGATGCAGGAGCATCACAAGGTCCGCATCTCGGACGCGGCGCTGGAGGCGGCGGTGAAGCTCTCGGCGCGCTACCTGCCGGCGCGGCAGTTGCCGGACAAGGCGGTGTCGCTTCTGGACACCGCCTGCGCCCGCGTGGCGGTCAGCCAGTCCTCGGTTCCGGCCCGCATCGCCGACCTGCGCGCCGAAATCGCCGGGCTGGAAACCGAGATCGCCGCCCGCGAGGCCGAGCGCGACCTGGGCGAGGGTGACGAGGCCCGGCTGGACGAGACCCGCGCCCGCGCCGACGAGGCGCGCGCAAGGCTGGCCGATCTGGAACGCGCCTATGCCGATGAAAAGGCGCTGGTCGAGCAGATCCTGGCCCTGCGCAAGTCGCTCGCCGCGCGCGAGGGTGAGGATTTCGACGAGGAAACGATCCGCGTCGAGCTGACCGGCGCCATGGACCAGCTGGGCCAGATCCATGCCGACGCGCGGATGATCTGGCCGCATGTCGATGAGCAGGCGGTGGCGAGCGTCATCAGCGACTGGACCGGCATCCCCGCCGGCCGTATGGTCGCCGACGAATTGCAGGCGGTGCTGGGTCTCTCGGACCTGCTGCGCGAGCGGGTGATCGGCCAGGACCAGGGCCTGCAGATGATCGCGCGCCGGGTGGAGACCGCCCGCGCCGGCCTCGGTAACCCGGAAAAGCCCATCGGCGTCTTCATGCTCTGCGGCCCCTCGGGCGTCGGCAAGACCGAGACCGCGCTGGCGCTGGCCGAGGCGCTTTACGGCGGCGAGCAGAACGTCATCACCATCAACATGTCCGAGTTCCAGGAGGCGCATTCCGTCAGCCTGCTGAAGGGCGCGCCCCCCGGCTATGTCGGCTATGGCGAGGGCGGAAGGCTGACCGAGGCCGTGCGCCGCAAGCCCTATTCCGTGGTGCTGCTGGACGAGATGGAAAAGGCCCATCCCGACGTGCACGAGCTGTTCTTCCAGGTCTTCGACAAGGGCCGGATGGAGGACGGCAACGGCCGCCCGATCAACTTCCGCAACACGCTGATCCTGATGACCTCGAACGTGGGCACCGGCACGATCATGGCGCTGGCCCCGGAAGGCACGATCACCGACGCGGAAACCCTGGAGGCGGCGCTGAAGGAGGAACTGCTGGGCACCTTCCCGCCGGCGCTGCTGGGCCGGATCGTGACCATCCCCTATGTGCCGCTTTCGGCCGAGGTGCTGGCGGGGATCACCCGGCTGAAACTTAACGCGGTCGCGCGGCGGATGCGCGAAAGCCACGGCGCCAGTTTGACCTGGGACGATACGGTGATCGACCATATCGTGGCGGCCTGCCGCGACCCGGACAGCGGCGGGCGGATGATCGACAACATCATCACCAACTCGATCCTGCCCGACCTGTCGCGGCAGGTGCTGTCGCGCATGGTCTCGGGCGAGGCGATGTCGGACGTCACCATCCGGGTCGAGGGCGACGGCTTCGCCTACGGCTTCGCCTGACGGACATAGACGCTGCCGACGCCGATCAGCGCCTCGGGGCCGATCTCGCGCGCGAACTGGTCCAGGAAATCCTCGGCCAGCTCGCCCGCGGCGCGGCTGACCGTCTCGGGCCGCTTGGGCGTGGCGACGGCCAGCAGCAGCTGGTGGGTGTCGCGGTCGGCGCCGTCGCGCGCCACCGGCACGTCGAAGCGGATGCGCCCGCCCGCGTTGACCAGGAAGCGGCGCAGGTCATGCGTGACGCCGTTGTCGTCGATCATCAGCAGCGTGACATAGCGCCCCGCCCCGCCCGAGATGGTGCCGCGCAGGCTGTCGCCGCTGGCCACGTCCTGGGATTGCAGCCGGATCGCCAGCGGAAAGACCGGATAGCGCGCGTCGCGCCGCGCGAAGGCCAGGCCGGCGCATTGCCGCGGGTCCAGCAGCACCGCCTGGCCCGCAACCTGGGTTTCCAGCCCCTGCGTCAGCGCGCGCAGCAATCCGGGGATCTGCGCGTCGTCCGAGGCGAGCAGGTTCAGCCGGATCCCCCCCTCGGCGTCCAGCGCCGGCAGCGCCAGCAGGCAGGGCGCGGTCAGCTGGCTGCGGATGCGGTCGAAAAGCTCGGCCAGGCGCGGATCGGTTTCCGCCTCGGCCGGCCCGTCTTCCCCGGCCGCGGGCATGGGCGCGGGCGTCTCGGCCCGGCCGGCGGTCGGCAGCGCGGTGTTCGTCAGCACCGGCGACGCGGATTGCGCCACCGGCTCGGGCTCGGGCTCGGGCGCCGAGACCTCCTCGGCTTCGCCCGCCAGCTCTGGCGGGGCCTGCTCCGGCGGCATCGGGGTGCTGACCGGCTCCAGCACCTCGCTTTCCGGGGCTGTGGGGACGGGCAGGGCCGTGACGGTGATCTGGGCCGGCTCTGTCGGCCCGTCGGACCAGTGCCAGTTCGGCTGCCACAGCACGGCCCCGGCTGCGGCGGCGTGGACCGCCAGCGACAGCCCTGCAGCCAGGGCCCAGCCGCGCGGCGCGGGTTGCTGGCCGATCACGGCCCGAAATCCTTCATCGTCACCAGCCGGATCTCGTGCCCGGCCAGTTCCGGCCGCCGCAGGACCGAGATCAGCAGGCCGGACGGCGCATCCCGGTCCATCAGCAGATGCACCGGCCCCTGGACCTGGGCAAGCGCGGCGGGCAGCATCTCGGGCCGGACCGGCGCGCCGTCGAGCAGCCAGTCCTCGGGCCCGCGCAGCTCCAGCACCGGCGCGGGCAGGCTCTCGGGCGACAGGGTCGTGGTGGTGGCCAGGTCCAGGGGCGTCTCGACCGGCCGGTCCTGCCCGGCCAGCAGGAAGTAGAAGATCAGCAGCAGCACGATGTTGACGATCGCCAGCGAGGTGTCGACCTGCACCCGCCGACCGTCGCGCGAAGGCAGGTTCATGCTCATCGCCGGTCCCCCGGCGCCTCGGCGATCTGCACCGCGTCGATACCATGCGCGGACAGCGTCTCCAGCACCGTCACCACGTCCTGCACCGGCACTTCGGGGCGCAGCACCACCAGCACGTTGCGCGTCCCTTGCGCTGCCAGCGCATCGGCCAGCGCGGTCAGGCGCGGCAGGGCGAAATGCTGGCCCGAGGCGGTGATGCCGTCCGGGTTCAGCGTCCAGACCGCGGTGGCGCTGGCATCGGTCACGGTGGTCCCGGCCCCGCCCGTCGCGCCGTCGCTTTCGCCCTTGCCCCCGCCGTCGCGGATCGCGCCGCTGCGCAGCGGCAGCATGGAATAGGCGATCAGGCTGGCCGAGAGCATGAAGAAGATCAGCAGCTGGAACAGCACGTCGGCCAAGGCGGTCATCGCGAACACGCCGCGCCTTCGCGGACGGCGGGGCAGGTCCAGGCCCGGCGGGCGGATCGGGGGCCGCACCACCTGCATGGCCTAGCGCCCGGCGGCCCGCGCGATGCGGCCGTGGATCGCGGCCGAGACCGCCAGCTCGATCCCCTGCCGCTCGTCCTCGATCCGGCCCTCCAGCCAGGCCGAGACGAAATAGGCCACCAGCGCGATGGCGAGCCCGGCGGCGGTGGTGGTCAGCGCCGTCCAGATCCCGCCCGCCAGCAGGCGCGGGTCCGAGGTCTGCTGGCTCAGCGCCAGGTTGCCGAAGGCGTCGATCATGCCGATCACCGTGCCCAGAAGCCCCAGCATCGGCGCCATCTGCACCACCGCCTCCAGGAGCCGCATCCGCGCGCCCATCTGCACCAGCTCGGCCAGCGCGACCTGGCGGGCCAGCTCCTCGCCATAGGCGGGTTCGCCGGGGCGGGCGCGCAGGCCGGACATGGTGGCGCCTAGCACCCGGGCCAGCACGGTGCGGCCGGACTGGGCCTTGCGCTGCGCCTCGTCGGGGCGGCCGTTCAGCCAGTCGTCCAGGATCGCCTCGGCCAGCCTGTGGCGGCCGACGCCCATGCGGCGGAACTGCATCAGCTTGAAGATCACCACGGTCAGGGTCAGCACCGACAGGCCCGCCAGGGCGGCGAAGACGATCCAGGTGACAAGCGGCAGGTCCAGGGGCATCACAATCCGAACTCGATCTCGCTGCGGTTCCGGGTCGCCAGCCCGCCCAGGCAGGCGGCGCGCTGGTCGGCGCCGTCCTCGGCCGTGCATTCGGCCACGTCGTTGACCACGATCCGCCCCAGCTGGTCGCAGGGGCGGCCGGGCAGGGCGAATTGCGCGACCCGGGTCTTGCCCGGCAGGAGCGCGCCGAAATCCAGGATCGGCAGGCTTTGCACGGCGCCGGCCTTGTCGAAGATCGCGACCTGCCAGGCGGCGCGCTTCAGTGCGGCGGGCAGGCCGTTCGTCACCACCAGCGTCAGCTGGCAGGCGCCGTCCGGCATCGGGGTGGCGCCGTTCAGCTCCAGCGTGATCGCCTCGGGCTGCTGCGCTTCATGTTCCTGCGCGCGCAGCGGCGGCGCGGCCAGGCCGATCAGCAGCGCCAGCAGGGCAACCGCAGGCCCAACCGCAAGCCGATGCGGCAGGGTGGCGCCTGCCGGAAAGGTTGCACCCGCTGTCAGGATCGGTTTCATGCCTGTTGACACTCCCTTTGCCCTTTTCGGGCTGTAACATGGCTGGAAGCGGTGCTCAATCGGCGCTCGATCAACCCTGCATTGAAACGGCTGGCCGCGGTTCTGGCCCCCGTCCTGCTGGGAATGGGCTGGGGGCCGGCGCGGGCCGAGCTGCGGCTGTGCAACCAGTCCTTCGACGTGCTGAACGTGGCGCTGGCCGAGCCCTCGGGTCAGGATTTCGCCACCCGCGGCTGGTGGCGGGTGGCGCCGAACCAATGCGCGACCCTGCAGCGCGAACCGCTGCAGTCACGCTATTATTACGTCTTCGCGGCCGATGTTTTCGGTAATGAGGTTCTGGTAGGGTCGATCCCGATGTGCGTGGCGCCGCGGCGCTTCCGGATCCAGGGCCAGCAGGATTGCCTGCTGCGCGGCTATCTGGACGCGCGTTTCGCCGAGGTGGATACGCAGGACCGGCCCGACTGGACCGTCTTCGTGACGCCAAGGCCGAATTGAGGCGCGGATGGGACAAGAACGGGCATATCTGGCGGGAATCGTCGCCCTGGCCGGCTGGCTCGCCTGCGGCTGGCCCGCGCAGGCGCAGGGGCTGGTGATCACGCCCCTGCCATCGGAGCAGGTGATCCGCGCCTCGGATGCGCCGGCCGTGCAACCTCTGTCGCCGCCCGGGCCCGAGGCCGCCCAGCCCGCCTCCGCGGTCGCCGAACCCGAGGCGCCGGCCCGGCCCGGCCTGCCGCGTCCCTCGATCATCGTCGGCGATCTGGCGGTTCTTGCGGCCTTCGACCCGCGCGGCCCGCTGGGCCTGCCCTTCGCGGCGCGCGAGGCGATCCGGCAGCGCGACCCGGCGCTTTTCGACCGGCTGCTGGGGCGCGGCGCCTTCGATCCGGGCGCCGACCGGCTGGCCGAGGCGATCCAGACCGAATTGCAGCGCATGGAGTGCTATGGCGGCAGCATCGACGGCGATTGGGGCTCGGGCTCGGAGCGGGCGGTCGAGCGCTGGTCGCAGGCCGCCAAGGCCGAGGCCGGCAGCACCCCCGGGATCCCGCTGTTCCGCAGCATCGCCCGCAGCGCCGGCCTGCGCTGCGCCGCCGTCGCCGCGCCTGTGGCACAGCCCGCGACGACTTCGCCCGCCGGCGCG
>NZ_JAEHFP010000112.1 GCF_016446475.1 Paracoccus binzhouensis | reverse complement strand
AGGCGCCGCAGGCCCTGGCCCGCTGGGCGCGCGGGGCCGGCCTGCCGGGGCTGCGGGCGCAGGGCCTCGATCCGGCGCGGCACCAGGCGGTGGCCGAGGCGTCGCTGGCCAGTTCCTCGATGAAGGGCAATCCCTTCCCGCCCACGGTCGCGCAGCTTTGCGAGGCTTTGCGCAAGGCGGGTTGATGGACGACACCCGGCTGCTCTTTCAGGCGCGCTATCCCGCCACGCTGGCGCGGCTTGTGCGCGAGCTGACCTGCGCCCGCGCCGAGATCTGGAGCTTCGACGACGCCCCGACCCGCCGCGCGGCCGAGGCGGCGCTGGCGCTGCGCGGGGTGCGGGCGCATTGCCGCTCGGCCTACAAGCCGCTCTTGCACGCCTTCCTGGAAGAGATCGAGACCGCCGGCCTGGCCGAGGCGCGGATCATCTGCCCGCGCCACCCCGAGGCCGCGCCGGGCCGCTTCCTGCTGGAGGCCTATCCGCTGCCGGCGCTGTTCCCGCTGACCGCATTCGACCTGCAGGAGGGGCCGGAGAGCGCCGCCATGCCGGAATATCGCCTGAGCCTCGGCTATGTCTCGGGCATGCGGCGCGAGATGGTGGTGCTGGCGCCCAACCGCATGCATCGCGACCACGCCATGCAGCCGGCGCTGTCGCCCTGCGGCTGGCTGGTCCGGGACGGGCAGGGCGAGCCGCTGCTGACCGATTACGAGACGCTGTATCGCGACGCCATGCGCGCGGTCGCCGCCGCGCCCTGGCAGAAGGCGCCGTTCTTCCAGGAACTGGACATCTCGGTCACGCTGCCGGTCCGCGACCGTGCGCTGGGCTGGGGGGACGAGGCGGTGTCGCTGGTCGAGGCGTTGCACGAGGACCTGTATTTCTCGCTGATCGAGCATTTCCAGCACCGCCTCGGCCGGCCGCCCGGCGACCGCGGCCTGCGCCCTGGCCAGATCGTGCCGCGCATCCGCCGGGGCGACCGGCACAGCCTGCGCATCGGGACCCGCCCCTGGCAGCGCAGCGCCGAGGAGGGCGGCTGCCAGCCGCTCGACCGGGCGCGCGAGGCGCTGTCGCCGCAGCAGATCGCCGCCGAGCTGGCGCGCCTGCCGGGCCGGCCCTTCCACGCCCGCTCGGTCGCCGGCCGGATCATCGAGGGCCGTTACCTGCCGGGACGCGACCGGGCGGTGATGATCTCGGCCGGGCAGCATGCCAACGAGGTCTCGGGCCCCGTGGGCGCCCTGCGCGCCGCGCAGGAGCTTGCCGGGCGCGAAGGCGCGCATTTCGCGCTTCTGCCGCTGGAGAATCCCGACGGCTATGCGCTGCGCCAGCGGCTCGCCCGCGACAATCCGCGCCACATGCTGCATGCGGCGCGCTATACGGCGCTTGGCGACGACCTGGAATATCGCGACGGTCCGCCCGAGGCCGAGCGGGCGCTGCGCGACCAGGCCTATTGCCTGTCGGCGGCGCTGCTGCATGTCAGCCTGCACGGCTATCCGGCGCATGAATGGACCCGGCCGCTCAGCGGCTATGTGCCGCGCGGCTTCGAAAGCTGGACCATGCCGCGCGGCTTCTTCCTGATCCTGCGCCACCATCCCGGCTGGGCCGCCGCCGCCGCTCGGCTGGCCGAGGCGGTGATCGCCCGGCTGCGCCAGCTGCCCGGCCTGGCCGAGCGCAACGCCGCGCAACTGGCGCTGGCCCGGCGGCACGGTCTGGCGCTGGAGGCGCCGCAGGGCTTCATCCGCATCCTGACCGAGGACATGCGCGCGCCCATGCCGCTGGTGCTGGTTACCGAATGCCCGGACCAGACATTGCTGAGCGACGGCTTCATCGCCGCGCACGAGGCGCAGCGCGCCGCCGTCATCGCCGCCTATGACGCCCTGCAGGAGCTGGAGCTTGGCGATCTGCCCGGCGCGTGATGGTTGAAAATCGCCCAAGACAAAACGGTCTTTTGCCCCTATCCTGCTGAAACGGAATGGCTTTCGGAACTGCCGGCCGGGGCCTTGCGCTGTTTCGGGGGAAGGTCATGGTCGAACAGGCTACGGGTGAGGTGCGTTTCGCGGTCGTCCTCTATGGCGGCGTTTCGCTGGCGATCTACATGAACGGCATCGCGCAGGAGCTTCTGCGCATGGTGCGCGGCAGTTCCGACCTGCCGGACGAGGAACTGGCGCCGGGCGAGATGATCTATCGCCGCCTCTCGCGCGAGCTGGCGGGCAAGCGCGGCGGGCGCAAGCGCTTCGTGATCGACATCATCTCGGGCACCTCGGCGGGCGGCATCAACGGCGTGGCGCTGGCCAAGGCGCTGGTGGTGGGAAGCCGCGACATGGCGGTGCTGCGCGAGGCCTGGACCGACAAGGCCGACATCGGCCTGCTGCTCAACGACCGTGCCCCTCGCGCCGCCCGGCTGCGCCCGACCGAGTCGCTGCTGGACGGCGGCCACATGTATGGCGTGCTGCACGAGACCATCGCCCGCATCAAGGGCGACGGCAAGCCGCTGTCGGAAATGGTGGACCTGTTCGTCACCGCCACCGACCTGCAAGGCGTGCCGGCGCCGATCCACCTGACCGGCGCCCGGCTGGACGAAAAGATCCACAAGACGGTCTTTCATTTCGCCTATGACGGCGGACGCGAGGGGCGCAACGATTTCTCGCCGGAGAACGACGCTATGCTGGCCTTTGCGGCGCGCTGCACCTCGTCCTTTCCGGTGGCCTTCCCGCCGATGCGCTTCGCCGACTTGCCCGCGGACGCCCGGAAGCCGGACTACGCCCGCTTCTTCCCCCGCGGCTGGCCGCATGAGCAGCGGCTGTTCGCCGATGGCGGCTATCTGGACAACCGGCCCTTCAGCCACGCGATCGACCTGATCCCCTTCCGCCCGACCACCCTGCCGGGCGAGCGCAAGCTCCTGTTCATCGACCCCTTCCCCGAGGAACGCCACCCGCCCGATCCGCTGACCGGCGTGGTGCTGCCGCCGGCGCCCGAGCCGGTGGATTTCCTGCAGAACGCCCGGCTCGCGGCCTCGACCCTGCCGCGGACCGAGGTGATCCGCGACGACATCCGCGCCATCACCCGCATGAACGCCCGGCTGGAGCGGCTGGGCACCCTGCAGGCCCGCTGGGCGCGCGACCAGCAGCAGGCGGCGCGGCGCGGGCGGCCCATGGCCGAGCCGGCCAAGCCCGACGACCTGGACCGTCTCGACCTGGCCGACCAGATGGGGATGGGCTATGGCGACACCTATCCGCTTTATCACCACCTGCGGGTCTATGACACCAGCGACAGCCTGACCGGCATCGTCGCCCGCCTGGCCGGCTATGCCCCGGATTCGGACGAGGCGCTGTATCTGCGCCAGATCCTGCGCGCCTGGCGGGACGACCATTTCTCGGCCTATCACCAGCCGGGGCGCGAGACGGAAACCGCTTTCCTGTCGCGCCACGACATCGGCTTCCGGCTGCGGCGGCTGATCCACCTGCGGGCCGAGATCGACCGGCGGCTGGACCCGGCCCCCGATGCGCCGCTGCCGCCGGATTCGGCGCAGATGCTGCGCGCCGCCCGGCTGCTGGTCGAGACCGAGCTGGCCGCCGTCCGCCGCCTGGCCACCCCGCTGGAGGCCGATGCCGGGGTGCTGCTGAACCGCGACGAGATCGCCACCCTGACGCGCGAGATCGGCCGCCATTACGGCGAGGCGATGCAGCAGCCGACCCTGCAGAAGCGCTACGACCTCGCGCGCCGGGTCTACGAGATGCCGGCGATCCGCCCACTGGTCGACAAGGCGCTGGCGCGGCTCGGTGCCGACATGCGCGCCGCCTTCGACCAGGGCAGCGCCCGCATCCGCGAGGGACTGGACCTGCTGCGCCTGCCCGGGCTGCAACAGGTCTATGACGGGTTTCACTGGCACGACGTGATGACCTATCCCTTCCTCGAGGGCGCGGGGATGCAGGAGCATTCCCAGGTCGAGGTGTTCCGCATCAGCCCCGCCGACAGCGGGCTGAACGGCCGCCCCGCGAAGCTGGCGGGCATCGCGGTCGGGGCTTTCGGCGGCTTCCTCAGCCGCGACTGGCGCGAGCATGACATCCTCTGGGGCCGGCTCGACGGGGCCGAGCGCATCATCGCCGCGCTGATGCCGGACCGCAGCCCCGAGGAGCGGCAGGCCTGGACCGACCAGCTGCACAACGAGATCCTGGCCGAGGAATATGGCGACAAGGCCGGCGAAGGCCGGCGGCTGGCGCTGCTCAGGGCCAAGCTGCGCGATTCCGGCATCGACGCGGATGCGTTCGAGGAAACCGCGGCCCAGGCGCTGGGGGTCAAGGACGCCGCCATACTGGACCTGGGCCGGTTCCGCGCCCATTACAGCGCCTTCAAGCCGCTGGGCCCGCGCGCTCCGCAGATCGCCGGCTGGAGCAGCCGCAGCATGGCGATCCTGTCGCGGATGATCGACGACCTGCCCGATGACGGCATCCTGCGCATCCTCGGCACGCGGGCGGCCACGGCGCTGCGTGCCGGCGGCGGGCTGATCTCGGGCTTTGCGCGCTTCGCCATGCCGGGCAGCTATTGGCGGATGCTGGCCGACAAGATGCTGTATCTGGCCATGCTGGCCGGCCTTGCCATCGGCCTGCTGGGGTTCTGGCTCGGTTCGGGCATCGCCGGGGCCGGCTGGGCGCTGCTGGCTGCCGCGGTGGCGCTGTGGCTGCTGCTTTACCTGTTCGGCCGCTGGCTGCGCGGCCGGGCCAGCCTGTCGCAGGCGCTGCGCTGGCTGCTGGGGCTGGCGGCGCTGGCGCTGATGGGGATCGGTGCCTGGACTGTCGCAAATTATCTGCTGGGCTGACGCAGGCAGGTCGCAAAAGCGCGGCGCGCTGTCGCAAACCGGCCGGGTTCCCGCGCCGCGCGGTTGGAAAGTTGCGCCAACAGGGATAGAGGCGAAACCGGTACGGACAGGCCCGCCATTTGGTCCGGGTTTGCAGCTGCCGGCGTCTGCGCTATGCGCGAGCGTGGCGGTCGGCCGAGGCCGTCCGGACACGGCGCGGTTAGCGAAGGAGATTGGGCGCATGAATGCACAGATCATCGACGGCAAGGCTTTTGCTTCTGGTGTTCGGTCACGGGTTGCGGAGGCGGTTGCCGGACTGAAGGCCGCGCATGGCGTGGTGCCTGGTCTTGCGGTGGTTCTGGTGGGCGAGGATCCGGCGTCGCAGGTCTATGTCCGGAACAAGGGCATCCAGACCCGCGAGGCCGGCATGGCGAGCTTCGAGCACAAGCTGCCGGCCGGGACGGCGCAGGCGGAGCTGCTGGCGCTGATCGCCCGGCTGAATGCCGACCCGGCGGTGCATGGCATCCTGGTGCAGCTGCCGCTGCCCGGGCACATGGATGCCGAGGCGGTGATCAACGCCATCGACCCGGCAAAGGACGTGGACGGCTTCCACATCCTCAATGTCGGGCTGCTGGGGACCGGGCAGAAGGCCATGGTGCCCTGCACGCCCTTGGGCTGCCTGATGCTCTTGCGCGACACCCTCGGCGATCTTTCCGGGCTGAACGCGGTGGTGGTGGGGCGCAGCAACATCGTCGGCAAGCCGATGGCGCAGCTGCTGCTGGGCGACAGCTGCACGGTGACCATCGCGCATTCGCGCACGAAGGACCTGGCCGGCCTGTGCCGGACAGCCGACATCCTGGTCGCCGCCGTCGGCCGGCCGCGGATGATCCAGGGCGACTGGATCAAGCCCGGGGCGACGGTGATCGACGTCGGCATCAACCGCATCGAGGAGGACGGCCGGTCGCGGCTGGTCGGCGACGTGGATTTCGACAGCGCCGCCGCGGTCGCCGGCGCCATCACCCCGGTGCCGGGCGGGGTCGGGCCGATGACCATCGCCTGCCTGCTGGCCAATACGCTCATCGCCTGCTGCCGGGCCAATGGCTGGCCCGAGCCCGATTTCGGGGAGGCGGGGGGCTGACCGCCTGAGGCATCAGCGCCGCGCCCCCGGATCCCCGCAGATTTGCACAAGAAGGAAATCGGGCCCCGTGCCCTTGTTCAGTGGAGAGCCAGATGAAGAAATACACGCTGACGGTTGCCTGCCCCTCGACCCGCGGCATCGTCGCCACCGTGGCCGGCTTCCTGGCCGAGCATGGCTGCAACATCACCGACAGCTCGCAATTCGACGATGTCGAAACCGGCCGCTTCTTCATGCGCGTCAGCTTCGTCTCCGAGCAGGGCGTGGGGCTTGACGAGCTGCGCGACGGCCTGGCCGAGCCGGCCAGGGCCTTCGCCATGGACTACGCCATCCATGACGAATCCGAGAAGATGAAGGTGGTGATCATGGTCAGCCGCTTCGGGCATTGCCTGAACGACCTCTTGTATCGCTGGCGCATCGGCGCCCTGCCGATCGAGATCGTGGCGGTGATCTCGAACCACATGGACTACCAGAAGGTGGTGGTGAACCACGACCTGCCCTTCCACTGCATCAAGGTCACCAGGGAGAACAAGCCGCAGGCCGAGGCGCAGCTGATGGCGGTGGTCGAGGATTCGGGCGCCGAGCTGATCGTGCTGGCACGCTACATGCAGGTGCTGTCGGACGAGCTCTGCCGCAGGATGTCGGGGCGGATCATCAACATCCACCATTCCTTCCTGCCGAGCTTCAAGGGCGCGAACCCCTACAAGCAGGCCTTCGAGCGCGGGGTGAAGCTGATCGGCGCGACCAGCCATTACGTGACCGCGGATCTCGACGAGGGCCCGATCATCGAGCAGGACATCATCCGCGTCACCCATGCCCAGTCGCCCGACGACTATGTCTCGCTGGGCCGCGACGTGGAAAGCCAGGTGCTGGCGCGCGCCATCCACGCCCATATCCACCGCCGGGTGTTCCTGAACGGCAACAAGACCGTGGTCTTCCCCGCCTCGCCCGGCAGCTACGCCTCCGAGCGCATGGGCTGAGAACCGCGCCGGGCGGCCACCGGGCCGCCCTTTTCGTCTGCCGCTTCTTCGCTGGAAAAATACCCCCGCCGGAGGCAAGACCTCCCGGCCAGGCACCGCCCGCGCTGAAGCGCTATGACCCGTGACGCCGGCGCAGCGCCTTCGCAAGTCGCGGCGCCGGCATGATTTTTTCCCGCAATGGCCCGCCCCGCCGGCGCACTGCCGGGCCCGAGTCGGGGTGTCGCCTGCAAGGTGCGCATGATTCGCCTCATCCGCGCCCCGCGCCGCTTGCTGCCCGCGGGTTTGCGCCTGCCCGGGCCGACCGAGGCGGCCCTCCGTCTCGTGGCCCTGCGGCGTTATCTGCCAGAAATCCGGTTCTTGGGCGACACATAGGCAGAAAGATACCCAAAACATTCCTGATAAGAAAAATAATTGCTTTTCAGGCGAGATATGTATTGAATGGTTCCAACAAGCGAGCGGATGCAAAACCGGTCCGATCAACAACAGGTGGTTCATGGGTCGCGCTCCCTCCGGAGCCCGACCCCGGGAAGGGACAGGTCCACCCTGTTCGTTCCGACCTTGCCAGGCATGTCGCCGAATCGGCGCCCTGTCTGCCGCCCTTTGCCTGATCGCGCCGGCTGCACCGCCCTTCGTTGCCATGGAGCTCCGCCTCCGCCCGTGGCGGATCGCGGAACGGATACCGACAGGAGGAATTGAGATGACGGCGAGTTGGCGATTTTCGGCTCTGGCAGACCGGCACCGGGCCCTGGGCTCGGCGCTCGAGGACTGGAGCGGGATGGGAACGGCCTGGACCTATGACAAGGACCAGCTCGAGGAATATATGGCGATCCGCACCAAGGCCGGGGTGATGGACGTCTCGGGCCTGAAGAAGGTGCATGTGATCGGCCCCCATGCTGGCCATGTCATCGACCGCGCCACCACCCGCTCGGTCGAGAAGATCAAGCCCGGACGGTCGGCCTATGCCTGCATGCTGAACGACGGCGGCAAGTTCATCGACGACTGCGTGATCTACCGCATGGGCCCGCACAGCTTCATGGTGGTGCATGGCTCGGGCCAGGGGCACGAGCAGCTGACCATGGCGGCCCTGGGACGCAATGTCAGCGTGCTGTTCGACGACGACCTGCACGACATTTCGCTGCAGGGGCCGCTGGCGGTGGATTATCTGGAAAAGCACGTGCCGGGCATCCGCGAGCTGGCCTATTTCAGCCACATGCACACCACGCTGTTCGGCAAGCCGGTGACCATCTCGCGCACCGGCTATACCGGCGAGCGCGGCTACGAGATCTTCTGCCGCCGCCAGGACGCGCCCGAGATCTGGGACATGATCGTGGCCGAGGGCGCGGCGATGGGCATCATCCCCACCCGCTTCACCACGCTGGACCTGCTTCGGGCGGAAAGCTACCTGCTGTTCTTCCCCTATGACAATTCCGAGAAATACCCGTTCGAGAACGAGCCCTGCGGCGACACGCTGTGGGAGCTGGGGCTGGACTTCACCGTCTCGCCCGGCAAGACCGGCTTCCGTGGCGCCGAGGAGCATTACCGGCTGCGTGGCAAGGAGCGCTTCAAGATCTACGGCGTCAAGCTGGAAGGCACCGAGGCCGCGGCCGAGGGCGCGCCGATCATCAAGGACGGCAAGGAAGTGGGCGTGGTCACCATCGGCTTCTACAGCCCGCTGAACAAGCACAATATCGGCATCGCCCGGATGCCGGTGGATTGCGCGGTGCCCGGCACGCCGCTGACCATCCGCAACCCTGGCGGCGACATCGCCGCCACGGCCCAGCCGATGCCCTTCCACGATCCCGAGAAGAAGCGTCGCACCGCCAAGGGCTGAGCCGACCGGGAATGCGCGGGCGGCGCCAAGACCGCCCCGCCCCCTTCGCGACAGGGAGAACGCAGCCAATGCGAGCCACGGAATTTTCACCTTCGATCCCCAGCCGCCCGGTCTATGGCGGGTTGCGACCGCACGGGGCGCTGCCTTCGCTGATGCTGGCCGAGGGCGCGGGCGGCGAGGCGCTGGCCGAGCTGGCCAAGGCCGATCCCCCGGTCATGCGCCATGCCCAGCTGTTCTATGTCCCGTCCGGCGCCCCTGCCGGTCCCGACCTGGCGGCGCGGCTGCGGGGACTGGGGCCGGCCAGCTATGTCGAGGGGCCGAGCTGGGCGGCGCTGCGGCCGCGCTTCGTGCGGGCCTTGGCCGACGCCCATATGGGCACCCGGCTTTACCTGGCCGGCAGCGAGGGGCTGATCGGTCAGGCCATGGCCGAGGCGCTGGCCGCCGGCCTGCCCCTGGAGGCCATCGATGCCGAACATCGCGGTGACATCGCCCGGCGGATGCAATGCGTGCATTGCAAGGGCATCACCGAGAACGTCACCACCGACCCGTTCATCTGCGCGCATTGCGGGCTGAACCTGTTCGTGCGCGACCATTACTCGCGCCGCATCGGCGCCTTCCAGGGGGTCTGCGTCGATGCCGAGACCCCGGGCATCGTGCCCGAGCCGCAGGAGATCAAGCCATGACGTCCCTGATGCTGCGCGTGACGGCGGCCGAATCGCTGACGCCGCTGGTCAAGCGCTTCCGTTTCGAACATCCGCGGGGCGCGACCCTGCCGCTGTTCTCCGGCGGCGCGCATGTGGTGGTCGAGATGCCGGACGGCGACATGCTGCGCCGCAACGCCTATTCGCTGATCTCGGATCCGCAGGACGGCTCGGGCTACGAGATCGCCGTGCGGCGCGAGGATGGCGGCCGCGGCGGCTCGCGCTTCATGCATGGCGGGGTGCGGCCCGGCGACCAGCTGCGCGTCTCGCTGCCGCTGAACCTGTTCGCGCTGGACCTTCGGGCCAGGAAGCATGTGCTGATCGCCGGCGGCATCGGCATCACCCCCTTCATCGCCCAGGTCCGGCAGCTTCTGCGCATGCAGCTGCCCTTCGAGCTGCATTACGCCGCCCGCTCGCGCACCGAGGCGGCCGGGCTGCACCTGCTGCCGGATGTGCCGCATGTCCACGCCCATATCTCGGACGAGGGCAATCGCATGGACCTGGGCGCGATCCTGTCCGGCCAGCCGCTGGGTACGCAGGTCTATACCTGCGGCCCCGAGGGGCTGATCACCGCGGTGGCGCAATCGGGGGCCCGGCTGGGCTGGCCGAAAAGCGCCCTGCATTCCGAGGTCTTCCAGGCGCCGCCGCCCGGCCGGCCCTTCGAGGTGATGCTGGCGCGCTCGGGCCGGACCATCGCGGTCGGCGCCCATCAAAGCCTGCTCGAGGCGCTGGAGGCGGCCGAGGTCGAGATCGACTGGTCCTGCCGCGGCGGCGCCTGCGGGCGCTGCGAGACCCGCGTGGTGTCCTGCCACGGGCGGATCGAGCATCACGACCATTGGCTGTCCGAGGACGAGCAATCCGCACAGACCCGAATCATGCCCTGCGTCTCGCGCTTCCGTGGCGAGTCGCTGATCATCGACCGATAGGAGCCCGGCCATGACCATCCGGTTCAACGACGAGACCTTCCGCGACGATTACAGCTATCACAATTCGCCCGAAGCCATCCGGCGCTTCCCGTTCCCGTTCGACAAGGACGATTACATGTACTCCGTCAACATGGAGCCGCATGGCACCGGCGGACGCGCGGGCAGCGTCTTCGAGAAGCGCTTCGACGTGGACGAGCATTACGTGGCCGAGATGCGCGACCGCGCCATCACCCTGGCCAGCGATCCGCTGCGCTGCCAATCCCTGCCGCATATGGAGCTTGCCGGCTGGGACCTGCTGGAACTGATCATGCAGTGCAAGGCCGAGGACTACCCCGAGCTGTTCCAGCTGCATCGCGACGGCGACCGCTGGCACTGGGTCAACCGGCCGCTGGGGATCGAGCAGCGCTTCACCTTCCTTGACCCGACGACGCTGCCCTGCGGGCCGATGGAATATATCACCCGGCAGGCGCAGGGCGATTTCGCGGTGCTGGACCAGCGCGAGAACAACCTGTGGATGGATGCCGGCATGGTGACGAGCCAGGCCGACTGGTCGCTGGATTTCGACATCGGCATGAACTTCTTCGAATGGCACGCGCCGGTGCCCAAGGCGGCCGAGATGGGCATCTTCCAGCGGGCGCTGAAATTCCTGCTGGCGATCCCGCAGGGCTCGCCCTCGCGGCGGCTGAACTGGACCATGACGGTGAACCCGCGGCTGGATACAAGCCCCGAGAACTATCACCTCTGGGGCCCCGAGAAGCGCACCATCACCCCCGAGAATGTCGGTGCCAAGCAGTATCTGCGGGTGGAGCTGCAAAGCTTCTGGCGGCTGCCGCGCTCGAACGCGCT
This sequence comes from Paracoccus binzhouensis, assembly GCF_016446475.1. Taxonomy (GTDB): domain Bacteria; phylum Pseudomonadota; class Alphaproteobacteria; order Rhodobacterales; family Rhodobacteraceae; genus Paracoccus; species Paracoccus binzhouensis. Next base: position 2,597 of record NZ_JAEHFP010000112.1, on the reverse strand, counting down.
GGCCTTCCCGATCCGCTGCTACCTGATCGCGCTGCAAGACCTGGTGACGGTGCCGAAATGGGCGCGCCGGCTGCACCGGGTGATCCGCGACCTGCCCGACGAGCTGGCCGAATACAAGGGCTTCACCGTCAACCGCCAGATCATCACCGATTACCTGGCGCAGTTCGACGACGGAAAGCCGACATCCCCGGGGATCTTCGCCGACGACTGAGCCCGGCCGACGGCCATCGCAGCACAATCACCCCCGCGGAGGGCTGAAGGAAGACCGGCAGGCCATGCGGCCGCCGGAAGGTATCGTGATGCCGCCATTCCCCGGATGGCAGGCATCCAGGATCACGGGCCGCGGTCCCGCCGGCGGGGGCGGCCCGACAGAAAAGCCGGCAGGGGAGTTTTGCAATGACATACACGACCACAACGGCGGAAACGCCGCAAGAGAACGGCCATATGGTCCGTTCGCTCAGCTGGACGGGGGCGTTCTGGATCGCTGCCGGCGTGCCGCCGCTGGTGCTGTTCTCGCTGGGCGGCATCGCCGGGACCACCGGCAAGGTCGCCTTCGTCGTCTGGATCGTCTCGATGATGATGGGCTTCGCGCAGTCCTTCACCTATGCCGAGATGGCGGGCATGTTTGGCAACAAGTCCGGCGGCGCCTCGGTCTATGGCGCCATGGCCTGGCTGCGCTATGCCAAGCCGGTGGCGCCGCTGTCGATCTGGTGCAACTGGTTCGCCTGGTCGCCGGTGCTGTCGCTGGGTTGCGCCATCGCGGCCGGCTACATCCTGAACGCGCTGTTCCCGGTGCCGCTGGTCACGTCCCAGCCGGTGCTGGACTGGGTCGCCGCCCATGCCGGTTCGATCACCGCCGACAGCCCGCGGGTGGCGGAGTATCTGGCTGCCAATCCCGGCCTTGGCAGTGCCGAGGCGATCCAGGCGCTGCTGGCCAGCGACGCGGTGGCGGCGCTGACCCCGGCGATCCGCAGCTGGACGGCCTTCAACCTGGAAATCCCCGGCCTGTTCACCCTCTACTTCAACACCACCTTCGTCATCGGCGCGGTGCTGATGCTGATCCTGATCGCCATCCAGTATCGCGGCGTCTCCTCGACGGCGACGGCGCAGAAATGGATGGCGATCATCGTGCTGGTGCCGCTGATCCTGGTCGGGCTGGTGCCGATCTTCACCGGTTCGATCGACTATGCCAATGTCTCGAACATCGTGCCGCCCGCGACCGCCTATTCGGCCGAGCCGGGCAGCTGGAACCTGGGCGGCTGGACGCTGGTGCTGGGCGGGCTCTACATCGCGGCCTGGTCGACCTATGCCTTCGAGACCGCGGTCTGCTATACCCGCGAGCTCAAGGATCCCAAGCGCGACACCTTCCGCGCCATCTTCTTCTCGGGCCTGCTTTGCATGGCGTTCTTCTGCCTGATTCCCTTCGCCTTCCAGGGCGTCCTGGGCATCGAGGGCATGCTGGCGCCCGGCATCGTCGACGGCACCGGCATCGCCCAGGCGCTGGGCGGCATGATCGGCGCCGGGCCGGTGGTGGCGCAATTCTTCACCGTGCTGATGCTGCTGGCGCTGTTCATGGCGATCATGACCGCCTGCGCCGGTTCGGCGCGCACGCTCTACCAGGGCTCGCGGGACGGCTTGCTGCCGAAATTCCTGGGCCATGTGAACGAGCAGGGTGCCCCGGTCAACGCGATCTGGACGAATTTCGTCATCAACCTGTTCCTGCTGGCGCTGGCCTCGGACGCCAACGGCTATTTCTACGTCCTGGCCATCTCGAACGTGGGCTACCTGACCTTCAACTTCCTGAACCTGAATGCCGGCTGGATCCACCGCATCGACTCGCCGCATGTCGAGCGGCCATGGCGCGCGCCGACCTGGCTGATCGGCCTGAACACGCTGCTGGCCTTCGTCAATGCCCTGTTCCTGGGCGCGGGGGCCAAGGTCTGGGGCTATTCCAACGCTTTGCTTTCGGGGGCGATCTTCGCGGCGCTCATCGTGCCGATCTTTCTGTGGCGCCATTATGTCGCCGACAAGGGACGTTTCCCGGCCGAGGCGATGGAGGATCTGGGGCTGGACCATGACGCGAGCAGCTTCGGGCCCCGGCGCGCCGGCATCCTGCCCTATCTGGCGCTGGCGGCGGGGGTGGTCGTCGTGGTGGTCGCCAACCGGGTGTTTCAGCTGCCGGGCTGAAGCCCGACGCGCAAATGCTGCGGCCGCCCTTGGGGGCGGCCGCTTCCGTTTGCGGTGCCGGCGGGTCGGTCAGGACAGCAGCAGCACCTGCACATCGGCGACATTGGTGCCGGTCGCGCCGGTCAGCAACAAGTCGCCCGCCGCCTGCAGCGCCGCGTGGCTGTCGTTGTTGGCCAGCAGCGCCGCGCCGTCGCGGCCGGCGGCGCGGATGCGCTCGGCGGTGCTGCCATCGACGATGCCGCCCGCCGCGTCCGTCGGCCCGTCGCGCCCGTCGGTGCCGCCGCTGAGGAAGGCCCAGTGTCCCGGCCAGTCCCGGCCCATCAGGGCGACGCGCAGCGCCAGTTCCTGGTTGCGCCCGCCCTTGCCGGTGCCGCGCAGCGCCACCGTGGTCTCGCCGCCGAAGATCAGCG
>NZ_JAEHFP010000111.1 GCF_016446475.1 Paracoccus binzhouensis | reverse complement strand
GGGGCCGGCCGCCGTGGTACTGGCCGCGCAGGCTCCGGCCCAGGCGGCGGCCGCGTCCGGCGGGGTTGATGCGGCCACCCCGGACGAGGTTGCGGCCCCAGCCGCAGCCGCGGCCAGAAGCGCGGCCCAAGCCGCCGATCCCGATGCCGAGGCGCTGGCCCGCGCCTGGGCGATCAAGGCCCAGGACAGGGAGGGCGTGCAGACCATGGTCGATCGCGTCGCCGCGCTCAGCACCCGGCCCTGGCCGACCGACGCGGCCGCCGAAAGGACCGAAAAGGCGGTGAAGGTGCTGAAGGCCGATCAGGAAGCCGCCGCGTCCAGAACGCTGGCCGTGGCCTGATCGCCCCATGCGCGGAACAAGGCGGGCGGCTGCCGACCGGGCGCCGCCCGCTTCGATTCGCAGGGGCGGGGCGGATGCCAAGCCACTTTCCATGTGCCTTGATTTCCTGTATGGGGCGTCTCCATCTGTGACGTGACGCCAGGCCCCTGGGCACATGCGAAGGATAGGGGCGGCGGCAATGGGGCCGCCATTTGACACGGGACGCGACCGGAAGGGCCGGCGCGTCGCCAGAGGAAACCAGATGTTTGATGAAGTGAAGAAATCCATCCAGTGGGGCCAGGAAACGCTCACGCTGGAAACGGGCAAGGTTGCCCGCCAGGCCGACGGCTCGGTCATCGCCACCCTGGGCGAGACCAGCGTGATGGCCAACGTCACTTTCGCGAAAGAACCCAAGCCCGGCCAGGACTTCTTTCCCCTGACGGTGCATTACCAGGAAAAATACTATGCCGCCGGCAAGATCCCCGGCGGTTTCTTCAAGCGCGAGGCCCGGCCTTCGGAAAAGGAAACCCTGACCGCGCGCCTGATCGACCGTCCGATCCGCCCGCTGTTCGCCCCCGGCTTCAAGCATGAAGTGCTGGTGATGTGCACGGTGCTGAGCCACGATCTGGTCAACGATCCCGACATCGTCGCCATGATCGCCGCCTCGGCCGCGCTGACGATTTCCGGCGTGCCCTTCATGGGCCCGATCGCCGCCGCCCGCGTCGGCTTCGCCAATGGCGAATACGTCCTGAACCCCGAGGTGCAGGACATGGACCAGCTGCGCGGCAACCCCGAGCAGCGGCTGGACCTGGTGGTCGCCGGCACCCGCGACGCGGTGATGATGGTCGAATCGGAAGCCTATGAGCTGACCGAGGCCGAGATGCTGGGCGCGGTGAAATTCGGCCACGAGGCGATGCAGCCGGTGATCGACCTGATCATCGACCTGGCCGAGGCCGCCGCCAAGGAACCCTTCCCCTTCGCCTCGCCGGATTACAGCCCGCTTTACGCCCGCGTGAAATCGCTGGGCGAGACCGAGATGCGTGCCGCCTATGCCATCCACGACAAGGGTGAGCGCCGCGACACCATCGAGGCCGTGAAGGTGAAGATCCTCGAAGGGCTGACCGAGGAAGAGCGGCTCGACCCGAACCTGGGCTCGGCGCTGAAGAAGCTGGAATCGGGCATCCTGCGCGGCGGCATCATCGACGGCCGCCCGCGCATCGACGGCCGCGACAACAAGACCGTGCGGCCCATCGACTGCGAAGTCGGCTTCCTGCCGCGCACCCACGGCTCGTCGCTGTTCACCCGCGGCGAGACGCAGGCGCTGGTCGTGACCACGCTGGGCACCGGCGACGACGAGCAGATCATCGACGCGCTGCATGGCAATTCCCGCTCGAACTTCCTGCTGCACTACAACTTCCCGCCCTATTCGGTGGGCGAGGTGGGCCGCGTCGGCAGCCCCGGCCGTCGCGAGATCGGCCATGGCAAGCTGGCTTGGCGTGCGCTGCAGGCCGTTCTGCCGGCCGCGACCGACTTCCCCTATACCATCCGCGTGGTTTCCGAGATCACCGAGTCGAACGGCTCGTCCTCGATGGCCTCGGTCTGCGGCGGTTCGCTGTCGATGATGGATGCGGGCGTGCCGCTGAAGGCGCCGGTCGCCGGCGTCGCCATGGGCCTGATCCTGGAAGAGGACGGCCGCTGGGCGGTGCTGACCGACATCCTGGGCGACGAGGACCACCTGGGCGACATGGACTTCAAGGTCGCGGGCACGGAAAACGGCATCACCAGCCTGCAAATGGACATCAAGGTCGCGGGTATCACGCCCGAGATCATGGAGCAGGCGCTGGCCCAGGCCAAGGACGGCCGGCTGCACATCCTGGCCGAGATGTCCAAGGCGCTGTCCGAAGGCCGGCGCGAGTTCAGCGCCCATGCCCCGCGCATCGAGACGATGACCATCCCGACCGACAAGATCCGCGAAGTGATCGGCTCGGGCGGCAAGGTGATCCGCGAGATCGTCGAGACCTCGGGTGCGAAAGTCGACATCAGCGACGACGGCACCATCAAGATCGCCTCGGCCAATGCCGATTCGATCAAGAAGGCCTATGACATGATCTATTCGATCGTGGCCGAGCCGGAAGAGGGCAAGGTCTATGTCGGCAAGGTCGTGAAGCTGGTCGATTTCGGCGCCTTCGTGAACTTCTTCGGCAAGCGCGACGGGCTGGTGCATGTCAGCCAGATCGCCAACAAGCGCCTGAACCACCCCAACGAGGTGCTGAAGGAGGGCCAGGAGGTCAAGGTCAAGCTTCTGGGCTTCGACGACCGCGGCAAGGTGCGCCTGGGCATGAAGATGGTCGACCAGGAGACCGGTGAAGAGATCACCGAGAAGAAAGAGGAATCGGCCGAAGGCTGAGGCTTTCGCCGCGATTCGACTGTTGGAGCCTCGGCAATGCCGGGGCTCCTCCATGTTCGGCGGGACGGGATATCAACGATGCAGACGAATTGGCCGATCTTCGTATTGACATTGGCAGGCGACGAGGCGCGTCGTCAGCCATTGTTGGACCGGCTTGCCGAAAACGGCTTGCAATGGCGCCTGGTCTACGGGGTCGATGGACGGCGGGGCCTGCCGCCGGAATACTTGCCGATGATCGACCGCGACGCCGCTCAGGATCGACTGAAACGGCCGATGACGGATTCGGAATTTGCCTGCGCCTTGTCGCATCGGCGTATTTACGAGATTATCATGGCCGAGGGTCTTGATGGGGCGCTCGTGCTTGAGGATGATGCAATCCTGACGCCGGACTTTCCCGACTTCATTCGTGCGGGGCACCATTTGACCGATACGTTGGCCTTGCTGTATCACTATTCCGGCCGCGCGCTGCCCTGGCAACGCAGGAAAGCCGGTCGGTGGTTGATGTATCGTCCGACGCGACGGGCATCGGGCTGCACCGGCTACACGCTGTCCCGAAACATGGCGCATGAGCTGTTGCAGGCGATGACCCCGGTCAGTTTCGTGTCCGACTGGCCCGTGGACTTGTATGATTCGCGAGCTTGGTTGGTCGCCCCGCGTGTCGTGCATCATGCCCCTCCGGGACAGGGGCTTTCGCATCTAGCCCAGGAGCGAACCGTTGCGGAGATGCAGCGGCCCTGTGAAAAGAGGAATCCGGCCCGTTTCCTTAAGGCAAGTTATTACCGCGGGCTTGTTCGGCGCAGGCTGGCGCGCCGCGTGGACTCCTAGCATGACACCTTCGGATTATATCGCAGGGGCGGGCCTGTCCTTCCGGCCGGTGCCAGAGGCGCTGGCGGACCCGCGGGGCAGGGTGATTGCCCATCTGCGCCGCCCGGACGGTGTCGATCTGGCCTGCACGGCCGATCTCACGCAAGAGATCGCGCTTTACGAAACCCCCCAGGGCGAGCCGCCGCTTTTCGTTTCCTACTATACCACCGATACGCCATATGAGGCGCTTGCCGCCGATCTGCGCGCCTCGCTGGACCGCTACGGCCTGCCCCATCGGATCGAGCCGGTGGCGTCGCGCGGGTCATGGGTCGCCAATACCGGGCTCAAGGCGCGGGTGATCCAGGCGGCCTGGCAAGACAGCGGCCGCCCGGTCTGCTGGATCGACGCGGATGCAGCGATCCTGCGGCCGCCCAGCTTTCTGATGGGCAATCCCTTTGATGTGGCTTTCGTCCGCCGCGCGGGGTGGGAAGATATTTCCTATTTGATTTACCTTAACGCCACCGAGGCGACGGGCAGGATGCTGGCGGAATGGGTGCGGCTTTGCGACCAGCATCCGAATGTCTGGGATCAGGTGCTTTTCAGCCTGGCCTGGTTCCGCACCGCTCGCGAAACGGCGCTGGCGAGCCAATGGTTCAACGGCGGGGTGTCCCGCACTCCCCGGCCCAAGATCCGCGATCTGCGTGACAGGCTGTTCTATTATCCGTTCGGGCGCAAGATCCGGCCCTTCATCGACCAGAAACAGGCATCGCGCCGGCTCAAGGCCTATGTGAACGCCTCGGCCCGGCCGAAGGATGAGATTGGAAGCGACGACCTGAGCGCTGGCTATCGCGCCGCGCTGGCGAACCTTGATTTCAGTTTCGATCCGCAACTGGATGCGATCGTCTCGCGGCGGACATAGGCGAATGGTCAGGCGCAGGAAATCCCGGCTAGAGCGCTTCTTTTCGCTCAATCAGCATCGCAAGCGTTGGGGCGCGCGGCGACATGTCCTGGCCGCCCCCGACCTGGTCGCGATGCGCGAGCGGATCGTCCAGGCGGGCGAGCCGGTGCAGACCCGCGGCTCGGATAAGTCGCTGGAGCGGCACCTGGCAAACCTGCGCTGCGAGTTTTCGGGCCGCCCCGAGCTTTTGCTGCATCACGCCACGCTGATCGTTCTGATCCGTCGCGAGGTGCGGCTGGCCGAAAGTCTCGGCCAATTCACCGCGCTTTGGGCGCAGGAGGCGGAGTTTCTGTGTCGGCACCTGAACCTGCGCTGGCTGATCTCGGCGGCGGATACCTTTGCCGACCATGGCCCTGATCCGCAGGCCCGCGCGGTCGCGATGATGGCCTCGCTTCTGGCCAATACCGTCAAGATCGGTGAATCCGACCGCTATGTCCGCGGTGCGGAGACATCGGCGCCGCTGCCGGAGCGGATCGAAGAACTCCAGACCGAACTGGTTCCGCTTTTCGAGGGGATGTCGGTTTTTACCGTCGGCACCGACGATACGCTGCGCAACATGTATTGGCGGCTGGAGCCCTTCTTCGCCGCTGGTTCTGCGGGGATGATCCTCAAGACGGTCTATGATCGGATGCAGGTCAACGATACGGCTTTTGCCCGGCTCCGGGCGCTGCACCGCCGCGACCGCACCGGTTGGTGGGAGGACGAGACATGAGTGTCCTTGGCTTGTCGGATTGCTTGGTCGCGAGGGGCGGATAGATGCGCCTTCCCGCCTATCTCATCAACCTGGACGGCTCGGACGAGCGGCTTCGTTCAGCCTCCCGGCAGTTGGACGAGGCGGGCGTGCCCTTCGAGCGCGTCCCGGCCTTTGACGGCAGGGCGCTGCGGGTCGAGGAATTTCCCGATTACGATCCCGCTGGGGCGATGGCCTATATGGGCCGGCCTTTGCGCGGGGGCGAGATCGGCTGCTATCTCAGCCATCTCGACTGTGCGCGGCGCTTTCTGGACAGCGGCGCCGAATATGGCCTGGTGTTCGAGGATGACATGCAGCTGCAGCCGGGCTTTGCCGAGGGGATGCGCGTCCTCATGGGCTGGCTGGACCGGCATGATCGCGACTGGGATCTGATCAATCTCGGCGCCAGACAGCACAAGATCTATACCCCGGTCATGGGGTTCGAGGTTGCGGGTCGGCATCATGAGCTGACCCGCGCCCATTACTTTCCGATGACGGCCACCGCGCTGCTCTGGTCGCGGCAGGGGGCCGAAACCTTTGTCCGCACTCATCGGCGCATCACGGCGGGCGTGGACAATCATTTCCGCCACTGGCTGACCCGCAACGACCGGGGGCTGGCGGTCTGGCCGCCTCTGGTCACGACGACCGGCGTGGAAAGCCAGATCGAAGACGGCAAGGGCAAGCGGTCGGCAGGCGGGCGGCACCCGCTTTACGGATTGATCAAGCAGCGCCGGCAGATCGTCAACAAGCTGATCGCGTGGCGCCACAAGCGGCGGCTGGCACGCCGGTAGAAAGGCCGCGGGCGGTGCCGCGGCCTTGCAGGATCAGGCCGGATCCTTGGCAAAGCGCAGATAGGGCAGCGCCTTGTTCAGCTGGCCGTATTTCGCCTCGGCCGCCGCGTCGTCCAGCGCCAGCGCCACGATCACGTCCTGGCCCGGTTCCCAGTTCGCCGGGGTGGCCAGCGGCACGCCGTCGGTCTTTTGCACCGCGTCCAGCGCGCGGATGATCTCGGCGAAGTTGCGGCCGACCGACATCGGATAGGTCATCGTCAGCCGCACCTTCTTGTCCGGCCCGATGATGAAGACCGTGCGCACCGTGGCCGAATGCTGCGGCGTGCGGCCCTCGGCCGGCAGGTAGTAATCGGCCGGCAGCATGTCATAGGCCTTGGCCACCGTCAGTTCGGTGTCGTCGATGATGGCGAAATTCGCCGGGACGCCTGCGACCTTCTCGATGTCGGCCTTCCATTTGCCGTGGTCCTCGGCCGAATCGACCGAGACGCCCAGAACCTTGGTGCCGCGCTTCTCGAACTCGGGCACCAGCTGCGCCACCACGCCGAATTCCGTGGTGCAGACCGGGGTGAAATCGCGCGGATGCGAGAAAAGAACCGCATAGCTGTCACCGATCCAGTTGTGGAAACTGATCTGGCCCTCGGTCGAATTGGCGGTGAAATCCGGGGCGGTGTCGTTGATGCGCAGGGACATTGCAGATCCTTTCGGTTGGCCTTCGGCGACAAGATAGGCATCTGCGGCGGATTGTCCAACTCGATCTGTTCAGTCGTGATAATTCGCAGGGCCGCTGCGGCTTGCAGCCCGGTCTTGCGGGTGCCAGTCTGCGGGCCAATCGCAGATCAAGGGAGGCTCTCATGAGCGGACTTGCCGACAAGCGGAAATTCTACATAGGCGGCGAATGGGTTGCGCCGCGCGCGCCCAACGACCTGGAGGTGATCGACCCCTCGACCGAGGAGGCGGTGGCGGTGATCAGCCTGGGCGGCCAGGCCGACACCGATGCGGCGGTGGCCGCGGCCAAGGCGGCCTTCCCGGCCTGGGCGGCGACGCCCCCGGCCCAGCGACTGGCCCATGTCGAGAAGATCCTGGAAATCTACAAGCGCCGCGCGCCCGACATGGCCGCCGCCATCAGTGCCGAGATGGGCGCGCCGCAGGACATGTCGCTGAACGACCAGGCCGCGGCGGGCAGCTATCACATCGAGACCTTCATCGAGGCGTTCCGGGATTTCGAGTTCATCCGGCCGCTGCGCCCCGACACGCCGACCAGCATGGTGGCATGGGAGCCGGTCGGCGTGGTCGGGCTGATCACGCCCTGGAACTGGCCGATGAACCAGGTCACGCTGAAGGTGATCCCGGCGCTGCTGGCCGGCGATACCGTGGTGCTGAAGCCCAGCGAGATCGCGCCGCTGTCCTCGGTCGTCTTTACCGAGATCGTGGACGAGGCCGGGCTGCCGCCGGGGGTCTACAACATGGTGAACGGCGACGGCGCGGGCGTGGGCTCGCAGCTTTCGGTGCATCCCGACGTGGACATGATCAGCTTTACCGGCTCGACCCGCGCCGGCATCGCCATCACCAAGGCGGCTGCCGATACGCTGAAGAAGGTGGCGCTGGAACTGGGCGGCAAGGGCGCCAACCTGGTCTTTGCCGATGCCGACGACAAGGCGGTGACGCGCGGGGCGCGGCATTGCTTCTACAACAGCGGCCAGTCCTGCAACGCGCCGACGCGGATGCTGGTCGAGCGGTCCTTTTACGAAACCGCGGTCGAGCAGGCCCGCAAGGTGGCCGAGGAGACCGCGGTGGCGACGGCCCACCAGCCGGGGCGCCATATCGGCCCCGTGGTCAGCAAGCAGCAATGGGACAAGATCCAGGACCTGATCCAGAAGGGCATCGACGAGGGCGCGCGCCTGGTCGCCGGCGGCCCCGGCCTGCCCGAGGGCGTCAATCGCGGCTATTTCGTGCGCCCGACGGTCTTTGCCGACGTGACCAACGACATGACCATCGCCCGGCAGGAGATCTTTGGCCCGGTGCTGTCGATCATCCCCTTCGACAGCGAGCAAGAGGCGGTCGCGATCGCCAACGACACGATCTATGGCCTGACCAACTATGTGCAGACCAGCGACGGCGCACGGCGCAACCGGCTGGCGCGGCAGCTGCGCGCCGGTATGGTCGAGATGAACGGGCAGGGCCGGGGCAGGGGCTCGGCCTTCGGCGGCGTCAAGGCCTCGGGCCGGGCGCGCGAGGGCGGCGTCTGGGGGCTGGAGGAGTTCATGGACAGCAAGCAGATCAGCGGCTGGGATCCCGATGCCTGACGTGCGGGGCCGCCTGGCGGGCGGCCCTTTTCCTTGCGGGGCCGTGCCGCTAGCATCCGCGCCGCGAAAGCCGAGGGGGCGCGACAGATGAAGACCATCCTGATCACCGGCGGCGGCAGCGGCATCGGCCGGCTGACCGCGCGGCGGTTTCTTGACGCCGGCTGGCGCGTCGGGCTGATCGGCCGGCGCGAGGCGGCCCTGGCCGAGACCGCGGACGGCCATCCGCAGGCGCTGGTCCTGCCCTGCGACGTGACGGTGCCCGAGGCGGTCGATGCCGCCTTTGCCCGCGCGGTGGCGCAATGGGGGCGGCTGGACGTGCTGTTCAACAATGCCGGCGCCATCCTGATCTCGCGGCTGATCGACGAGATTTCCTGGGAGGAGTGGCAGGGCGTGGCGCGGGTGAACATCGACGGCATGTTCCTGTGCGCCCGCGCCGCTTTCCGGCAGATGCGGCGGCAGCAGCCGATGGGCGGGCGGATCATCAACAACGGCTCGATCGCGGCCGAGGCGCCGCGCCCCGGCTCGGTGCCCTATACGGTCTCGAAACACGCGGTGACGGGGCTGACGCGGACGCTGGCGCTGGACGGGCGGCCGTTCGGCATCGCCTGCGGCCAGATCGACGCCGGCAATGCTGCGACCGAGATGATTGCCGCCGTGGCGACGCAGGGCGCGCCGCAGGCCGACGGCTCGATCCGGCCCGAGCCGGTGATGGACGCCGCGAACGTGGCCGAGGCGGTGCTGCACATGGCCAGCCTGCCCGAGGGCGCCAATGTGCTGCACATGACGGTGATGGCGACGAACATGCCCTTTGTCGGGCGCGGCTGAACGGGCCCGGACAAGCGAAAGGATCAGGGATGAAACTGCTGCGCTATGGCCCGCCGGGCCGGGAAAAGCCGGGGCTTCTGGACGCCGAAGGCCGCATCCGCGACCTGTCGGCCCATGTCGCCGACATCGCCGGCGCGGTGCTGGGGCCCGAGGGGCTGGCCGGGATCGCGGCGCTGGACCTGGACGGGCTGCCCATCGTCTCGGGCCAGCCGCGGCTGGGGCCCTGCGTGGGCCAGGTGCCGAAATTCGTCGCCATCGGGCTGAACTATGCCGACCACGCCGCCGAGGCCGGGCTGCCGGTGCCGGCCGAGCCGGTGGTGTTCAACAAATGGACCAGCTGCATCATCGGCCCGGACGACGACGTGGTGATCCCGCCCGGCGCGCAGAAGACCGATTGGGAGGTCGAGCTGGGCGTGGTCATCGGTTCGCGCGCGAGCCATGTTTCCGAGACGGCGGCACTGGACCATGTCGCCGGCTATTGCGTGGTCAACGACGTGAGCGAGCGCGAATGGCAGGCCGAGCGCGGCGGCACCTGGGACAAGGGCAAGGGCTTCGATACCTTCGGCCCGATCGGCCCCTGGCTGGTGACGCGCGACGAGGTGCCCGACCCGCAGGCGCTGGAGCTGTGGCTGGAGGTGGATGGGCTGCGCCGCCAGCAGGGCTCGACCGCGACGATGATCTTCGGCGTGGCCGAGATCGTCGCCTATTGCTCGCGGCTGATGACGCTGATGCCGGGGGATGTGATCACGACGGGCACGCCGCCGGGAGTCGGCATGGGCGCGACGCCGCCGGTGTTCTTGCGCGGGGGCGAGGTCATGCGGCTGGGCATCGAGGGCCTGGGCGAGCAGCGCCAGAGGGTGCGCTGCCGCGATTGACCGCGCGGGTGGGCGCGTATTTCGGAAACGGTGAAGCGGAGAGGCTGCGCGGAAGCTGGCAAGGCAGCGGCCGGCGGCGCGGTCGCAATGGGTATTTGGAGAACGAAGAAGGCCGTCAGCTTTCGGCGGCCAGGGTTTCCGCCAGCGTGTCGGTCTTGGTGAAATAGTCGGGCGACAGCCGCAGCACGCCGGGCAGGTCCAGCAGCACGCGGCGCAGGTGCTGGCGGATGGCGGCCTCGGCCCGGTCGGGGTCGCGGGCGGCGATGGCCTCGGCCACGGCGCGGTGCTGGGCCAGCATGGTGTCCTTGGGCGTCATCGCCGTCAGCAGGTGGCGGGCGCGGTCGAGATGCATCTTCATCTGCTGCAGGTGGCTCCAGACCCTTGCCTTGCCGGCGATCGCGGCCAGGGTGGCGTGGAATTCCTCGTCCAGCTGGGCCAGCGCGGTGGGGTCGGCCTCGGCCTCTTGCCGGGCGATCTGGGCGAACAGGGCCTCGCAATCCTGGGGCGGGGCGCAGGCGGCGGCCAGGCGGACGGTGTCGGCCTCGACCGATTCGCGGATGAAGCGCGTACACAGCACCCATTCCATGTCGATGCGGGTGACGAAGGTGCCGCGCTGCGGCCGCACCTCGAGCAGGCCCTCGCCGGCGAGGCGGATGAAGGCCTCGCGCACAGGCTGGCGCGACAGGGCGCATTGGTCGGCGATCTCCTGTTCGGAGAGGCGCGTGCCGGGCGGCAGCTCGCCGCGGATGATGCGCTGGCGCAGGCGGGCGTGCAATTGCGCCGCGAAGGGCGGCGGGCCCCCCGTGGCGGAAAGGGTTTCGGTCGATGCGGGGTCCATGAATCCTCCCTGGAACCCGCATTAGTTCGGGACCGGACCTTGCGTCAACCTTTGGGGCTGCGGTGAAAGCTCATCACCGTGGTCTGGCGGTAGAGCTGCCCCGCCTCCAGCCGCGCCGAGGGATAGCCGGCATGGTTGGGCGCGTCCGGCCAGAGCTGCGATTCCAGCGCGATGCCGGCATGGCGGCCATAGGGCCGGCCGCCAAGGCCGGGCGCGCCGGGCGCCAGGTGTTCGCCGGCATAGACTTGCAGCCCCGGCTCGGTCGAGCGCAGGGTCATCATCAGCCCGCCCGCCTGGAGCACCGCCGCCTTGCGCGGCACGATGCGGCGCCGGTCCGAAAGGCAGAGGTTGTGGTCGATGCGCGGCCCCTTGAGCCGCTCGGCCAGGGTGACGGGATTGCGGAAATCCAGATGCGTGCCCTGGACCGCCGCGGGCGCGCCCAGTGGGATCATGTCCTCGTCCACCGGCAGGTAGGTTTCGGCCGGGACGGTCAGCCGGTGGCCGGCCACGGTATCGGTGCCATCCAGGTTGAAATAGCTGTGCTGGGCGAAGTTGCAGAAGGTGGTGTCGTCCGAGGTGGCCAGGATGGTCAGCATCAGGACCGGGCCGGGCAGGATGGACCAGGTCGCGCGGATCAGCATGGCGCCGGGAAAGCCCATGTGGCCCGCGGGCAGGTGATCGGCCAGCGCCACCGAGCTTTCGTCCCAGTCGGCCAGCATCCAGTTGCGCGTGCCGCAGCCGTCGTGGCCGCCGTGCAGCATGTGGCGGCCGTCCTGGTTGCGGTCCAGCTGCAGCCTTTGCCCGTCCAGCGCCGCGCGGCCATGGGCGATGCGGTTGGCATAGCGCCCGATCACCGCGCCGAAATAGCGGCCCTCGTCCAGATAGGGCGCGAGCCGCGGAAAGCCCAGCACCAGCGGATGCCCGATCCCGGCCAGCCGCAGATCCTGGAGCGAGGCACCCAGCGTGATGACCGAGGCCGTCAGCCCATGGCCCGAGATCGTCGCCTGCATCACCGGCCGGCCGTCCGGCAGCAGGCCGAATGTGCGTGGCATCATGCCCGGACCCGCGGTTCCGGCCGGCCCTGGGCGTCGGGATCCAGCAGCCAGGTCCGGCCGTCCTGCGGCCCGTGCCGGCCCTCGGCGGCGCTGGTCACGATCAGCTGCGCAAGGCCGGGGCCGCCGAAGGCCGGGCAGCTGGGCTGGCTGGCGGGCAAGGACAGGCGGCGCAGCAGGCGGCCGTCCGGCGCATGGCAGGCGACCGCGCCGCTGCCCCAGCGCGCGTTCCAGAACCGCCCCTGCGCGTCGGTGACGGCGCCGTCGGGGAACTGGTCGGTCCCGGCCAGGTCCAGGAAGACGCGGGCCTCGGCGCAGGGCCAGCCGCGCGCGTCCAGGTCTTGCGACCAGACGGTCTGGGCGGCGGTGTCGGCGAAATAGGCCAGGCGACCGTCGGGAGAAAAGCAGATCGCATTCGGGATGGACATGTTCCCCCGCAGCAGGCGCAACTCTCCGTCAAGATAGCGATAAATCGCCCCCTTTCCAGCCCTTCCGTCGCGTTCCATCGTGCCGATCCAGAAACCGCCGAAAGCATCGGCCCGCCCGTCGTTCGAGCGGTTGCCGGGCCGGTCGGCTTCCAGCGCGGCCAGCCGTTCCTGGCGGCCGTCGCGCAGGTCGAAGCGGATCAGCCCGGTTTCGCTGGCGATCAGCAGGCGGTCGCGGTCGATCCAGCCCGCGGCCGAGACCATCTCTTCGAAGCGCCATTCCAGCTCGGTCCCGTCGTCCAGCCGCGACAAAAGCCGGCGGCCGAGGATGTCGAACCAGAAGGGCTGGGCGCGTTCGGGATGCCAGAAGGCGCCTTCGCCCAGTTCGCAGATGCGGGGGTCGAAGACCCGCGCGTTCATGCGCAGGCCCGCAGCGCCGCCACGATGTCGCGCGCGCGGGCCGCGACCGTCTCGGCCCCGTCGCCGGGGCGATAGAGCGCGCTGCCGATGCCGAAGCCCTGCGCCCCGGCATCCAGCCATTCGGCGAAATTCGCCGGGCCGGCGCCGCCCACGGCATAGACCGGCATGTCGCGCGGCAGCACCGCGCGCAGCGCCCTGAGCGTGCCGGTGCCGGCCTGGTCGGCGGGAAACAGCTTCAGCCCGGTCGCGCCCGCGGCGATGGCGGCGAAGCATTCGGTGGCGGTGAAGACGCCGGGCCAGGATTGCAGGCCGCGCGCCCGCGTCGCGCCGATCACCGCCGGATCGGCATTGGGCGAGACGATCATCCGCCCGCCGGCATCGGCCACCTGCGCGACCTCATCCACCGTCAGCACGGTTCCGGCGCCGATGGTCGCCTGCCCGGCCAGCCCCCCTGTCATCAGCCGGATGCTTTCCAGCGGGTCGGGCGAGTTCAGCGGCACCTCGATGCGGTCGATGCCGGCATCGACCAGGGCGCGGGCGACGGGCAGGGCCTCGGCCGGGGTCAGGCCGCGCAGGATGGCGATGATGGGCAGGGTCATGTGTCCTCCGGCAAATCGAGGCTGGCGGCGGCAAGGCCGGCCAGGACCAGCGCCGTGCCGTCCTTGTGGCATGCCTGCGCGCCGGCCGCCAGCAGCAGGGTTTCGTAAAGCCGCGCCAGGTCGGGCGCGCCGATGATCGCGGTCGGGCCGTCCTGCCAGAAGTCGCGCGCGGCGGCCAGTTCGGCGCCGATCAGCAGGCCCGAAAGGCGACCGGCCGCCTGAGCCGGCGCCAGCCCCTGCAGCAGGGCGGCGGCGCGCAGGGGAAACAGCCCGGATTGCGCGGCACGGGGATCGGCCAGCGCCTCGGCCCCGGCTTCGGCAAGGGCCGCAGGGTCGGGGCGGGCCGCGTCGATGGTCAGCCGCAGCACCGACTGGCCGGCAAGCAGCGAAAAGACCTCGCCGGTCATGAAGCTGCGGAAACGCTCGACCCGGCCCTGCGACAGGCGCACCCATTTGCTATGCGTGCCGGGCAGGCAGAGCGCGCCGTCGAAACCGGGGTTCTCGGCCAGGAAACCGGCGATCTGGGTTTCCTCGCCGCGCATGACGTCGGGGGGCTCGGCCTGCGACAGGCCGGGCAGGATGCGGACATCCAGCCGCGGGTCGCGGGCGGGGGCGCGGATGGCGCGGCGCGGGTCGATGGGCGGGCAGGGGACGGCGCGGTATTCGGCCTCGGCCCAGCCGCCGCGGGCGCCGGCCATGCCGCAGGCGATGACGCGCATCCGGCCGGCCGCG
>NZ_JAEHFP010000110.1 GCF_016446475.1 Paracoccus binzhouensis | reverse complement strand
GTCGCGGCCGGCATGGTCGCCGGCTTCATCGGCTTCAAGGCCGGCGAGGCGCTTGGCGGCTGGGCGATGGAGGCCATGGGTTTCGAGCGCATCGCCGAGGACGGCGAGATGCCGGCGACGGTCGGCCATCCCATCGCCCATGTCAGCGGCTGGTCGCTGGGGGCCATGGTGCTGGGCGCGGTCGCGGCGGTGGCGGTGGCGGCGCTGGTGGTGGTGACGGCCGGCGCGGCGCTGGGGCCGATCATGCTGGCGGTGGCGGCGGCCGGCGCGGCGGGTCTGGTCGGCGGCATCGGCTTCGGCTTCGCCTCGGTCGCCGGGCAATACGGCACCAACAAGGGCACGATCAAGACCGGCTCGGCCAACGTGTTCTTTCGCAACAAGCCGGTGGCGCGGGTCAACGACGTGGTCGATTGCTCGGACCACGCCGTCTCGAAGGTAGCCGAGGGGGCCGAGACGGTCTTCGCCAACAACTGGCCCATCGCCCGCATCGGCCACAAGACCACCTGCGACGGCACCATCAACGACGGCGTGCCCAACATCGCCATCGACATCGACACCAGCGCCATCGCGCTGGCCATCGACGTGGGCTGGCAAAGCCGGCTGGCGAATCTCGCGGTGATCGCGGCGGACCTGCTGCCGATCGGTGGCCGCAGGCCCAAGGGCGGCGATCCCTCGGTCGCTCATGCAGGCGAGGCGCCGAACGGCTGCCGCACCGGCTTCGGCTGCCCGGTGGACGTGGCCACCGGCCGCTTCATGGAGACACGCACCGACCTGGCCATTCCCGGCACCATCCCGCTGGTACTGCAGCGCACCCATGCGGTCGAGTCCACCGGCATCCAGGGCAAGGGTTGGGCCGGCACCTGGGCGCAGCACCTGCGCATGGGGCCCGAGACCGTCACCTTCCAGAACGACGAAGGCACGCTCATCACCTTCCACACCCCCGGCGACGAGGTTCTCAGCCACAACCTGCGCTTTCCGCATCTGGAGCTGCTGGGCCGCCGCTCGGCCGAGCTGTTCGTGCTGGACCGCCGCAGCCAGCTTTTCCTGGTCTTTGCCGACGAGGGCGGCGACACCCGCCGCCTGTCCCGGATCGAGGACCGCAACGGCAACCGCATCGCCTTCCTCTACGGTCCGGACGGCTTGCGCAGGGTCGAGCATTCCGACGGTTTCGCCCTGGCCGTCCACAGCGCCGGCGGGCTGATCCGCCACGCGGTGCTGGACGCGCCGGACGGGCAGGATTGCGTCTTTTCCTGGGACTACAACCGGGCCGGGCAGCTGGTGCAGGTGCGCTCGTCCCAGACCGGCGATCTGCGTTACGACTATGACGATCAGGGCCGGCTGACCGGCTGGCATGACGCCAAGGACACGCATGTCCATTACGAATACGGGCCCGATGGCCGCATCCGGCGGCTGTGGTCCGACAGCGGCCATGCCGGCGGCACCCTGGACTATGACCTGGCCCGCCGCCGCACTGTCACCCGCAGCGACGAGGGCGCCGTCACCGTCTGGGACTGGACCGAGGACGGCCTGGTCTGGCGCGAGACCGACCCGACGGGGCAGGTCTGGCTGACCGAATGGGACGCGGCCTTCCACGTCACGGCGCGCGTCGATCCGCTGGGCGGACGCAGCGAATTCGCCTATGACGCCTCGGGCAATCTGATCCGCGCCACCGACCCCGAGGGCGCGGTGACGCAGTGGGACTATGGCCCCGACGGGCTGCTGCGCGCCGTGACCGACCCGGCCGGCAACCGCAGCGCGTTCCGCCACGATGCCCGCGGCAACCTGGTCGGCATGACCGACGCGCTTGGCCGCGTCACCAGCCTTGGCCTTGGCGCCAAGGGCGAGGTGCTGCGCATCGACATGCCCGGCGACGTGCAGGAGCGCATCTTCTACGATCCGCTGATGCGGCCGAACCGTTTCCGCGACCCGGACGGCAACGAGGTCCGCAGCCTGCGCGACACCGAGGGCAGGCTGCTGTGGACGACCGACCAGATCGGCGCCGCGACCCGCTTCGACGTGACGCGCGGCCCCGACAATCCGCGCGGCAATGTCCGTGCCGTCGAGCGCCCGGACGGCGCGGCGACGCGGATCGAATGGGACGCCGAGGGCCAGCTTTCCGCCATCATCGACCCGGACGGCAATGCCCGCCATTACCGCTACGGCGCCTTCGACCTGCCGCTCGAGACCGTGGACGCCAAGGGCCATCGCCTGCGGTTTGAACATGATCGCGAGATGCGGCTGACCGCCGTCGTCAACGAACGGGGCGAACGCTACGAATACCGCTATGACCCCGCCGGCCGCGTGGTGGCCGAGCGCGACTATTCCGGGCTGGTCACCCGCTATGCGCTGGACGCGGCGGGGCGGGTGATCCTGGCCACCGCGCCCGATGGCAGCCAGCGCCATTACGACTGGTCCCCTGCCGGCCGGCTCGTGCGGATGCGGGTGCAGGACGGGCAGGGCTGGTCCGAGACGCGCTTCGCCTATGACCGGCGCGGCCTGCTGGTCCGGGCCGAGAACGGCGACGCGACCGTCGAATACGATTACGACGCGCTGGGACGGGTGGTCGCCGAGCGGCTGAACGGGCGCGAGATCGCCTCGGATTACGACCTGGCGGGGCAAAGGATCGCGCGCTCGGGCGACGTGCTGCACCTGACCGCCGCCTATAGCCGCGCCGGCCTGCCGGTGGCGCTGACCGTCGCCGGCCACCAGCCGCTGGGCTTCCGCCACGATCCGCGCGGGCTTGAGCAATTGCGCCATTCCGGGGCGGGCTTCGCCCTGTCGCAGGGCCACACCCTCGCCGGCAACCTGGCCGAGCAGATCGCCGGCCCCTTCGCCCGCCTGCCCGAAGAGGCGCGGCTGGGCCGGCTGGGCGCCGCCAGCGGCTTCGGCGACGCCACCCGCATGGGGGCGCGGCTGCATCGCAGCTATGCCTGGGACCGCCTGGACCGCGCCACCGCGATCCATGACCGCAGCATGGGCAGCATCGAGAACCGCTACGACGTCCGCGGCCAGGTGACCGCGCGGCTCAGCGACAAGGCGCCGTTGCAGCAGTTCGAATACGACCCGGCCCGCAACCTTGCGGCGGTGATCGAGGCGGGCGTGGCCCAGCCGGTCGAGACCGCCGGCGGCCGGGTGCGGCGGCGCGGCAAGGTCCTCTATCGTCACGACGATTGCGGCCGGGTGATCGAGAAGCGCATCGAGGAGCCCGGCTTCCGCCCCCGCATCTGGCGCATGGAATGGGACGGGCTGGGCCAGATGGCGGCGCTGGAAACGCCCGAGGGCCGGCGCTGGCGCTATCGCTACGACCCCTTCGGCCGCCGCGTCGCGCGGCTGTCGGATGGGCAGGGCGCCGCCTATCAATGGGAGGGCGACCGGCTGATCGCCGAGGCGCCGCTGGCCGCCGACGGCAGCGCGGCATGGCAGGCGGCGCGGCATTGGGTCTACGAGCCGGGCAGCTTCCGCCCGCTGGCGCAGGTCCAGGACGGGGCGCTGCATTACATCGTCACCGACCATATCGGCACCCCGCGCGAGATGTTCTCCGAGGACGGCGCCGAGGTGGTCTGGCGGGCCGAGCCGTCGCTATGGGGCGAGATCGCCGATCTGCGCCGCCGCGCCGCCAACGACGACGCGGCGCCGGACTGCCCGATCCGTTTCCAGGGCCAGTTCCTGGACCCGGAAAGCGGGCTGCATTACAACCGCTTCCGCTATTACGACCCGGACGCGGCGCAATACCTGGCGCCCGACCCCATCGGCCTCGAGGGCGGCTTCCGGCCCCAGGGCTATGTCGCCGATCCGAACGGCTGGGTGGATCCCCTGGGGCTGAACGGGTGCGGCGGGGTGGTTCCGCATCGAGTGAGGGTTGAATATGACCCAAGAATGCCGCGCGTCGAATTCCAAAGGAAAGCACAGGCACTTCAACAGCTGGGCGAGCAGGGCCTGTTGTCCCGCGCCGCGAGTCCCGTGTCACGCGATCCCGCGGTCACACGGGCATACAGGCAGGACATGATTCGGCGGATATGGAACCAGTATGGCGAAAGGAATCCCGCCTTTGCCAACAAGCTCATCGAGAGGGTAACGCAACGGATGCAACCGGATCATGTTCACGAGCTTCAGTTGAACGGCCCGGATGCAGCAAGTAATCTGCGATTCCTTGACAGCTTCACCAACTGGCATATCGGCACCCAGCAGATCTGGCCGCAGATTAGAAATCTGCCGCCGGGCACACCGATCGTCATCGATATCGTAGGACCACCATGAATGACCGTCTGAGACAGCGCATAGAGTCGCTGAGGGAGAAACTGCGTAGCGAACCGGCCGCCCCGTTGATTGGGGATGTGCCGGAAGGGATCGCTCGGCCGAATTCCGGTTCGGCCTTCTGGGACGAGTTTCTGGCGATCAGTGACGGAGGGAGATACGGATCGGTGGACCTGTTTGCAAATCGCAACCTGTCCGCAAATCAATTCTGGCTCGAACAGTTCCCGCTGAATGCCATCGTTGTCGGGCAGATTCTGTATAGGCCCCTTTTCCTTGATCTGAAATCCAACCATCTTCTGTTTGCTGCGGATGAATCGGAGCCGATAGATTTGGGGCACGCAGACGTCGTTCTGGAAACGCAGTTTCTGGGATCCGGCTATGAACAACTGGACTCCTCGTTCAAGGAGGATGAATGGTGGGATCTTGTAAGATAGTCCGGGACCATTTTTGAGGCAGGGACAGTTGCGCAGTATGGGAGGCGATGAGCTTCCGTGAAAGGGTCGTGGGAACTGCCCGTGCGAGCAGGCGCTGCATTGAGAATCCCGGTTGACGATTTTCTTGTTGCGGCGAAAGTTCTGCGGATCTCGCAATGATGCAAGGATATAGCCGGGATAGCGGTCTGTCCTGCGCGTTTCGAAAAGACAGAGAACGTGCGTGCCGTTGACGGGGATTATCTTGCGATGAAGATGGGCAATGACGAGGTTCGTATCCTTCATCAAGACAGGTGATCCAAAAAATACCGGCTGCTCGCCTGCAGGGGCAAGTGGGTTGGCATTTTGAAATTCCGGCCCAAGGCTATGACGATGAACCCCGATAACGGGCAATGCACTGGTGTCGCTTGAGAAAGGCCGGCTTCTGACATGGATACGGATCACGTGCTCGAGCCGGTTCGGTTCCTTGCCGATGCGCATATGCTCTCCGGCAGTCGGCCGGAGCTGCTGCCCCAAGGCTCCGTCGTCATCCGCGACCTGGCCGAGGCGATGCTGCTGGAGAACGAGCAGGATCCGCCGCCGGGATACCGGATCTGGCGCGACAGCCTCGAACAGAGGCTTGCCGAATTCTGGTCTTCGCCGGCCGGCCGCGAGGGCAGGGCGATCATCGACGCCGCCGCCGAGGCGCAATGGAACGCGATGGGGGATTTCGAGCGCGATCTGCGCAAGAAGAAGATCCGCAAGACCATCACGCCGGCCGAGGAATTCTGGCTGACCGTGGCCTATGACAGTCTCGAAACGCTGAAGGGCGTGGCGTTGGCCCGGTATGTCAAGGGCGGGGATCCGCTGCTCGAGAAGGTCTTCGCCGTCTATCGGGCCGGCTTCTATCCCTGCGGCATCACGCAGGGGATGGATCTGGCGGCGTTCGACCCGACGGTCCTCGGGGCCGGCTGATCAGCCGCGGTCGCCCGCCCACAACGCGCGGGCCATGTCGCGCAGCATCAGCGATTCCGCCCAGCGGTCGGTGCTGTCGTTGCCGTCGCGGCCGGTGATGGCATAGGGCTGCGGGCCCAGCTCGCAGGTGAAGACCAGCGCCGCATCCGCCGGCGCGCGGGCGCGCCAGTCGCGGAAGCCGTGGTCCCACCATTGTAGGAACAGGTCGACCCATGGCCGGTGATGCGGATAGGAGATCTCGACCTGCACCTGCTCGCGCGAGGCGACGCGGCCGTGGAAGGCCCAGGCGTTGCGCAGGATGCGGTGGATCAGCGCGTGGTTTTCCGCACCGACCGGAAAGGCGAATTCCCGGCCGACCAGGAAATGCGACAGGTCGGCCAGCAGCGGCAGGCCGGGCCGGGCGTCCAGCAGGTCCAGGGTGAAGAGCAGGTCGGTGGTCATGCGGTCGCGATGGGTCTCGATCAGCACCGGCACGCCGGCATCCTCGGCCAGCCGCAGCCAGCCGTCGAGCAGCGGCAGGCAATCCTCGACCCGGCGCAGGCGGATGTCGGGCTGCAGGTTCAGGTGCCGGACCGGGAATTCGGCCGCCAGTTCCAGCGGCCGGCGCAGATCCTCGACCGTCTTCGGAAAGCAGACGCCCTCGATGCCGAGGCCGGTGCCGGCCAGGGCGCGGTCCAGCCGGGCGACCTCGGCGCGGCTGGTGTAATGCGCGCTGATCCCGTCGAAGCCGGCACCGGAGATCAGCGCGATGTTCTCGTCGAGGCTGCGTTCCCGCCCGTCGGTATGGCGCCGCTCCATGGCCCAGAGCGACTGAAAGACCTCGAGTCGCTGCATCAGGCGGCCTGCGCGCTTTTCAGCAGCGCCTTGAGGTTGACCGCCGGATCGGCCAGCAGCGCCGGGTCGGGGCAGGCGCCGGCGGCGATCAGCATCTCGGCCAGCCTGATGTCCCGGGCGGCGCCGTTGCCCGCGTCCAGCCCGGCCGCGGCGACGAGCCGGCCGGCTTCGAGATAGAAGGCCAGTTCTCCGCCGGGCAGCGGGCGCAGGATCGCCTGATGTTCGGGGCGCGGCCGTCCCGCGACCTGCAGGCCCAGGTCGTATTGGTCCGACCAGAACCAGGGCAGTGCGGCAAAGGGCTCGGCCGCGCCCATCATGTTGCGCGCAGCGGTCTCGGCCTGGGCGCGGGCGTTGCGCCAGCTTTCCTGGCGCAGATGGCCGCCACCCGGTTCGGCCACCGCCGCGCAATCCCCCGCCGCAAGGATGCCCGGGGCGCTGCTGTGCAACTGCGCATCGGTCAGGATGCCGTTGCCGGTGGCCAGCCCGGCTGCCTCGGCCAATGCCGTCTCGGGCAGGACGCCGATGGCCGAAACCACCAGGTCGGCGGCGATGACGCCGCCGCCGGACAGCGCCACCCCCGCAACGTCGATGCCGGCGACGGTCTGGCCGAGATGGAAGCGCACGCCCTCGGCCAGGTGGCGGTCGTGCAGGCGGCGGGCGAAATGCGCGGGCACGGCGCGGCCCAAGGGTGCCGGGGCGGATTCGATGACATGCACCCGCACGCCCTTTCCGATCAGCACCGCGGCAAGCTCCATCCCGATCAGGCCAGCGCCGATGATGGCGACGGATCGGCCCGGCGCGACGCGCGAAAAGATCGCCTCGGCATCGGCATGGCTGCGGAAATCCAGCGCCCGCTCGGCGCCCGGACAGGCCAGCTGCCGGGGCCTTGCGCCCGTGGCGAGGAGCAGCCGGTGATAGCGCAGCACCTCGCCATTCTCCAGCGACACGGTCCGGGTCGCGGGGTCCAGCGCCGCGGCGGCGGTGCCGGAAAGGTAGCGGATGCCGGCGTCCGCCAGCGCCTCGGCCCGGCAGATCGCCTTGCGCTGCACCGACCCGCCCTCGGGTTTCGAGAGGGGAGGGCGCTCATAGGGCAGGCCGGGCTCGGCGCCGACCAGGGTGACCGGGCCGGTCCAGCCCGCCTCGCGCAGCGCGAAGGCCGCGCGCGTGCCGCATTCGCCGGCGCCGATGATGACCATGCCGTCCATCTTGCTCTCCGCTTGGATAAAAGGGCCGGCGCGGAGAGGAGGCCGCGCCGGCAGGGGAGGTCAGTTGCGGCCCGCGAAGGCGGCCATGTTCTGCGGCGTGACCAGTTCGAAGGGCACCATGACCTGCTGCTCCACCGTCTCGCCCCGCGCCAGCGCCAGCGCGGCATCAAGCGCGCTGCCGGCCTGGCCGGCGGCGTTCTGGAACACGGTCACGTCCAGCTCGCCCGCCTGCATCGCGGAAAGGCCGTCCTGGGTGGCGTCGATGCCGACCACGACCACATCCTCCATCGGGGTGCCCGCCGCCTTCAGCGCCTGGATGGCGCCGATCGCCATCTCGTCGTTATTGGCGAAGATCGCGTCGATCGGCCGGCCCGCGGTGATCCAGTTGGTGGTCAGGTCCATGGCATTGGTGCGCTGCCATGCCGCCGGCTGCTCGTCGGCGATGGTCACGCCCTTGCACGCCCCCGCCGCCAGCGCCTCGCGCACCGAGGCCGAGCGTTCCCGCGCCGCCTCATGCGCCAGATCGCCCATCAGGATATAGGCCTGCGCATCGGCCTCCTTGCCCTTGGCCTGCAGCAGGTCGCAGGCGGCTTCGGCCCCCAGCTTGCCCGATTCCGCCTCGCGCGAGCCGACATAGGCCTCGGACGGCGGCAGGCTGGCGATATTCGCCGGCTCCAGGTTCAGATAGACCAGCGGGATGCCCGCCTGGTCCGCCGCCGCGGTGATGCCCGGCGCGGCCGAAGTGTCGGCCAGCGTCACGATGATCGCGTCCACGCCCGAGGCGATGAAGTTGTTCACCTGGTTCAACTGCTTGGCGACGTCGGTCTGCGCGTCCTCGATCTGCAGGGTGACGCCCTCCAGCTCTGCGGCGTGGCCTTGCAGGCCCTCGCGTAGCAGCGTCTGGAAATTGTTGTCGAAGCTCTGCATCGAGACGCCGATGGTCTCTGCCTGCGCGGCAGTCGTCATCAATGCGGCGACCGAGGCCGCGACCAGAATCCGTTTCATTCTTCCTCCCTTGGGTGCCCGGCACCCTTTTGCGTTCCTCGGCCCCCGCGGGCTCCTGGTGCGTGCGCGGCCCCTACAGGGCCACGCGAACCTCGCCGTCCACCACCTCGACCGGATAGGTGCGCAGGTTTTCGCAGGCCGGCAGGCGCAGCGCCTCGCCGGTGCGATAGTCGAAGGCGCCCGAATGCTTGGGGCATTCCACCTCGAAATCCATCACCAGCCCGTCGGCCAGGTGGATCGCCTCATGCGTGCACAGGCCGGCGGTGCACCAGACGCTGTCGTCGGGGGCGCGATAGATCGCATAGGTGCGGCTGCCGTGGTCGAAGCGGATGGCACCTTCCTGTTCGATGTCGTCGAGCTTGCAGGCAGTGATCCAGTCGGTCATTCGGTGGCTCCCTTGGTTTCGGTGCGGGCCTTGCGGGCCGCGAGTTTTTCCTTGCGCTTGCGATAGCGTTCCTGCATCTGCGCCTCGCCCTCGGGCGATCCGTCGTGCCAGGTGCCGAACCAGCGGTCCAAGGGGATCAGGGCGTCGCCATAGTTCACCTCGAAATACTTGTGGTGCAGGTAATGGGCATAGGCATGGCTATCGACCAGCTTGTCCGCGCCGATTTCGATCTTGTCGAAGCCGACATGCCCGGGGATGGCGCCGAAGCCGGCGTAATGCAGCTGATAGAGCATCAGGACCGGGTTCGAGGGCAGGACCAGGTGATAGAAGGCGGTGCCGAAATACAGCAGGTGCTCGACCGGATGCATCGACAGCGACGACCAGGGCGAGGGGTTCACCGAATTGTGGTGCACCGAATGCACCCATTTGTAGAGCAGCGGCGTGTGGATCAGCCGGTGGATGCAGAAGAAGTGGAATTCGTGGATGATCGGCACCACCAGCGCCACCAGCGCCAGCGTCCAGGGGTTCTCGGCAAAGCCCAGCCAGGGCGCATGACCGTTGGCATAGGCCCACAGCATCACCACCTCGACCCCGGTCCAGATCGTCACCCCGGACAGGAAGGTGCGCAGGATGTTGTCGATGTTCTGGCTTTCGAACCAGAAGGCCTTGCTGCGCTGTTCCGAGGGAAACTTGCCGTTGTACTTGAAGCGGTTCTGCTGCCGGCGCAGCACGTAGAGATGCAGCTCGAAGGCACCGTAGAACAGCAGCACGCAAAGCGCGTTCACCGCATAAAGCCGGGCGACCCAGCCCAGGCCGATGCTCTGCATGGTCTCGACCGGCGGGATCACCCAGGCCCAATAGGCCACGGCCGAGGCGGCGAAGATCACGTTCCAAGGCAGGAAGTAATGCGGCAGCCAGTGCAGGATGGCCCTGAGCCGTGGCGGAAAGGCGAACAGCGGCGCGGTCTCGACGGGCCGGTTCGGCGCCCAGTCGCCGCGCTTGTTGCGCTTGCCGAATTGCAGATCGTCCATGACGCTCTCCTAAGCGATGGGTGGCGTGACGGAGGGCGCCGCGCGCCATGGCCTGCCGGCCTCTCCTCCTGCGGCAAGATGTAGCAGGGCGGCCGGCGGAAGCCGAAAGCTTCCTTGATCAGATCAGATCAAAGGCTCTCGGCGGTGATGGTGATGAAGCGGATGGGGCTCTGGTCGGGCTCGATCTCGGTCAGGCCGGTGCGGCGCAGCACCAGATCGAGGGCGCGGCGGGCCTGCGCCTCGGGTGCCTGGTCCAGCACGACGTCCATGATGCCGTCGCGCAGCGCCCGGGCGGTATAGTCGGTCAGCTCGTGCCCGACGAAGAACAGTTCGCGCCCGCGCGGATGCCGGCGCAGCACCTCGATCAGCGCCGCATTGGCGCCGCCGGCATTGTAGAGCCCGGCCAGATCGGCATGCCGGTTCAGCGCCGCGAACAGCAGGTCGGCATGGCGGCTTTCCTCGTCCCGGCCGAAGCCGACCCAGTCGAAGGACAGGCGGCCGGGATGCTCGGCGAAATAATCCGAGAAACCGCGGATGCGGTCGCGATGCACGCGATAGATCGGATGGCAGATCGCCATGACTCGGCCGGCGCGCGGGCTCATGCGGGCGATGAACATCGCCGCGCTGCGCCCGGCGGCGTAATTGTCGATGCCGACGAACTCGCCCGCCCGGTCCGAGGCGCGGGTGACGACATGGACCACCGGCACGCCCCGGGCGGCGACGGATTCGACCGCGGCGCGGATCAGCGGATGGTCGGGCACCGCCAGGATCAGCCCGGCGCGGCGCGCGCCGGCCGAGGCGATGCGGC
This sequence comes from Paracoccus binzhouensis, assembly GCF_016446475.1. Taxonomy (GTDB): domain Bacteria; phylum Pseudomonadota; class Alphaproteobacteria; order Rhodobacterales; family Rhodobacteraceae; genus Paracoccus; species Paracoccus binzhouensis. Next base: position 3,450 of record NZ_JAEHFP010000110.1, on the reverse strand, counting down.
CGGCGATCTCGGCCGGGTTCATTTCCTCGGTAAAGCTGCGATGGACCACGACCAGCGGGTCCAGCGTCGCGGCGATGCGCTCGAAGGCGCGCGACAGCCGGCGATAGAAGGTCGTCTCGGGGCGCACCATCAGCACCTCGATCCGCATCAGCCCGCGATGCGTGTCGGGCAGCTTGCGCGGATAGTCGAGGGCGCGGGCAGCCAGCACCACCTTCTCGACCGTTTCGGGCCGCACGCCGCCGCGGCCGTTCAGCACCCGCTCGACGGTGGCGGTGCCGACGCCGGCCAGCCGGGCGATGTCGTGAAAGGTCGGCTTGCCCATCGCCGCATCCTGGCGTCAGTCGGCCAGGGCGTGCTTCACCCGCTCCCAGGCCTGGTCCAGGTGCCGGCCGATGATCGCGGCCAGACGGTCGGCGTCGCGCGCCTCCAGCGCGGCGATCATCTCCTCGTGCTCGGCGACGGCGCTGGCCCATTTCTCGGGGCCTTCGTGGCCGATGAAGCGGATCCGCTTCAGGCGGGTCTGCAGCAGCGCATGCACATCGGCCAGCGCCGCGTTGTCGGCCAGCGCCACGATGGCGGTATGGATGCCCTGGTTCAGCTTGTAATAGGCCAGCCGGTCGCGGCGGCGATAGCAGTCCAGCATCCGGTCGTGCAGGTCGCGCACCTGGGCGATGCCGGTCTCGGTCGCGACCTCGCAGGCGCGGCGGCCGGCATGCTGTTCCAGCGTGCGGAGCACGTCGATCATGTCCCGAACCTCCTTGGGGGTGAATTTCTTCACCACCGCGCCGCGGCTGGGAATCAGCTCGATCAGCCCCTCGCTGGCCAGGAACTTGATCGCCTCGCGCAGGGGGGTGCGGGACACGCCCAGGAAGGCGCCGACCTGGCCCTCGTTGATGCGGGTTCCGGGGGCCAGCTCGCCCTCGATGATCATGTCGCGCAGGCGGGTCAGGATCGCGTCGTGCAGCGAATGCCGCTCGATGCGGTTCGGCGTGTCGGGCAGTCCCGCCGTCCGGAGCTTGGATTCGTCCACGCTGCTCTCCCTCCCTCAGATCCGTCTTGGCTACGCAGAGCCGATCCGCAAGTCAATCATGCCTTCTGCATTCTGTATACAAAATAATTGAAGCCTGACAAACCCTGCGCTAGACACGGGCAGGGGATGATTCGAGGGGGAGGGAGACATGCCGTCATTCACAAGCGCCATCCTGATCGCGCAGGCCCGGCCATGAGCGGGGCTTGGACGCCTGAAACCTGGCCGATCGCGGCGGCGATGATCCCGTTTCCCGGCGTGCTGCCCGACGGCAGTCTGGTGCAGGACGCGCCGGCCGAGACCTGGGCCGAGACCCTGGCCGAGGTGGCGGCGGCGGGCTTCGATGCGGTGGACCCGACCGATTCCTGGCTGCGCATTGCCGATCTGGACAAGGTGCGGCGTGCGGAATTCGTGGCTATCTGCAAGGGGTTGCGGCTGGACATCCCGGCCATCTCGACCTCGCGGCGCAGCGTCATCGATCCCGAGCATGGCGCGGATCATCTCGCCTATGGCCACCGGGTCATCGACACCGCCGCCGAGCTGGGCGTCCGCCATGTCAGTTTCGGCTTCTTCGGCCCGCTGACCCCGGCGCAGCAGCGCGCGACCTGGTTCTGGACCGAGCAGGGGCCGCGCAACCCCGACGATCCCGCCACCTACCGGCTGGCGGTCGAGCGGATCCGCGACCTTGCCCGGCATGCCGAGGGCTGCGGGGTCACGATCGCGCTGGAGATGTATGAGGACACCTATCTCGGCACCGCGCGCGACGCCCTGCGCTTCGTGACCGAGGTGGACCACCCGGCGGTGCGGCTGAACATCGACATCGGCAACCTGATCCGGCTGCACCGCCCCGTCGAGCCCTGGGCCGAGATGATCCGGCTGTGCCTGCCGTTTGCCGGCTACTGGCACGTCAAGAACTACTACCGGATGGAAGACAGCGCGACCGGGCAGGTGATGACCCATCCCGCGCCGCTTCTGGGCGGGACGATCAACTGGCGGTCCGCCATCAACGCGGCGCTGGACCTGGGCTTCGACAGCCCCTTCCTGGTCGAGCATTACGGCGGCGACGGGCTGGGCGTCTGCGCGCAGAACCGCGATTATATCCGCACCATTCTTGCCGGCAGGAGGAGCCGCCATGACCAGACTGTTTGACAATCCCGAGGATTTTGCCGCGACCGCCCTTGCGGGCTTCTGCGCGGCGCATCGCGACCGCGTGGTCGCGGTCCCGCATGGCGCGGTGCGCGCGGCGCCGGGCCCGCAGGGCAAGGTGGCCCTGCTGGTGGGCGGCGGCTCGGGGCATTACCCGGCCTTCCTGGGCTATGTCGGCGCCGGGCTTGCCGATGCCGCGGTGGCCGGCGACGTCTTCGCCTCGCCCTCGACCAGCGCGGTCGCGGGGGTGGCGCGGGCGGCGAACCGCGGCGGCGGCGTCATCCTGGGCTTTGGCAACTATGCCGGCGACGTGCTGAACTTCGGCGCCGCGGCCGAGCGGCTGCGCTCCGAGGGGATCGACGCCCGCATCCTGGCGGTGACCGATGACGTGGCCAGCGCCGCGCTGGCCGAGCGCGCCAAGCGCCGCGGCGTGGCGGGGGACCTGCTGGTCTTCAAGATCGCCGGCGCGGCGGCCGAGGCCGGGCTGGACATCGACGCCGTCGAGGCGGTGGCGCAGCGCGCCAATGCCGCCAGCGTCTCCTTCGGCGTGGCCTTCGACGGCTGCACCCTGCCCGGGCAAGGCGCCCCCCTGTTCCGCGTCGAGGAGGGCAGCGTCGCCCTGGGCCTCGGTATCCATGGCGAGCCGGGGATCCGCACCGAGGCGATGAAATCCGCCTCGGACATGGCCGAGCTGCTGCTGGCGCCGCTGCTGGCCGAGCGTCCCGCCGGCCATGGCGGCCGCGTCGCGGTGGTGCTGAACGGGCTGGGCTGCACGAAATACGAAGAGCTGTTCGTGCTCTGGCATCACATCTCGCAGCGGCTGGAGGCCGAGGGCCTGACCGCCGTCGAGCCCGAGGTGGGCGAATTCGTCACCAGCCTCGACATGGCGGGCTGCTCGCTGTCGATCCTCTGGCTTGATGACGAGCTGGAGGAATACTGGCGCGCGCCCGCCGATGCGCCGGCCTTCCGCAAGGGCAACGTGGCGCGCGCCGCCGCCGGGGTCCAGGCCGCGGCGCCGCAGGTCGAGCCCGCGCAGGCCATCGTGCCGGGCTCGGCGGAATCGCGGCAGGCGGGGACCTGCATCGCCCGACTGCTGGATCGGCTGGCCGGGGCGCTGGCCGAGGCCGAGGAGATGCTGGGCCAGATCGATGCCCAAGCCGGCGACGGGGATCACGGCCAGGGCATGGCGCGCGGCTCGAAGGCGGCGGCGGCCGCGGCGCGGGATGCGGCCGAGGCCGGGGCCGGTGCGGCCACGGTGCTGGCCATGGCCGGCGATG
>NZ_JAEHFP010000011.1 GCF_016446475.1 Paracoccus binzhouensis | reverse complement strand
CGCTCGGTCGGGGATGCCTGCCGCCTGGCCGCCGCGGCGGCGCGGGCGGGGGCCGCGGGGCTGATGGTGCACCAGCCGCCCGACCCCTTTGCCGCGCCGCGCGGCGTCGTCGACTATGTCCGCCGGGTGGCAGAGGCCGGCGGCGGCCTGCCCCTGATGCTGTATCTGCGCAACGACGCCATCGGCACGGCGGCCATTGCCGACCTGTGCGCCATTCCCGGCGTGATCGGCGTGAAATGGGCGACGCCCAACCCGCTGCGGCTGGCCGAGGCCGCCGCCGCCTGCGATCCCGCGATCATCTGGGTCGGCGGGCTGGCCGAGGTCTGGGCGCCGGTGCTTTATGCGGCGGGGGCGCGGGGTTTCACCTCGGGGCTGATCAATATCTGGCCGGAACATTCGTTGGCGATCCATGCCGCATTGGAGGCCGGGGACCATGCCCGCGCCCGCACCCTGATCGCCGGAATGGCGGCGTTCGAGGAGGTGCGCGCGCAGGAACTGAACGGCACCAACGTCACCGGGGTCAAGGCGGCCCTGCAGGCGGTGGGGCTGGATTGCGGTCCGACGCGGCCGCCCGCTGCCTGGCCGCTGACATCTGTCCAGCAGGCCGCGATGACCGCGTTCCTGGCCCGGAGCGGGCTAAGGACAAAAGACTGAGCGGTCGGGCCGGTGGCGCGAAGGCGTGACCGGCCCGACCGCATCACAACATGGGAGGAAGACACAATGAAAACCGGAATGGCGATGCTTTTGGCGGGAACCGTGCTGTCGGCCGGCTTGCCCGCAGCGGCCCAGGACACCGATCGCGACGTGACCGTGGTGCTGGCCGAGACCGTCAGCGTGGTCGAGCCCTGCATGGCCGCGCGCCAGGACGTGGGCCGGGTCATGTCGGAAAACGTCAACGAGATGCTGGTCGAGTTCGACTATGTCAACGGCGGGCTGAAGCCGCGCCTGGCGACGGAATGGAACCAGGTGGACGAGGACACCTGGGAGTTCAAGCTGCGCGACGGGGTGGCCTGGCACGACGGCACGCCCTTCACCGCCAAGGACGTGCAGTTCACCATCGAGCGCAACAAGAACCCCGCCCTGTCCTGCGAGACCGGCGGCAAGTATTTCGGCGGTACCGAGTTCAGCTTCGACATTCCGGACGATCACACGATCCGCATCACCACCACGCCGCCGCAGCCGATCCTGCCGCTGCTGATGACGGTGATGCCGGTGCAATCCGCCGCCACCACGCCCGCCGCCGAATTCGACCGCAAGCCGAACGGCACCGGGCCCTATCTCTTTTCGGACTGGCAGGTTGGCCAGTCGATCACCCTGACCCGTAATCCCGGCTATTGGGGCGACCAGCCGCAGGTGGAAAGGGCGACCTATCTGTTCCGCTCGGACAGCGCGGTGGCGGCGGCGATGGTGCAGGCGGGCGAGGCTGATATCGTGCCCTCGATCGCGCTTCAGGACGCGACCAACCCCGAGACGGATTTCAGCTATCCCAATTCCGAAACCACCTCGCTGCGGATCGACACCCGCGTCCCGCCGACCAACGACCGCCGCATCCGCGAGGCGCTGAACCTGGCCGTCGACCGCGAGGCGATGATCGGCACGCTGTTCCCGGCCGATGCGCAGATCGCTACGCACCTGGTCGTGCCGACGACCATCGGCTACAACCCGGCCGTGCCGGCCTGGCCCTACGATCCCGACCGCGCCCGCGCGCTGGTCGAGGAGGCCAAGGCCGACGGGGTCGACACCAGCCTGCCGATCCGCATCATCGGCCGCAACGGGCAATACCCGAACGCGACCGAGGCGATGGAGGCGATGATGGCCATGTTCCAGGATGTCGGCCTGAACGTGACGCTGGACATGTATGACGTTTCGGTCTGGAACAACTATTTCGTGTCGCCCTTCGTCGCCGATGCCGGCGCGACGCTGACCCAGTCGCAGCATGACAATGCCACCGGCGACCCGGTCTTTACCGCTTATGTGAAATATGCCTCGGACGGGGCGCATTCCATGGTGGACGACCCGGCGGTGGACGATCTGATCGCGCGGGCGACCGCCGCCACCGGGGACGAGCGCACCAGGCTGTGGCAGGAACTTTTTGCCAAGGTGAACACCGAGATCATCGCCGACATCCCGATGTTCCACATGGTCGGGTTCACCCGCGTCTCGCCCAGGCTGGACTTCAAGCCGACCATTGCCACGAACTCGGAACTGCAACTGTCGCAGATCCGCTTCAAGTGACCCGTATGGGGGCCGGCCCGCCCGGCTGTCCCCCTGCCTCGGAGGAAGACATGCCCCGCTTCGATCGCGCCCTGCTGCTGGATTTTGTCGAAACCCTGCTGACCGCCGGGGGAATGGAGGCCGACAAGGCTACCGTCACGGCCGAAGTGCTCGTCGAGGGCGACATGATCGGCCACGAGACCCACGGGCTGCAACTGCTGCACTGGTACCTGGAATGCCTGGCCGATGGCAGCCTGAACGGGACGGGCAGCTATCAGGTCGTGGCCGACAGGGGCGCGGGTTTCGTCTGGGATGGGCGGCTGCTGCCCGGTGCCTGGCTGCTGACGCAGGCGCTGGAGCAGGCGATGGACCGCGTGCGCGACCACGGCATCGTGGGCGCGGCGATCCGCAACTGCCATCATACCTGCGCGCTGTCGGCCTATATGCGCAAGGCCACCGATCGCGGGCTGATCGTGCAGATCTCGGCCTCGAACCCGGCGGCGCGGCGGGTGGCGCCCTATGGCGGCACCCGGCCGGTGCTGACGCCGAACCCGTTGGCGATGGGCTTTCCGACCTCGGGCGATCCGATCCTGATCGACGTGTCCACCTCGATCACCACCACCACGATGACGCAGCTGCTGGCCAGGAAGGGCGAGCGCTACCCCGAGGCATGGGCCCTGACCGCCGAGGGCCAGCCCACGGACGATCCCAGGGAGATCACCGAACGCGGCGGCACGATGATGCCGCTGGGCGGCGCGGCAAAGGGCTACAAGGGCTTCGGCCTGGCGATGATGGTCGATCTGCTGGGCCAGGGCCTGTCGGGCAAGGGCCGCGCCAATACCAAGGCGCCGGGGCCGCTGGCGCAAAGCGCGTTCCTGCAAGTCATCGACCCGGCCTTCTTTGCCGGTCTCGGCGCCTTTACCGAACAGTCCGACTGGCTGGCCGAGGCCTGTCGCAGCAACCCGCCGGCCCCCTGGAACAAGAGCGCGGTCCGGGTGCCGGGCGACAGCGCCTCGATGAGGCGGCGCGATGCGCTTGTGCGGGGGGTGCCGGTCGCCGACAGCGACATGGCGCGGATCGCGAAACATGCCAGGCAGCTGGGCGTCCCGCTGCCACGCGAGATCGGCGCCTGAAGACCGGCTTGCGGCGCACCCCGCCCTTTGGGAGGGATCGACATTCGCTGCGACCGGAATGCAGGCGCCTCGGCGCGTCCCCCTCGCCCTGCGGGGTCCGCTGCGAGCGTCCTGCCGTCATGAGGCGACGGACCCGGTCTTGAAGGGCGGCCTGGCCGCCGGTTTCGAGGCGGGGATCATAGGCGAAGTCCGCCCTCACATAGCGCCCATGCGCGCGGCTCCCGGACGTGTCCGGCCGCGGCACCGTCGCCGTGATGCCCTGCTCGTGGCAGATGAGGATCTCGCCGCCGCTGAAATAGCCTTTGTCGGCCAGGATATGCAGGTCGTCGTGCCGGAGGGCAGTCTTCGCGGCACCCGCCATGGAGGCGAGCTGATCACGATCATGGCCCTGATTGGTGACCTCATGCGCCACGATCAGATGGGTCTCGGCATCGACAACGCTTTGCACGTTATAGCCGACATGGCCGCTGTGCTGCGCCCGTGTCGCCATGGCACGGGCATCCGGATCCGTCGGCGATATCTGCCCGTCCGGTGCCGTTGCCAGCTCCCGGCGCAACCTCACCATGCGGTCCATTTCCAGCCGGGCGCGGTGATAACGGCTGGTCAGATGGGCTATCTTTTCCGTGCGTGCCTCGCCGGTTTCCTGCCGATCCGCCCGCTCGGCCTCCTCGATATAGCGGCCGACCTCCTTCTCCAGATGCGCCAGGCGGCTGGCGATCTTCGCCTTGGTGAAGTTGCGATCGCGATTGTTGACGGCCTTGAACTTGCTGCCGTCGACGGCAACGCAGTCGCCCCTCAGCACGCCGATCCGACGGCAGAGCTCCACGAACTCGGCACAGGTCCGGCGAATGGCCGGGCCGTTCCCGCGCCGGAAATCGGCGATGGTCTTGTGGTCGGGCACCAGCCGCCGCGATCAGATGGCACCGGGGCTTCGCTTGATCTCGGCGGGGCGCAAGGGTGTGGTGGTCTTCAAGATTGACGACGGCACGAGGGAGGTTCTCGTCTATGCCGTCACCTGCGGTGAGGCCGACGGGATCAAGCGAAGTCGATCCAGGGGATGGTGCCGATGCCGGTCGCTATACGCAGCCGGTAGCTGGGATGGTCCGGGTGCGATCCTGGAGGGTGGAATTTCCGAACCGTAATGTTCATGCGGCCAAGGATCCCGCCGGCAGCCGGCCCCCTTGATGCAAAGGCAAGTATTTCTGGAATCGCGACGGGAACGGAACCAACGCCAGAATACGCTAGGTGTTTGATCCCACAATTTGATGGTGCGATCCTTTCTACAGAATGGAAGGAGGCCCTATGGGACAAGTTCGTCACGGGAGCGCCACGACCACGCACGCCGTCCGAGCAGCAATACAGCGATCGCAAGCTTCGCTCGCGGTGTTGAGCCGCGAGTTTGGCATCAATCCGAAGACAGTGGCCAAGTGGCGCAAGCGGGCGACAGTCGAGGATCTGAAGACCGGACCGAAGGAGCCCCGCTCGACCGTTCTGAGCGAGGTGGAGGAGGCGATGGTGGTCGCGTTCCGGCGGCACACCCTGTTGCCTCTGGACGATTGCCTCTACGGCCTGCAGCCGACGATCCCGCACCTGACCCGCTCGGCGCTGCACCGCTGCCTTCAGCGGCATGGTATTTCCCGCCTGCCCGATGTCGAGGGCGACAAGCCGAAGCGGCAGCGCTTCAAACGCTATCCCATTGGGTTCTTTCACATCGGCATCGCTGAGGTCCAAACCGCTGAGGGCAAGCTCTACCGCTTTGTGGCCATCGACCGGACCAGCAAGTTCGCCTTCACCCGCCTGGTCGAAAAGGCCGGCAAGATGGCAGCCGCCCAGTTCCTGCGTGATCTGGTCGTGGCCGTTCCCTACCGACTGCATACGGTGCTTACCGACAACGGCGTCCAGTTCACCAATCACGCTCACCATACATACGCCTTCCACCACATCTTTGATCGCGTCTGCGACGAGAACGGCATCGAGCACAGGCTCACCAAGATCAACCATCCCTGGACCAATGGTCAGGTCGAACGGATGAACCGAACAATCAAGGAGGCAACGGTAAAACGCTTCCATTACGACAGCCACGGTCAGTTGCGCCGACACCTGAGCGACTTCCTCGCGGCCTACAACTTCGCCCGCAGGCTCAAGATCCTCAATGGCCTCACGCCCTACGAATACATCTTGCAAGGTCTGGACTTCAGAGCCCGACAGATTCATCGTCAATCCGATCCACCAGATGCCGGGACTGAACAGCTAGGCTCCAATACGCTAGGCTCCGATACATTCCGCAATCCGGCCGTCCAGACGACCGGCTTCATGGTCAGGGCGGGGTGCCGGCCTGCTGTGGCGCCCCTGCGAGTGCCAGTGCGACGAGATCTGCCTGATGACGCAGGCGGATTGGGTGCAGCGCCGTTTGCCGAGCACACAGATAGGCAAGCCGCGCGGGATCGGGGGCTTGTCCTGCAGCCTCGTTCAATCTCTGCCAGACTGCCGCCATCGCGGCCTCGATTGTCAGCAGCATGAAGGGATGCGCTGCAACGGCCGGGTCCGGCGCCGCCAGCATCCGCTTGCACGCGGCTTCCCAGATGGCGCGGGTTTCGGGCAGGGGATCCAGGAACTCGGCAAAGGCCCTGGCCGCCGCCCCATCCGCCTGCTGCAGCAACCGCGTTGCCAAGGCCACGGCGTGAATGCCGTTCGCGCCCTCATAGATCGTGGTGATGCGGGCGTCGCGCAGCGCCTGTTCGACACGGTATTCGCGCAAATAGCCGTAGCCGCCCATCACCTGGATGGCGAGGTTGGCGGCAGCAACACCCCCTTCGGTGCAGGCGAACTTGCAAACCGGGGTCAGGATATCGACGAGGCCCGGCCGCTCGTTCAATTCCAGCTCCACCAGGGTGCGATAGGTCAGCGCCCGTCCACCGATGGCCAGTGCCTCGGCCTCGTCCAGCATGCGCCGCACATCGGGATGAGCATCCAGCATCGCCGGCGCGCCTCCGACCCGGCCCTGGCGGCGCGTTGCTGCATAGGCACGCGCCAAGTGGCTGGCGCGGGCGGCATGGGCCACGCCCTGCAGCGCCACGTCCAGCCGCGCATGGTTCATCATCGTGAACATGGCCTTCAGCCCGCCCCCCTCGGGCCCCAGCAACTCGGCCGGAGCATCATCGAACAGCATCTGGCAGGTGGGGGAGGCGTGCAGACCCATCTTCTCCTCGATCCGCGTGACGGAGACAGGCTGCGCCTTGCCGTCCTCGTCATGCGAGGGGACCAGAAACAGGCTCAGCCCCCTGGTGCCGCTGGCGGCCTCTCCGCTGCGTGCCAGGACCAGGTGCAGGATGCGCGAGGTCAGGTTCTGATCGCCGCCAGAGATGAAGATCTTCTCGCCTGCGATCCGCCAATGCCCGGCCTTTCGCTCGGCGCGGGTGCGAAGGCCGGAGAGATCCGAGCCCGCGCCGGGTTCGGTCAGCGCCATGGTTGCCAGCCAGTCGCCCGAGGCGAGGCGCGGCAGCCAGCGCGTCTTCTGCGCGTCGGACCCGTATAGCGAGATTGTGCGTGCAGCGCCCGGCACCAGCCCCACGACCATCTGGAAGGCATGGGAGGCACCGGCCAGGATCTCGGTCGTTGCGCCCGCCAGGGGTCCGGACATCGCCTGTCCCCCCGCCTCCTCGGGCAAGGACAGCGCAGGCCAACCCTGTTCGGCAAAGCTTCTGTAGGCAGCCACCAGCCCGGCCGGCATCTGGACGCGACCGTTTTCCAGCCGGCAACCGACGCGGTCGGCGGCCTCGTCGGCCGGGGCGACTGCGCCCTCGGCAAAACGCGCGAACTGGATGATCACCTCGCGCGCCAGATCGGCGTCCCAGTCGGGCAGCCTGCCCGCCTGCGCAACATGTTCGAAGGTGAACAGGATATTGTCCACGGGCGCAGCGAATGGGATCATGCATCCTCCTTCAGCCCGAGCAGGCGGGCGGCGTTGTCTTTCAGGATTCTCGGACGGTTTTCGGGCTTGATCGACAGGGCCTCGAACTCGTCGAGCCAGCCTTCGGGAGCGATCATCGGCCAGTCCGATCCGAACAGGACACGATCCTTCAGCAGGGTATCGGCATACCGAACCAGGATCGGCGGGAAATATCTGGGCCGCCAGCCGGACAGGTCGATCCAGACGTTGGGCTTGTGCACGGCCACGGCCAGCGCCTCCTCTTGCCAGGGGAAGGAGGGATGCGCCATGACAATGGGCATGTCGGGGAAATCCACCGCCACGTCATCGAGATGGATCGGGTTCGAGTATTTCAGCCGCATGCCGTTGCCGCCGCGCATGCCCGCGCCGACACCGGTCTGGCCGGTGTGGAACAGGGCCGGCAAGCCGGATTCGGCGATCGCCTCATAGAGCGGCCAGGCCATGCGGTCGTTGGGACAAAAGCCCTGCATGGTCGGATGGAACTTGAAGCCGCGAATACCATGATCGGCGATCAGCCGCCGCGCCTCGCGCGCGCCCATGCGGCCGCGCGCCGGGTCGATCGAGGCGAAGGGGATCAGGATGTCGGCGTGGCGGGCGCAGGCCTCGGCGACTTCCTCGTTGGCATAGCGGCGATAGCCGGTCTCGCGCTCGGCATCGACGGGAAAGATCACCGCCGCGATCCGCTGCGCGCGGTAATGCGCCGCCGTTTCGTCGATGGTCGGCGGGTGCTGCCATGGAGCGCGGAAATAGCGCGCCATGGCCGATTGCAGAGCGTCATAGCCGTCATCGGCATGGCAGCCGCAGGGCTCTTCGGCATGGGTGTGAAAATCGATGGCCCGCACGGCTGCCAGGTCGATCATGGCAAGCTCCGCTTCAGGCCGGCTTTGCGGCGGTCCGGCGGCGTGTCAGCAGCACCACCGTGGTCAGGCCGGCGGCCAGGGTGATCGGCACCAGCGCCACCATCACGTCCGAGGGCGTGAAGCCCGCAGCCACCAGCGCACCCGCCAGCAGCGGCCCGGCGATAGAGCCCAGCCGGCCGACGGCGACCGCGGTGCCGACGCCGGTCCCCCGGATCTCGAACGGGTAGCATTGCGGCGCGATGCCATAGAGGATCGCCTGCACGCAGAGGATCGCGCCCCCGACCAGCATGCCGCCGACCAGCATCAGCGCCAGGTTCGCCGGCAGCATCGCCAGCATCAGCAGCGCGGCGGCCGCGGCGGCAAAGCACAGCGCCACTGGGCCGACAGGCCGGGCGCGGTCCAGCATGCGGCCGCCGATCAGGCTGCCCAGGACGCCGCCGACATTGAACAGGATCTGCACGGTCGAGGCTTCGGAACGCTCCAGCCCGCGCGACACCAGCAGCTGCGGCATCCAGTTCAGCAGCAGATAGACGACCAGCAGACCCAGGAAGAAGGACAGCCACAGCGCCGCCGTGGTGGCCAGCGTGCCCGGCGCGAAGACCTGCGACAGCGCGCCGGTGGCGGATTTCGTCTCGGCCTTCACCACTGCCAGCGGTGGCAGCATGAACTGCACGAGGGGCCCCAGGACCAGCGGTAGGATGCCTCCGACCAGGAAGATCGTGTGCCAGTCGCCGCCGTGCAGGCCCAGCATCGACACGCCGCTGGCGATGGCCCCGCCCAGGGGAATGCCGGCATACATGATCGAGACCGCCTTGCCGCGATTGGCCGGATCGGTCGATTCCGCAGCGATGTTGACCAGGTTCGGCAGCGCCCCGCCCAGGCCGACGCCGGTCAGGAAGCGCATCGCGACCAATTGCTCGAAAGTGGCGGTATAGGCGGTGGCGATGGAAAAGACGCCAAAGGCCACCAGCGCGATCACCAGCCCGGTGCGCCGGCCCCAGGCATCGGCGATGCGCCCGCCGGCCAGCGCGCCGAAGATCAGCCCGAAGGTGGCCGAGGAAAAGAACAGCCCGATCTGCTGCGGCGTCAGGCCGAAGGCCGGGGCCAGCTTCGGCACGGCGACGCCGGCGGCCTGCAGGTCGAAGCCCTCGATGACGGCGGCCAGAAAGGCAAGCGTCAGCGCCCGCCCCCCGCCGTGGCGGTGGTCAGTGATGGTCTGCATGGATTCCTCCCTTGGGCGGGGCCTCTTCTCCCCGCGAATGATGCGGCGGGGGCCTAGCCCTCGCCGTCCTCTCTCCAGATGATGGCCAGCATGCGGCGCAATTCGTCTCGCTCGGCCAGGGTCAGGCCGGCCAGCATCTTCTCTTCATGCGCGCCGATCAGGCTCAGCATGTGCTGTGCCTCTTCGCGTCCCTTGGCGGTCGGGAACAGCCGCTGGATGCGGTTGTCGCCGGGATCGGCCTCACGCAGGAACAGCCCGCGCGATTCCAGTTCCGCCAGCACCGCCACGATATTGGCGCGCTGCATGCGCAGGATGCGGCAGATCTCGGCCGCGCTGACGCCGGGGTTTTCGGTGATGGTCAGCAGCACGCTCATCGACACGGTGCGCAGCCCCGCGGCCTCCAGCGCGGCATTGGCGCCATGCAGATCCCAGGCCGAGGCGCGCTTCAGGTGATAGCCGATCAGGTCGCGCAGCTGCAGGGGCGATTCGGCCCCGGTTTCCTGCGCTTTCTTCAAGGATTCTCCGGACATGCCTGCCTCCAGCGGGGTGCATTCGATAGGGCCGAAAATAATGCTATGCAACATAACAGTCAATCGCTATGTTACATAGCAGTTGGCTTGGCGTGCGATTCGGTTCACGCTGCCGGCCATGCCCTGGAGGAGGAAAAGCATGAGTTTCGTCAGCATGAAGATCGCGGGCGCCGACCGTGTCGCCTCGGACGGCCGCACGTTCCGCCGGCTGAACCCGATCACCGGCGCGGTGGCCAGCGAGGCCCCGGCCGCCAGCGTGGCCGATGCAATTGCCGCCGCCGATGCCGCCGCCGCGGCCTTTCCGGCCTGGGCCGCGCTGGGTCCGAATGCCCGGCGTGCGGCGCTGTTGAAGGCCGCCGATGCGCTGGCTGCCAAGGGCGATGCCTTCGTCGCTGCCATGGCCGATGAAACCGGCACGACCGAGCCCTGGGCGCGGTTCAACGTGATGATCGCTGCGTCCATGCTGCGCGAGGCCGCCGCCCTGACCACCCAGGTCGCGGGCGAGGTCATTCCCTCGGACAAGCCGGGCTGCATGGCGATGGCGATCCGCGAGCCGGCCGGCGTCTGCCTGGGCATCGCCCCTTGGAACGCACCGGTGATCCTGGGCGTGCGGGCGCTGGCGACGCCCTTGGCCTGCGGCAATGCCGTGGTGTTCAAGGCCTCGGAAATCTGCCCGCGCACCCACGGGCTGATCGTCGAAGCGCTGGATGAGGGCGGCCTGCCCGCCGGTCTGGTCAGCCTGGTCACCAACGCCCCCGAAGATGCGGGCGAGATCGTCGGTGCGCTGGTCGATCACCCGGCGGTGCGGCGCATCAATTTCACCGGCTCGACCAAGGTCGGCCGGATCATCGCCGAACGGGCGGCGCGGCAGCTGAAGCCCTGCCTGCTGGAGCTGGGCGGCAAGGCGCCGTTCCTGGTGCTGAAGGACGCCGATCTGGACGAGGCGGTGAAGGCCGCCATCTTCGGCGCCTTCTTCAATCAGGGCCAGATCTGCATGTCGACCGAGCGCATCATCCTGGCGCCCGAGATCGCCGATGAGTTCGTGGCCCGCTTCACCACCCGCGCCGCCGTGTTGAAGGCCGGCGATCCGCGCGACGGCAAGGCGCCGCTGGGTGCCGTGGTCGATGCCCATACCGTGGAAAAGGTCACGGCGCTGATCGAGGATGCGCGCGGCAAGGGTGCCGAGATCCATTCCGCCGGCGCCGCCGAGGGTGTGCTGATGCCGGCGCAGGTGGTGGACCGCGTGACCGAGACGATGCGCATTGCCACCGAGGAGAGTTTCGGCCCCGTGGTCGCGATCTTCCGCGCGCGGGACGAGGAGGACGCCATCCGCCTTGCCAATGCCACCGAATACGGCCTGTCGGCGGCGGTGTTCTCGAAAGACGTGGCCCGCGCCATGACGGTCGCGCGCCAGATCAAATCCGGCATCTGCCATATCAACGGCCCGACCGTGCATGACGAGGCGCAGATGCCCTTCGGCGGCACCAGGGACTCGGGCTATGGCCGTTTCGGCGGCAAGGCCGGCATCGCCGAATTCACCGAACTGCGCTGGATCACCATCGAGACCCAGCCGGGCCACTACCCGCTGTAAGACCTTCACCCCCCCATCCTGCCGCGATGCGCGCGCCGAACCCTTCGGCGCGGCCCGGCGTGACACATCCCGAAAGGATCCCCGAAATGGCAAACGATCACGACACCGTCGCCCACGACGTCCAGGACGGCGTCGCTTGGCTGCGCTTCAACCGCCCCGAGAAGCGCAACGCCATGTCCCCCACCCTGAACCGCGCCATGATGGAGGCGCTGGACGAGCTGGAATTCCGCGACGATGTCGGCGTGCTGGTGCTGACCGGCGAGGGCTCGGCCTGGACCGCCGGCATGGATCTCAAGGAATATTTCCGCGAGACCGAGGCGCAGGGCCTGAAAGGCACCCGCAAGGCGCAGCGCGAGAGCTATGGCTGGTGGCGGCGGCTGCGCTGGTATCAGAAGCCGACCATCGCCATGGTCAACGGCTGGTGCTTCGGCGGCGGCTATGGCCCGCTGTTCGCCTGCGACCTGGCCTTCTGCGCGGACGAGGCGAAGTTCGGCCTGTCGGAAATCAACTGGGGCATCCTGCCCGGTGGCGGCGCAACCAAGGTGGCGGTCGAACTGCTGCCCTTCCGCAAGGCGATGTATCACGCCATGCTGGGCGAGCCGATCGACGGCAAGACCGCTGCCGACTGGGGGCTGGTCAACGAATCCCTGCCCCTGGCCCAGCTCAAGGAGCGGGTGATCCAGGTCGCGAATATCCTGCTGGAGAAGAACCCGGTCGCGCTGAAGGCGACCAAGGATGCCGTGCGGCGCGTCGGCCTGATGAGTTACGACGATGCCGAGGATTACCTGGTCCGCGCCCAGGAGGCGGCCAATTCCTACGACAACGCGGGCCGCAAGGAAGGCATCCGCCAGTTCATCGACGAAAAGAGCTACAAGCCCGGCCTTGGCGCCTATGACAAGAGCCGGCAGGGCTGATCCCGGGCAAGGGAGGAGGACACCATGCTCGATTTCATCTCGCCCGATCCGGTGGCGCTGCATGCGCGGCTGCGGCCGCAGGCCGAGGCGGCCGTCGACCTGCAGGCCGGGCGTCGCTGGACGTTCCGGCAGCTGGACCGGGACATCCAGCGTGCCGTCGCCGTCCTGGCCGCGGCCGGCGTCACCCGGGGGGATCGGGTGGCGGCGCTGGCCCGCAACAGTGTGCACCAGGTCGTCCTGCAACAGGCGCTGATGCGCATCGGCGCGATCTTCGTGCCGCTGAACTGGCGGCTGTCGCTGCCAGAGCTGGCGCGGCTGATGCTGGACTGCACGCCGCGCCTGCTGGTCGCCGACCAGGAGCTGCCGGACCTGCCGCCGGGCTGCGTGGCGACGACCATGGCGGAATTTTCCGCAGCCCTGGACGCGGCGCAGCCCGCGCCGCGCTGCCCGCCGCATTCGGGGCTGGACTGCTGCATCATCCTGTACACGTCGGGCACATCCGGGACGCCCAAGGGGGCGATGCTGACATCGCAATTCCTGCTGGCGACGGCGGTGAACTTCAACGTCCTGGGCGAGGTGGACACCGGCGCCGTGTTCCTCTGCGACAGCCCGATGTTCCATGTCATCGGCATCGTCACGCAGATCTGGCCGCCGCTTTTGCGGGGCGGCACGATCCTCGTCTCGCCCGGTTTCGACGCGGAACGCACCAACGACCGGCTGGGCGATGCCGAACTGGCGGTGACGCATTATTTCTGCGTGCCGCAGATGGCCGAGGCGCTGCGTCATGCGCCGAACTTCGCCCCCGGCCGCTGGACCCGGCTCAAGGCGCTGTTCACCGGCGGCGCGCCGAACCCGCCCGCGCATATCCGCTGGTGGCTGGACCAGGGCGTGCGCATGGTCGACGGCTATGGCATGACCGAGACGGGGACCACGCTGGGCATGCCGCTGAACCCCGACCTGATCCGCGACAAGGCCGGCGCCGTCGGCCTGCCCGGACCGCTGACCACGGTGCGGCTGGTCGATGAGGCGGATCGCGACGTGCGCGACGGCACCGCGGGCGAGATCCTGGTCTTCGGCCTGAACGTCATCCCCGGCTACTGGAACCGTCCCGAGGAACGCGACCGCGCCTTTACTCCCGACGGCTGGATCCGCACCGGCGACATCGGCATCCGCGACGCCGACGGTTTCATCAGCATCGCCGACCGCAAGAAGGACATGTTCATCTCGGGCGGCGAGAACGTCTATCCGGTCGAGGTCGAGGCCGCGCTGGTCGAACATGCCGCCGTGCGCGAGGTCGCCGTGATCGGCATTCCCGATGCGCGCTGGGGCGAGGTCGGCTGCGCCTTCATCGTGCCCGCGCCCGGCGCCACCCCGACCCCCGATGAGCTGACCGCGCATTGCCAGCGCCTGATCGCCCGCTACAAGGTGCCCAAGCAGTTCCGCATTGTCGAAAGCCTGCCCCGCACCGGATCGGGCAAGGTGATGAAGCATGCGCTGAAACAGAGTATTTGATCCCTGATCGGCATTCAGGATTTCGGGGACGGCTCGCGTCATCTTCCGGGCCGCGGCCTTGCCGATGTCGGGCGCATGTTGGTTTCGTAGAGGATCGGGCACGGCCTGGGCGTGCATGTCTTCGCGTCCGGGGCGCCGGAGCAGGGCTTGTGTGACATTATCCTGCGCGAGGCCGGCGCCGGTGCCCTCATGGATGCTGAAGGTTTCGTCCATGGCGGCACTTTCATCGCTTTCCATGGCACGGCGGTGCAGGTCGACTTCAAGCAGCTGACCGGCAACCCGATGATGATCCATGGCCAACCGAGATCACCCACGACCTTCAGACGCTGCACCGGTTCGGGGCGCCTGTCTCCCACCAGAGCGAGGAGGGGGAGCTCCATGGCGCCGACAGCGACGTGTCCTGTGTCTCCTTCATCCACCAGGGCCGGGGCTGCGCATCGACAGCGTCCATGTCACCGGTTGCGATGGCTTCCACGGCGTCAGTCGCCGGACCATCCCGGAAAGCCTGAGCAGCGAACATGAACATGTCCATCCTTCCGGCTGACTGGACATCCTGTCGGAAGCTCCGGCGGTGGCTGAGGAACTGGTCTATTCCGGCCAGCCGGCGTTCTCGGCCCGGATGCGATCGATCGCCGCGCTCCTGCCACGGCGGTTCAGATAGCTGCCGACATCGCCGCTCCACCCGGCGGCGCGGCCTGAAAGCCGCAGGAAGCAGGAAGCTGTCCTGCACCGGATCTCCGGCAATCGCGGGACAGCCGAGCGCTGCGCTGATGCCATCGCGCATGCGGGCGCTCGATCCCGACAGCAACAACGGACCTTGCAGAATCACAGTTCAGAATGCCGCGTTCAAGACCAGGGACAGCCGCCGTGGCCGGGGATCGTCGCTGCCAACCCGCACGTTCCCGCTGTCGCTGCCGATATGGAAATCGGTGCGCTCACACCGCAGGAACGAGACCGTCTCGGCCGCGCTCCAACGCAGGCGATGCGTCGGGCTGACGTCGCGGTTGCGCATTTCGCCGAAGCCCGGGCGGGGCGTGCGGCTGCCGGCATCGGTGTCGTGCCAGCCGATCCGGGCGCCATAGAGCAGCAGCCCCAGCCGGTCGCAAAGCAGCGGTCCTCCCAACGCAAAGCCGGCCTGCGTCGTGCTGCCATCGCCGGCGGTCAGGCCAAGGTCCAGCCGTTCTCGAATAGCTTTCCGGCACCGGGCGGGTGATGACAGCACCAGCACCTGCACCGGGCCGGGCGCGGTGACGTGATCGGCCGTCATGCGCTCCAGCAGGTCGGGGCGCACGGTGTTCAGCCACAACCCGGCCAGGGCCACTGTGGCAAGGCCCAGCCCGGCCGCCAGAGGCCGGCGGAACCGGCGCCTTTGCGGCACGGGGGCACGGACCGAGGCGCCGACCTCGGCCGCGATCTCCCAGCCGCGCCTCGCGTCGGAAAAGGCGCGCGCATGGGCCGGGTCGCGCGCGAGCCAGTCGCGGCAGGCCGGGTCGTCCTTCAGGGCCGGATCGCCGACCAGGCGCACCATCCACTCGGCGGCCTCGGCCCGGATGCGGGCCTGGGAATCGTGGCGTGCTGCCAAGGTCGGGCCTCACTGGTTGCGCTGGTCTTCCAGGGCTTCGGCGCAGCGCGCCACCGCCTTGGCCATGTGCTTTGCTACATTCCGCTCGGACATGCCGAGATCAGCCGCTCGGGCCGCGGGTCTTCGTCGCGGTAGAGATGGATGATCTTGTCGCTGTCGCAGCCGGACACGGACCGATGCCGGTGCTGCCGAGCGCTGCGGCCGGGCCATGGCAAACACCGCGCATATCGACGCCGCCACCGGCGCGCTGCTGCACCCGCGCGAGACCTCCGGCGGCAATTTCCTCTATCGCTTCCATTGCGAGCTTCACAGCCTGCCCCCGGGCGGTCGCGCGCCGGATCGTTGGCATCGCCACCATGGCCATGTTCATTGCCATCATCTCGGGTGTGATCATCCACAAGAAGATCTTCAAGGAATTCTTCACTTTCCATCCGCGCAAGGGCCAGCGGTCCTGGCTGGACATGCACAACATGACCGGAGTGCTGGCGCTGCCCGATCACTTGATGATCACCTTCTCCGGGCGGGTGCTGTTCGCAGCCACCCTGATGCCGCTGGTCGCGCAGGGCCCCGATCCACGCGCGCCCGGCCCGGCGGCCGAAGCGTCGGTCGCGGCCTCGCCCGCGCCGCCGCCGTTGGCCGCGATCGCCCCGCTGATCGTGCAAGCCGAGGCCACCTGGTCCATGCCCGTCGGTCGCATCCTGATCGAGAAGCGCGACCTCGGCATGCCCGAGATCGTGCTGGTTTCCCGCCGCAACAGCGTCGTGACGGTGCATGGCGGCTCGGGCTCGAATGGCGTCGAGCGGATGCGCTTCGATGGCCGCGACGGGCGGCTGATCGAGGCGACCGGCCAGCCCCGCGCCTCGGCCGTCGCGCGCTTCGGCAATGCGCTGGGGTCGCTGCACCGGGCGCGCTTCGCAGACATCGGGCTGCGCTGGCTGTTCTTCGTCGCCGGGCTGGCGGGCACGGCCATAACCGGCAGCGGGCTGCTGCTGTGGGTGTCGAAACGCGCCGCGAAACACGCCCTTGCCGAGCATCCGCCGCCGGGTTTGCGACTGGTGCAGCGGCTGAATATCGGCGGCATCGCCGGGCGGGTGCTGGCGACAACCGGTTATTTCCGGGCCAACCGGCTGATCCCGGCGGCGCTGCCCGACCGCCCGCAAGCCGAGATCGCAGACTTCTTCTCCATCTGGCTGCTGGCCACGTCTTGGGCCTTCCTGCGGCCCCAGCAGAAAAGCTGGAGCGCCCAGCTTGGCTTGACCGCCGCCCCGCTGCTGGGCTTGCTGCTGCTGAGCGCGGCGACCGGGCCGGTATCGCTGCCGCAAGCGATCTGGCGCGGCGATTGGGTGCGGGCCTCGGTCGAGTTGGCGGCGCTGCTTCGCGGGCTGATCTGCGGCCATGCGGCTTGGCGGGCGCATCCGGGCAGCGCCAGGCCGGCGGGCCGGGCGCGGCTGGTCGGAACAGGGCGAAATGATGGCGGGCCGGTCGTCACCGATCCTCTGCACATCGGGCTTTGCCACGCTGGCGCTGGCCATGGCGCTGCATCACGAGCAGCTTTTGCGCCGCAGGCCCGGCCCCGGCCGGCAATGGGCCTGACGGCTGCGGGCGCTGGTGCTGCTGGGCCTGTCGCTGGCACTGGCCTGTGCGGCCTGGGGCAATGCGGTCATTGCCGTCTCGGCCTGGCTGGGCATGGCGACCCCCGCCGCCTTAATGGTGGCCATGGCCTTTCGCTCCCGTTGAGGCAGGAGGAAAAGCTGGCGGCGAGGCTTGTATTGCCTCTATCCCGTCGCGATCATGCTGCCCATAATGACGATCGGAGGATCTCCGGGCGGACTACCAGCGAGCAGGGCGGCACGACCCCTCCCGCTGCCGCGTCCGAAAGGCGTCCCGTCACCTCAGCTGGTCGGGCAGGGGGATGAACTCGCTCTCATCCCCCGGCGGCAGCTGGAAGCGGCCATGCTGCCAGTCGCCCTGCGCCCATGCCTGCTTGGCGGCGTCGATCCGTTCCTGCGACGAGGCGACGAAGTTCCAGGAAATGTAGCGCGGCCCGTTCATCGTCTCGCCGCCCAGCACCATCAGCCGGGCGCCGGTCTCGCCGGCCTTCAGGCTGATGCGGTCGCCGGGGCGGAACACCATCATCCGGCCGGCCGGGAAGGTGTCGCCGGCGACCAGGATGCTGCCCTCGACCACATAGACGCCGCGGTCCTCGTGGTCGTCGGGCAGCGGCAGGCCGGCGCCGGGGGCAAGGACCACATCGGCATAGAAGGTCTCGGTGAAGGTCCTGACCGGGGCGCGCGCCCCCCAGGCGGAACCCAGGATCAGCCGCACCTGCTTGCCGCCCTCCTCAAGGAAGGGCAGCGCGTCCTTGCCGTGATGTTCGAACGAGGCATCGCTGTCTTCCGCCTGCTCGGGCAGCGCGACCCAGGTCTGGATGCCGAAAAGCGAGCCGGGCTGCTTGCGCATCGCCTCGCTGGTGCGCTCGGAATGGGTGACGCCCTTGCCGGCGATCATCCAGTTGACCTCGCCGGGATAGACCATCTGGTCGGCGCCGGTGCTGTCGCGATGATGGAATTCCCCCTGGTAGAGATAGGTCACCGTTGCCAGCCCGATATGCGGATGCGGGCGCACGTCGATGCCGCCGCCGGTCAGGAACTCGGCCGGGCCCATCTGGTCGAAGAAGATGAAGGGCCCGACCATCTGCCGGCGCGGCGCGGGAAGCGCGCGGCGCACCTCGAAGCCGCCCAGGTCGCGGGCGCGCGGAATGATCAGCGTCTCGATGGATGCCAAGTCCTGGCGATCGGGGCAATCCGGGTTCTGCGTGGGGTTCCAGCTCATGTCGGGCTCCTTTCGTGGCTCCGGGATGCGAAGGTTCAGGGTATCAGGTCTTGCGCAAGGCGGCATCGGGACTGTCGGGATCGGGTCCCATGCAGCCTCATGCCGGGGCGGCGGGTCACAGCGGCCGCAGCAGGTGCCGGACCCGCGGCGGCCCCTCGCCGATATGGAAGGCGTTGAGCATCTGCTGGTCCAGCTGACCGGCATGGGTGACGCGGGCATGCTGGCGCTGGTGCTCGACCCAGCTTTCCACCACGAAGGCCTCGACCAGCCGCCCCGGCTCGGCAACGTCCTCCCACAGATCCCAGCGGATCGCGCCGTCGCGCTGGCGGGTGGTGTTGAACCGGCGCAGGGCGGCGGTGAACTCGGCCATCCGAGCCGGATCGACGCGATATTCGATCTCGATCAGCACCGGGCCGCGATCATCCCCCGGCGGGACGGCGATCACGGGTTCCGCTCAATGGTTCGAGGGGGGCAAGGCCGGTCGTCGCATCCGTTGGCAGCCGCCAGATCCGTGCCAGTAGTAACCGACGCGGCCAGCCCGGCCGACGCGGCCACCAGCATTCCCAGCAGGCCCAGCAGTGCGATGATCGGCGGGGCAGGAGAGCGGACCGACAGCAGGCCGTAGAGCCCGCCGATGCCCAGGCCCGCGACCAGCGACACCAGATAGGGCTGAAGATTGCTCATGGCTGCGTCTCCAGTTGCGGGGCCGCGCGCAGCAGCCGCACCAGGCCGCCGATCTCGGCCGGGTGAAGCTGGTGGCCGCCCGGGTTGGCCTCGACATCCATATCCGCGCCCTGCTCGACGAGTCAGTCGACAAGCCGGTGCGACAGCGGCAGCGGGCAGATCGGATCGTTCAGGCCGATGCCGACCAGGACCGGCAGACCCGCCAACCCGGGCTGCGGATCGGGAACCCAGGGGATCAGCGGATGCAGCAGGGCCGCGCGGTCGAACAGCTGCGGCCGCCTGAACAGCATCGCAGCCAGGATGTTCGCGCCGTTGGAATGGCCGAAGGCATAGAGCGGACGACCGGCAAACCGGCCTCGGATCTCTTCGATGAAGCCCAGCATCTTCGGCCAGGTCCTGCATGTCATGGACGCCCTCGCCGCTGCGGCGGAAGAAGCGGTTCGCACCCTGTTCCGAGACATCCCCGCGCGGGGCGACCAGCCCGGCATCGGGAAGGATGCGCCGCACCAGGTCGACGAACTGATATTCGTCGCCCCCGGTGCCGTGCAGGGCCAGGACCACCGGGCTGCCCTGCCGTCCCTCGTGGCGATGGCTGTGATGGGTGGCGTTTGTCATGGACGATTTCCTTGATGGTCCGCCCGGGTAAGACCGTTCAGGCGGCGAGGGGAACCAGATGGGCCTCGATCCTGTCGCGATAGGGCTCGTAGCGGCTGGGCAGCTTCAGCACCTCTCCCAGATGGGCCGTATCCTCGTCCCGGTCGAAGCCCGGTTCGTTGGTGGCGATCTCGAACAACACGCCGCCGGGGGTGCGGAAATAGATCGCCCAGAAATAATCGCGGTCGATCACCGGCGTGACCTGATAGCCGGTATCCATCAGCGCCTTGCGCACCTGACGCTGCGCGGCCCGATCCGGGACGGCGAAGGCGATGTGATGCACCGAGCCGGCCCCCTGCCGGGCGAATTGCGCCCGCGGCAGCGCCTCGAGGTCGATCACGTCGGCACCGTTCCCGCCAGGAATGACGAAACGGGTCACATTGCCCTGGGCCTCGGCGCGCTGATAGCCCATGAAGCCCAGAAGCTCCGCCGTCGCCGCGGTATCGTGCAGCCGCAGCCTGGCGCCACAGAAGCCGCGGATCGCGGCATCCTCGGCGATTCCGCCCGCGGTCCAGGGCGCGCGGGTGTCGTCCGCGTTCTCGATCAGCGTGAACCCGTCGCCGTCCGGCCCCTGAAAGCGCAGGCGCTCGGCGCCGAAGGCCGTGTCCCGTGCCAGACCGGAGACGCCCCTGGCCGCCAGCCGCTCCTGCCAGAAACCCAGCGCGCCCTTGGGCACCGAGAACTGGGTTTCGCCCACCTCGCCGACGCCGGGTCGGCCGCGCATCAGATCCGGGAAGGGGAAATAGGTCATCACCGAGCCGGGCGTGCCGATCTTGTCGCCATAGTAAAGGTGATAGATGCCGGGCTCGTCGAAGTTCACCGTCTTCTTCACCCGGCGCAGGCCCAGCGTGTCGGTGAAGAAGGCATTGTTCTGCCGGGCATCCGCCGCCATCGACGTCACATGATGCAGGCCCTTGATCTGGTCGAGCATGGTCTTGCCTCTCTGCGGTCCTTGCCGCCGTTCGATCCGTTGCAGCGAAGATAGGGCGGTTGATAATTGCGGAGAATTGCCACATTGCTTTCGATTGTATTCCGACAAGCGTAATAATCGGCATGAACGAGCTCAAAGCCCTGAAGACCTTCCTGTTGGCCGCGGAAAAGCGGAACTTCGCGCAGGTCGCGCGGGAACTGGACATGACCCCCGCCTCGGTCACGCGCACCATCGCGGCACTCGAGGAGATGCTGGGCGTGCAGCTTTTCGTGCGCACGACCCGGCAGGTCTCGCTGACCGGGGACGGGGCGATCTTTGCCTCGCGCATCGAGCAGGCCGTCGAGACCCTGGAGGCCGCGCGCCAGGAGATGGCCAATGCCCACAAGGCCGACGAAGGCCGGCTGCGCATCAACGCGCCGATGTCGCTGGGGCAACGGGTGCTGCCGCAGATCCTGTGCGGCTTTCGCAATCTCTATCCCAGGATCGACGTGGAGGTCCGCCTGACCGACCGTTTCCTCGACATGGTCGAGGAGGATTTCGACTTGGCGATCCGCATCTCTGCCGCGCCTTCGGAAAAGTTCACCATCTGGCGCAAGATCTGCCCGGTCAAGCGCCTGCTGGTCGCAGCGCCGGGCACGCCGCATGCCAAGGTCAGGCATCCCAACGAGTTGTCGCCCGGCGACTGCCTGGCCTACAGCGCCGACAGCCACCGGGAAAGCTGGCAGCTCTCGGACGGGAATGCCTCGGTCGCCATCTCGGCGGGGCGGTCCATCAGCGCCAATAACGGCGACCTGCTGGCGCATATGGCGGCCGATGGCGCGGGCGTGGTGCTGTTGCCGGCCTTTATCGTGGCGGAATACCTGCGCAGCGGGCGATTGGTGTCGATCCTGCCCGGCTGGACGCCGCCGCAGATCTGGTTGACGCTGTACTATCCGCCCTACCGGAAGCTGCCGCCCAGGATCGCCGCCTTCTCGGATTTCTTCGAGCGGCAGATCCCCGCGCTGTTGACGGCACTGTGATGCGCGCCGCTGGTCCGAGCCGCCGCCTCACGCTGTCGGCCCGGTTCCGGCCTTGGTCACATGCTCCGTGCCGGTGATGATTGCCGCTTGCGCGCGCGCGGCCCGCGGTTTCGGTCTGGATCCGGCCGGGCGTGACGCGCGCGCGCCTGGGGAAGACCTCCCGGGCGGGGCTCTGCGGCAGGTCGAAAGCGCGGCCTTGGCGCCGGCATGGCTCCAGCCTTGCGGGACCAGATTCTGCTCGTCGCGGCAGGTGGGGCTTGATCGCCGTGGCGCCCGAGGGATCGGGATGGCCGACGACAAGGCCGGACACCGCCGCCGCCCGCGGCGGCAGGTCCAGAAGTCGCGCCACCGCTGCGGGATCGTTGCGCAGCGCGCCGATATAGACCGCGCCAAGCCCCAGCGATTCCGCCGCCGCCAGCGCCGCGTCGAGGGCGGCGAGCAGGAAGGTCTCGGCATAGTCCAGGCTCTCAAGCGCCACGCCGGCGGGTTTCGCGACGGTCGCCGCCTCGCCGGCCTCGGCGACCAGCGGGCGATCAACGGAAGCATTCATGGCCTTCGTCCTTTCCTGAAAGGGTTCGGTCAGTGCGTCACGGTGCCGGGCTGCCGCGGAGTTGGAAGACCGCGTCGATGCGGGCCTCGATCTCGGGAGTGATGGTCACGTCGGCCGAGGCCAGGTCCGCCTCGAGCTGCTCCGCCCTGGTCGCGCCGATGATGTTGGCGGTGACGAAATGCCGGCTGGTGGCATAGGCGATGGCCAGCTGCGCCGGGTCCAGCCCGAAATCGCGGGCGATCTGCAGGTAATCCTCGACCGCTTCGGCGACGCCGGGCTTCAGGTAGCGGTCGGCCCGGTCGAACAGCGTCAGCCGCGCCCCTTCCGGCCGGGCGCCGTTCCGGTACTTGCCGGTCAGGAAGCCCTGGGCCAGAGGCGAATAGGCCAGCAGCCCGACATCCTCGCGCGCATGGAACTCGGCCAGGCCCTGTTCATAGGTGCGGTTCAGCAGGTTATAGGCGTTCTGGACCGAGACGACCCGCGGCAGGCCGCGCGTTTCCGACAGGTGCAGGAAACGCGACAGGCCCCAGGCGGTTTCGTTCGACAGGCCGATATGGCGGACCTTGCCGGCCGCCACCAGCGCGTCCAGCGCCTCCAGCGTTTCCTCGATCGGCACTTCGGAGCCGTCATGCCCGCGCGACGGCGCGTGGCGGCCGCTGCCGAACAGCGGCACCGCCCGGTTCGGCCAGTGGATCTGGTAAAGGTCCAGGTAATCGGTCTGCAGCCGCCGCAGCGAGCCTTCGACCGCCTCGTTGATGTTTCTCGCATCCAGCCGCGGCGGCCGGCCATCGGCGCGCAGGTAGGTGCGGTCGCTGGGCCCCGACACCTTCGAGGCCAGCACGATCCGGTCCCGCCCGCCGCGTGCCTTCAGCCAGGTGCCGATGATCCTTTCGGTCGCGCCCTGCGTCTCGGCCCGGGGCGGGATCGCATAGTTCTCGGCCGTGTCGATCAGGTTGATGCCGAAATCGACGGCGCGGTCCAGCTGGGCATGGCCCTCGGCCTCGGTATTCTGCTCGCCCCAGGTCATTGTGCCAAGCGCGATGGCCGAAACCTTGATGCCGGTCCGGCCGAGGGGGCGATAGTCGAGTGTCATTCATGTCTCTCCTGCAAGTCATCCGGTCATGGGGTGGCGCGCAAGGGCACCGCCTGCCCCGAGATTTCATGGCCCGAACTGGCCGCGATCCGCAGCAGCGGCAGGATCGCAAGGGCCGATACCAGCGACAACACGAAAAAGGCCGCGTGAAAGGCGGCCAGGGTCAGGCCGCCGGCCTGGCGGCTGCCGATCTCCAGCATCCCGCCGGCCATGGCGACGCCAAGCGCGGTGGCGATGGGCCGCATCACGGTGCTCAGGGCCAGCGCCGCCCCGACGTTTTCCGGCGCGATCTCGGATATGGCCAGGACGTGCTGGCCGGTGAAGAACAGCGACCGCAGGACGCCGCCGGCCACCAGCAGGGCGGCGATCAGCAGATGCGGCGTCCCGGGCGTCAGCAGGCCCTTGGCCGCCAGCCCGGCCGAGGACAGCAGCGCGGCCAGGATCAGCGGATTGCGAAAGCCGTGGCTGGCAAAGACGCGGGTCGAGACCAGCTTGGCCGCGATCGCGCCGATCCCGCCCGCGAAGGTGATCAGTCCCGAGGAAAAGGCCGAGAGCCCGAAGCCGAGCTGCAGCATCAGCGGCAGCAGGAAGGGCACTGCCCCCGCCCCGATCAGGAAGGTCGCCGTGGCCGAGATCGCGCCCCGGAACACCGGATCGCGCAAGATGCCCGGGTCCAGCAGCGGGGCGGGATGGCGGCGGGCATGGCGCAGATAGGCCCGGCCGCCGGCCAATCCGGCCAGGGTGAGCCCCGCAGAGGCCCAGAGCGGCAGGATCGGCAGGCTGATCAGCGACAGCCCCGCCATCAGCCCCGAAAAGGCCAGCGCGAGCAGCAGGAAGCCGTGCCCGTCCAGCGCGCGGGCCGGCGCCACCGGCACGTCGCGGATCAGGAGGCCCACCGCGACGATTCCCGCCAGCCCCACGGGCAGGTTGACCAGAAAGATCCAGTGCCATGAGACGAAGGTGGTCAGCGCCCCGCCGACCAGCGGCCCCATCAGCGGCGCGACCACCGCCGGAATGGTCATCGTCGCCGTCGCCCGCATCAGCCCCGCGCGCGGCGTGATCCGATACAGCATCAGCCGCGCCAGGGGCGTCATCATCGCCCCGCCGGCGCCGCCCAGGAACCGCGCGGCGACGAACCCTTCCAATGAGGTCGCGAAGGCGCAGCCCAGCGATCCCAGCATGAAGACCAGGATCGCGACGCGGAAGACCCGCGTCGGCCCGAAGCGGTCGCCCAGCCATGCGCTGACCGGGATGAAGATCGCCAGCGCCAGGAAATAGGCGGTGAAGGCCAGTTTCAGCGCCACCGGGGTGGTGCCGATATCGGCCGCGATCGCGGGCAGCGAGGTCGCGATGACGGTCGAATCCATGTTCTCCATGAACAGCGCCACCGACAGGACCAGCGGCACCAGCCATGGGGCGCGGGTGGCGCCCGTGCTGTCCTGCCTCATTCCGCCGCCGAGACCCTGCGCCGCGCCGCGAAACGGTTCTCGGGCCGCGCCAGTCCCAGGTTCTCGCGCAGGGTCGGCCCCTCGTATTCCTCGCGGAACAGGCCGCGGCGGCGCAGGATCGGCACCACTTCGGCCACGAAATCGTCCAGACCCCCGGGCAGCACCGGCGGCATGATGTTGAAGGCATCCGCCGCGCCGCCCTGGAACCATTCCTGCATGGCGTCGGCCACCTGCTCCGGGGTGCCGACCACCTCGCGATGCCCGCGCGCCCCCGCGACCGCCAGGTAAAGCTGGCGCAGCGTCAGGTTGCCGCGCGCGACAAGATCGCTGACCAGCGTCAGGCGGCTCTTGTTCAGCTCGGTGCCTTCGGGCAGCGGCGGGGCCTTGTCGTCCAGCGAATAGCCGCTGAGGTCGCGCCCCTGATAGTGCCGGCGCAGGATCTCCCAGGCGATCGCCGGATGGATCAGGTTCTGGATCTCCTCATGGTTGCGCCGCGCCTCGGCCTCTGTGCCACCCAGGACGGGAAAGATGCCGGGGGCGATCAGCAGGTCCTCGGGGCGACGGCCATGGGCGGCCAGCCGGCCCTTGACATCGGCATAGAAGGCCCGCGCATCCTCAAGCGTCTGGTTGGCGGTGAAGATCATCTCGGCCGTGCGGGCGGCCAGCCTGCGGCCGGGTTCCGAGGCGCCGGCCTGCACCACCACCGGATGGCCCTGCACCGGGCGCGGCACGTTCAAGGGCCCCCGGACCGAGAAATGCGCCCCCTTGTGGTTCAACAGATGCACCTTGTCTAGGTCGACGAAGATGCCGCTGTCCTTGTCGCGCGGGAAGGCCCCGTCCTCGTGCGAATCCCACAGGTCGAGCACCAGATCCACGAATTCCTCGGCCCGCGCGTAGCGGTCGGCATGGGCCGGGTAGCCGGCGATGGAAAAGTTGTGCGACACGTCGGCGCCGGTCGTCACCACGTTCCAGGCCGCCCGCCCGCCCGACAGGTGATCCAGCGAGGCGAAGCGGCGGGCCAGCAGGTAGGGATCCTCGTAGGTGGTCGAGGCGGTGGCGACGAAGCCGATATGGCTTGTGACCTGCGACAGCGCCGACCAAAGCGTCAGCGGCTCGAAATGCGCGCCCTGGCTGGATCGCTGCTGGGCCTCCGGCTCCTTGGCGCGTGGCCAGCCGGCCGGGCTGTCGGCGACGAAGACCAGGTCGAACCGGGCCTTTTCGGCCGTCTCGACGAGCCGGCGGTAATGGGCGATGTTGATCCCGGCATCGGCCTGTGCCTCGGGGTGGCGCCAGGCCGCGACATGGTGGCCGGTGGCCATCAGGAAGGCGCCCAGCTTGATCTGGCGTCGTGGTTGCGGCATCTCAGGCGCTCCGTCTTTCGGCATGGTCGTAAAGGCTGCCGGGACGCGGCAGGCCGAAATGGTCCCGCAGGGTCCGGCCGCGATATTCGTCGCGGAACAGCCCGCGCCGGCGCAGGATCGGCAAGACATGCTCGACGAAGGCGTCGAAGCCGCCGTGCAGCCAGGGCGGCATGACGTTGAAGCCGTCGGCGGCGCCGTTCTCGAACCAGGTCTGGATGTCGTCGGCGATCTTTTCCGGGGTGCCGACGCTGACCCAATGGCCGCGCGCGCCGGCGATCCGGTGCAGCAGCTGCCGGATCGTCGGCTTTTCGCGGTCCACGATGTCCAGCACCAGCTTGAAGCGGCTGGCCTCGGCCCGGTCGGGATCGGGGGCGACCAGATGGCGCGGGAAGGGCGCGTCGAGATCGTGCCCGGTCAGGTCCAGCCCGGTCATCCGCTTCAGCACGTCCAGCGAATAGGCGGGCTGGGTCAGGGCGTTGAATTCGTCGTGCAGGGCCTGCGCCTCGGCCGTGGTCGAGCCGATATAAGGGCTGATGCCCGGCAGCACCTTGATGTGATCGGGATCGCGGCCGACACCCCGCGCGCGGGCCTTGATGTCGGCATAGAATTCCTGCGCGCTGGCAAGCGTCTGATGCGCGGTGAAGATCGCCTCGGCATGCAGCGCGGCGAAATGGCGGCCGTCTTCGGACGAGCCGGCCTGCACATAGACCGGCCGCCCCTGCGGGCTGCGCGGGATGTTCAGCGGGCCGCGCACGCGGAAATGCGGGCCAGCATGGTCGATGGGGTGGATGCGGGCGTCATCGGCGAATATGCCGCTGTCGGGGTCGATGACCAGGGCCTCGTCCTGCCAGCTGTCCCAGAGCTTTGTCACCACCTCCAGGAACTCATGCGCGCGGCCGTAGCGGTCGGCATGGACCGGATGGGCGTCCAGCCCGAAGTTCTGCGCCGCCTGCGCCGCGCCGGTGGTGACAATGTTCCAGCCCACGCGCCCGCCCGAGATGTGATCGACCGAGGCGAAGAGCCGGGCGAGGTTGTAGGGCTCGGAATAGGTGGTCGAGGCGGTGGCGATCAGCCCGATGCGGCCGGTCGCGGCGGCCAGCGCGGTGATCGTGGTCAGCGGCTCCAGCCGGAAGCGGCTGGCATAGCGGATATTGTCCGCCAGCGCCGGGCCGTCGGCAAGGAACAGCGCGTCGAATTTCGCCGCCTCGGCCTTGCGGGCCAGGTCCTGGTAATAGCCGATGTCGAGCACGCGCTGCGGGTCCGAGCCCTTGTAGCGCCAGCCCGCCTCGTGATGGCCGCCGGGATAGATGAAAAGGTTCAGGTGAAGCTGTCGCTGGGACATGTCGGTTTCCTTCGAAATCAGTGGGTCGAGACGCCCAGCTTGCCAAGCAGGTGGCGGCGAAGCTGGCCGAAGCGCGGGTTGTCGTGTTCGCGCGGGCTTGGCAGGTCGATGGGCAAATCCTCGACGAAGGCGCCGTCCTCCAGCACCAGGACGCGGTCGGCCAGGGTGATCGCCTCGTCCACGTCATGCGTAACCAGCAGGACGGCGGGGCGGTGGCGGGCGCAAAGCTCCTTCAGCAGCACATGCATGCGGATACGGGTCAGCGCATCCAGCGCCCCGAAGGGCTCGTCGGCCAGCAGCAGTTCCGGCTCGCGCACCAGCGACCGGGCCAGCGCCACGCGCTGCTGTTCGCCGCCCGACAGCTCGATCGGCCAGGACGCTTCGCGCCCGGCCAGACCGACCTCGGCCAGCATGCGGCGGCCGGCCGCCTCGGCCCCCGTCAGGCCCAGGGTCACGTTCTGCAACACGCTGCGCCAGGGCAGCAGCCGGGCGTCCTGGAACACCACCGAGCGGTTTTCCGGCACGTCCAGCGCGCCCGATCCGGTGACGTCGTGATCCAGTTCGGCCAGCGCCTTCAGGAAGGTGCTCTTCCCCGATCCCGACCGGCCCAGCAGGGCCACGAACTCGCCCCGCCGGATGGACAGGTCCAGCCCGTCCAGAATGGTGCGCCCGTCGAAGCCGCGATAAAGCTCGCGGGTTCGGACGGCGAAATCGGCCTCTATTGCGACAGGGTGCGACGCCATGACAGGGCTCTCCTTTCGGCAAGGCGGACGGCGGCATCCGAGGCAAGGCCCAGCACGGCATAGACGACGATGCCGGCGACGATGACCTCGGTCTGGCCATAGGTGCGGGCCAGGTTGATCATGTAGCCCAGGCCGCTGGTCGCGTTCACCTGCTCGACCACGACCAGCGACACCCAGCACAGCGTCACGGCGAAGCGCAACCCCAGCAGGAAACCGGGCAATGCCCCGGGCAGCACCACCTGCCGGATGAAGGTCCCGCGGGACAGGTTCAGCGTTTCGGACAGCTCGACATAGCGGTTGTCGATGCTGCGCAGCGCGTTGTGGGTGTGGATGTAGATCGGCACGATCACCGCCAGGACGATGGTGATGATCTTCATCTGCTCGCCGATGCCGAACCACAGCATCAGCAGCGGGATCAGCGCCAGCGTCGGTACGGCGCGCTTGATCTGGATCGGGCCGTCGATGATCGCCTCGCCCCAGCGCGACAGGCCGGCGATGACCGCCAGCACGGTGCCGATGGCGACGCCGATCACCAGCCCGGTGATCGCCCGCCAGGCCGAGATGCCCAGATGCTCCTGCAGTTTGCCGTCCGCGATCAGCCGCCCGAAGGCCTCCATCACCGTCCAGGGGGCCGACAGGATGCGCGGGTCGATCAGGCCGAGGCCCGAGCCGAGCGCCCACAGGACCACCAGCCCGACGCTGCCAATCTGGAGGCCGAAGGGGATGGCGGGGCCGGGGCCAAGGCGAACCCGCGCCCCGCTGCGCCGGCGCTGCCGCAGGTTGGCCGAGGCTTCCGCCCGCCGCGGCTTGAAATCGTCCGTCGCGATCAGGGTCATTGGATCAGCTCCTCTTTCTTGATGGCGCTGGAGCCCCGGGACAGGGCCTCGGCGGCGATCCTCTCGAACCGGCGGTCGAAGATCTTCTCGGCGTCGAAGGGCTCGTTGCCGGTCGCTTCGGCCACCAGGGCGATGGTGTGGGTGTGGCGGGCGATCACCTCGTCCCAACTGGCGGGGATGACCTGGGTGCCGGTCTGCTCGACCAGGGCCTTGCCGTCCTCATAGGACAGGTTCTGGTCCTTGACGTAATAGCCCTGGATGAACTGCTCGGGGTGGTCGTTGATCCACTCGGTCGCCCGCGCCCAGAGCTTGACGTATTGCGCCGCCGCGGCGGCCTTGGCCGGATCGTCCAGCACCCATTGCGGCGCCCAGAGATGACTGGGATCGTCGCGCAGCCCATGGGCGATCAGCGTCGCGCCGTCATCGCCATACTGGTCGATGTAGCGGGCGATATTGGTGCTGCCCAGGGGCGCGATGTCGACCTGTCCCGCCGCCAGCGCGACCGGATAGACGTCGCCGGTGCTGGGCAGCTCGACCAGGGTCACGTCGTCCCGGCCCAGCCCCGCCGCCTCAAGTGTGCGCAGGACCAGCGCGCCCTGCGCCTGTCCGGGGCTGTAGGCGATGCGGTGGCCCTTGAAATCCCCAAGGCTCTTGATCGTGCCGCCCAGCTTGGGGGTGATGCCGAAGCGATAGATCGGGTGGGCGACGGGGTCCAGCCGCTCGCGATAGGCGATGTTGCGCACCGGCAGGTCGTTCCATGTCGCATGGATCGAAGGGATCTCGGCGACGCTGGCGACGTCCAGCGCATGGGCGCGGAACGCCTCGCTGGTCTGCGGGCCGCCGCTGAGGTTGGCCCATTCGACGGTGAAGGTCAGCTCGTCGATCAGGCCCGAGATTTCCAGAGCCTTCTGCGTGACCGGATCGCCGACGCGCAGCACCGTGCCCTCGGGCACCTCGTCGGGCAGGGGCTCGGCCGCTAGGGCCGGCGGCGTCGAAAGGGCAAGGCTGACGGCCAGGGCCAGCAAGGGGCGAATAGTCATGTCGGTCATGTTCAACCTGTCCAGCTGTGTTCCGGACACCCAAGGCTAAGCAGAAATACTTTAATGTCGATAGATGTTATGTATTTAAATCGCGGGGCCGGCAGGGATGTTTTGCTTCCCTGTCTCCCGGTGGCAGAACATTTGGGCTGAAGGCGGATCTCGCATCGGCGACGGAAGGAAATTCTTTCCGCTGCATCGCAGAATCGCGGCCGGAACCGGCCGGTCAGGCCGCGCCCCTCGGGCAGGTTGTCGCCGCGCCACCGCAATCCCCTGCATGCCCAGGCCCCTGTGCGGCGATCCGCGCCCATCATCATGCGGTGGGCGCAAAAGGGGGACTCCGAAAGAGGCTCTTGGCCGTTCAGGGGGCGGCCTTCCGACCAGGATCCATCGCCGCGTCAACGGTGCGGGCCGTCCGATGAGGACCGAGATCACGCCCGGCCAGGATTCCGATCATACGGGCTATGATCCGGTGATGGCCGACAACCTGCCGCAGCCTGCCGTTCTGGTGGCGGACAGGGGCTATGACCCTGATAGAATCCGCGAAGACATCGAGAGTCGCAACGCCCTGTCGATGATTCCGATGCGCAGGCACCGAAAGCTGCGCAAGGCCGTCGACATCACCATCTGCACGCTGCGCAACATGGGCGAGCGTTGCTTCAGCAAGCTGAAGAACAGCCGTCGGCTGCGACACCAGCCAGGCGGTCGAGACATGTCCCCCAAAGGCGATGAGCCAGTGTCGAAAGCAGGGCCCGGCGTCCCGTCCCGGACAGGGCGTCAATCAGGATGACGCCATCCCGGCCGTCACGAACATGGGCGATCAGCCGGCTGATCACCACTCCCGCGAATGTGCCCTGCATGCCCTATCCCGAACCGAGACCGATCCCGTTGTCCGGACATGGTGGGCGTTCTTCGCGGCCTGTCCACGACCCCCGGCGGCCTTGTTCGGCCGGAGCCAGGACCGGCGTCCGGGACGGCGATTCCTTGCTTCGGCCGTCAAGGCGCGGCGAACCGCCACGGCGCAGACCAAGCCGGCCCCCGCCCGCTCCATGGTCGGTCGAACCGGAGACCAATGGCACCGGGTAACCGGCTATCCATAATGTTCAGGGCGCCGTCTCTGGCTGCGGGTTCTCCCGGCCTGCGGCTGTCAGACGCTGAACGTAGGCAAGGCGCGTCACGGATGGAGATCGAGAATGCCGGCTCTGATCTTGGCATGGCCTGGGCTTGCTTCCGCATTCGGGACCTGGCAGGCCGCTGAAACAGTCGGGCCTCGACGCGGTTTACAGAACATGGTTCCCCCCGTCGGGCAATGGCAGGGCGGCATCGCTCGTTCGGCCGGGGCGAGCGAGTCACTGTTCGGCTATGTCGACCTGGAGGCCCGCATCAGCGAGTCGGTGCCGGTTCAAGACCGCTCGCGAACGGAATCAGCGGCGTCTCGGTCCCGCGCGTTGATCTACGCCATCTGGCGCGGGGTGGGGTTGCTGGTAATCAATGCGCGTGACCATGCGGTCAAGTGGCGCGCCCACGCATCCTGGCAGCCCGGAGAACAGCGGCCGGTCAAGGCGCTGCATGACAAGGAGCACCTGGCTATCGTGAAGGGCGTGCGGGATGCGTTGTTGCGCATTCATCTGATGCGGTTGGGCGACCTGGGCAGCTGCTTGCTGCCTTTCCGCCGAAAGACCGGCTGGTTTGTGTTGCGCCTGACCAGTTGGTTCTGCGCGGCTCACCAGATCCTGGCCGACCCCGCGCGGAGTCTGGCCACCGCACTCGCCCTCCGTTGGAGGAGCACGGCAGTGCGAAGATGTGCAAGGCTTTCCGTCGCCGCCGCGCCATCTCCCCCCGATCATCGTTGATATTCCGACAGGATTCCGGAAGCCTTCCATGCGGGTTTTCCGGCCCCGGCCGCGGATGTTCGGTCGGTCGGCGCGCCGATCGCGGCAAGGGCAGGAGTGGTATTTGGCCATTCTCCGGAAGGACATTTTAGTTCGCGTATTGTCGACATTGCGCATGATAGTTGCGCTGCGGATGCGAAGGCGCTACTTATGCCGCAACGCCGCACAAGGAGTCTGCCATGAAGGACATGCCCGCGATGCCCGCCGATACGCCTTCCGCTCTGCTGGCGCTTGCCGCCGCCGCCCTGCCCGAGCTCGAGGCCCTGCAATCCCGTGCCACCGAGGCGCTGCGGACGCTGGTGGCGCCCTCGGGCAAGCCGCAACCGGACCTGCTCGAGCAGCACCAGCACGCCGCCCATGCCCTGTCCTGGCTTGCCACCTATGTCGAATCGATCCGCCAGCTGACCGGCTGGGCGGCGCGGCTGGCCGAGGCGGGCAAGCTGGGCCGGACCGAGGCGCTGATCCTGCAGATCGGCCTGGGCGAATACCTGACCCAGATCGCCGGCGGCATCCCGATGAGCCAGACGGAATTCGCCCGGCTCTCGGATCTGGGGATCGACTGGCAGCCGGGCGAGGCGGCGCTGGGGCTGATGCGCGGCAACAGCGCCCCGGCGCGGGCGGAGCTCGTGCGGCTGATGCAGGACAACCGGGGCGGGGCGACCTTCGGCGCCACCGGGCTCGACGAAGATCTGGAAATGATCCGCGACCAGTTCCGCCGCTATGCCGAGGACCGGGTGATTCCGAATGCGCACGAATGGCATCTGAAGGATCAGCTGATCCCGATGGAGATCATCGAGGAACTGGCGGAGCTCGGCGTCTTCGGCCTGACCATCCCCGAGGAATTCGGCGGTCTGGGCCTGTCCAAGGCGTCCATGGTCGTTGTCACCGAGGAGCTGTCGCGCGGCTATATCGGCGTGGGCAGCCTGGGCACCCGCAGCGAGATCGCCGCCGAGTTGATCCTTTGCGGCGGCACCGAGGCGCAGAAGGCGAAATGGCTGCCGGCCCTTGCCTCGGGTGAGATCCTGTCGACGGCGGTGTTCACCGAGCCGAATACCGGCAGCGACCTGGGCAGCCTGCGCACCCGCGCCGTGCGCGATGGCGAGGACTGGGTGATCACCGGCAACAAGACCTGGATCACCCATGCGCAGCGCACGCATGTCATGACGCTGCTGGCGCGCACCGATCCCGAAAGCAGCGACTGGCGCGGCCTGTCGATGTTCCTGGCGGAAAAGACCCCCGGCACCGATGACGACCCCTTCCCGACCCCCGGCATGACCGGCGGCGAGATCGAGGTGCTGGGCTATCGCGGCATGAAGGAATACGAGCTGGGCTTCGATGGCTTCCGCGTCAAGGGCGAGAACCTGCTGGGCGGCGAGCCGGGACGTGGCTTCAAGCAGCTGATGGAAACCTTTGAATCGGCCCGGATCCAGACGGCCGCCCGTGCCGTCGGCGTGGCGCAATGCGCGGCCGAGATCGGCATGCAATATGCCATCGACCGCAAGCAGTTCGGCAAACCGCTGATCGAGTTCCCGCGCGTCGCCGACAAGCTGGCCATGATGGCGGTCGAGATCATGATCGCCCGGCAGCTGACCTATTTCAGCGCCTGGGAAAAGGACCACGGCCGTCGCTGCGATCTCGAGGCCGGGATGGCCAAGCTCCTGGGCGCCCGCGTCGCCTGGGCCGCGGCCGACAATGCGCTGCAGATCCACGGCGGCAACGGCTTTGCGCTGGAATACGCCATCAGCCGGGTGCTGTGCGACGCGCGCATCCTCAACATCTTCGAGGGCGCGGCCGAGATCCAGGCCCAGGTTATTGCACGCAGGCTACTGGACTAGGATGAAATGCCGGCCCCTGCTGGACAGCGGGGGCCGTTAGGGCATTATGGCGGCAAGAGAACAGAACGGAGCTGCCAATGACCCGCATCCCCATGATTTCCGCGGCGATTGCCGCCACGCTCGGCCTTGCCGCCTGCGAGCCGACCACGCCGCCGACCCCCGGCGCCAATATCCCGACCGGCCCCTATGTGCTGGTCGGCATCGGCTCGGACACCGTGCCGCAGCGCAATGTCGGCATGACCATCGAGGCGGACGGCTCGATCTCGGGCCAGGCGCCCTGCAACCATTACTCGGCAAGCCAGAACGCCGAGCCGCCTGCCTTTGCTCTGGGGTCGCTGACCCGGACGGAAATGGCTTGCAGCGGGTTGGCCGGGCGGCTGGAATCGCGCTATTTCCAGGCGCTGTCGGCAGCCAACGGCATTACCTATGAAGGCGGCGTGCTGACCATCAAGGGACCGACCTACCTGACCTATGAGCCGGGCTATCGCAAGGAGAAGTGAGCTTGCGGCCACGGCCTGAAGGAGAGAATGATGCGCAAGATCTTGTTGGCCCTGCCTCTGGCGCTGGCCGCCTGCATGTCTGAGTCGGATCCCGCGGCCATCCCCGGAGATTACGAACTGGTCGCGGTGGAAGGGGTTGCGATCTCGGGCACGCCTACGCTGCGGATCGCCGAGGATGGCGCGGTCTCGGGGCAGGGGCCGTGCAACCTGTTCAGCGGCCGCAACAATGCGGCGCTGCCGAGGCTGGACCTGGGCGCGCTGGCCACCACCCGCCGCG
The DNA here is from genome assembly GCF_016446475.1 of Paracoccus binzhouensis. GTDB lineage: Bacteria > Pseudomonadota > Alphaproteobacteria > Rhodobacterales > Rhodobacteraceae > Paracoccus > Paracoccus binzhouensis. The sequence goes on along the minus strand of NZ_JAEHFP010000011.1, from coordinate 25,958 downwards.
CCTGCCTGCAGGAGGGCGGCGAGCAGGCCTTCTTCCAGGCGCTCGGCGCCGTGCGCGAGGCCAGGCGCGAGGGCGAGGAGCTGGTGATGACCGGGCCCGATGTCACCATCCGCTGGCGGGCGGTGACGCAATAAGCCGGGCGACCAGCCGGGCGCGGGCGGGCGGCAAGGGCTTGCCCGCATGCGCCTCGGCCAGCCGCGCCTGCAGGAAATGCCCGGTCAGGGCCAGCGCATCCTCGATGCCGCCATTGCCGCGCCCGCCCAGCATGGCGGGCAAGGGCAGCAGCCGCGGCGCCCATTCCCCCGCCGCCTGGGCCGAAACCGCCCGGCCCGAGCGCGGGCTGACATAGGCCAGCCCCTCGCGCGTGCCGGTCACCGCGCAGCTTGCCAGGTCAAGGCCGAAGCCCAGCTCATCGAGCAGCCGCATTTCCCAGCGCAGATAGGCCTCGGCCCAGTTTTTCCCCGCATCCATCAGGTCCAGCAGTGCCTCGGTCGCGTCGGCCAGGCGCGGATGCGGGTCACGCTCGGGCAGGGCATAGGTCAGCAGCGCGGTGACCGCGTTCACGCCCGCCAACGCATCGGCGCCGGCCAGCAGCCCCGGCCGCGCCCGCGCCGGCTCGGCCGCGAAGGTGCCCAGCTGCTCCTCCAGCCGGGCCCGCCAGCGCAGGCTGACCCGGTTCCCGGGCTGCAGCATGGCGGCGCGCCTGGCGCTGGCGCCGCCCGGCACCAGGCCGCGCAGCAGTCCGGCCTCGCGCGACAGCACGGTCAGGATCACCGCGCTTTCGCCGTGCCTTTGCAGCGCCATCACGCTGGCCTCGCCGCTCCATTCCATCGCGCCGCCTTTCCTTCCGTGCCACCCTGCCGCAATCTGGGGGCGATGAACAAGGAGGCAGGCATGTTGAAACCGTGGACCCAATCGCAGGCCCGGCTGGTCGAGGTGGCGGCGGGGCGTGCGCCCGCCGATCTGGTGATCCGGGGCGGGCAATGGGTCAATGTCCACACGCGCGAGGTGATCCCCGCCACCGACATCGCCGTGGCCGACGGCCGGGTGGCCTATGTCGGGCCGGATGCGGGCCCCGCGATCGGCCCCGACACGCAGGTGATCGAGGCGGCGGGCCGCTTCATGGTCCCGGGCCTGATCGACGCGCATATGCATGTCGAATCGGGGATGCTCACGCCGGCCGGCTTCGCGGCGGCGGTGATCCCGCATGGCACCACGACGATCTTCCACGACCCGCACGAGATCGCGAACGTGCTGGGCCTTGAAGGTGTGCGGCTGATGCGGGACGAATCGCTGCTTCAGCCGATCAGCATGTTCACCCAGATGCCCAGCTGTGCGCCCTCTGCCCCGGGGCTGGAGACCACCGGCCAGCCGATCACCGAGGGCGAGGTGGCGCAGGCCATGGGCTGGGAGGGCATCGTGGCCTTGGGCGAGATGATGAATTTCCCCGGCGTCGCCGCGGGCGACCGCCAGATGCTGGCCGAGATCGCCGCGACCCGCGCGGCGGGCAAGACCGTTGGCGGGCATTACGCCAGCCCCGACCTTGGCCGGCCCTTCCACGCCTATGTCGCCGGCGGCGCCAATGACGATCACGAGACCACGACCGAGGCGCAGGGCATCGCCCGCGTGCGCCAGGGCATGGGCTGCATGATGCGGTTGGGCTCGGCCTGGTATGACGTGGCAAGCCAGATCACCGCGATCACCGACAAGGGGCTCGATCCGCGCTTCTTCATCCTCTGCACCGACGACAGCCATTCCGGCACGCTGGTCCATGAGGGCCACATGAACCGCGTGGTGCGCCACGCCATCGACTGCGGCTGCGATCCGCTGGTGGCGATCCAGATGGCGACGATCAATGCCGCCAGCCATTTCGGGCTGCAACGCGAGCTGGGCAGCATCACCCCGGGCCGGCGGGCCGACCTGATCCTGACCAGCGACCTCAAGACCCTGCCCATCGAGACGGTGATCGCCCAAGGCAGGCTCGTGGCCGAGAACGGCCGCCTGCTGGCCGCCTGCCCGCGCATCGACTGGCCCGAGAGCGCCCGCAACTCGATCCACCTGGGCAAGACCCTGACCGCCGGCGACTTCGAAATCCGCGCCACCGGCGACAGCGCCCGCGTCCGCGTCATCGGCGTGGTCGAGAACCAGGCCCCGACCAAGGCGCTGACCGCCGAGCTGCCGATCCGCGACGGCGTGATCGAGGGGCAGGGCGAGACCTGCCATATCGCGCTGGTCGAGCGCCACCGGGCGACCGGCGCCGTGGTGAACGGCTTCGTCTCGGGCTTTGGCTACCGAGGCCGGATGGCGGTGGCCTCGACCGTGGCGCATGACAGCCATCACATGATCGTCGTCGGCACGGATCGCGACAGCATGGCGGCGGCGGCGAACCACCTGGGCCGGATCGGCGGCGGCGTCACCGCGTTCCGCGACGGTGAGGAACTGGCGACCGTGCCGCTGCCCATCGCCGGGCTGATGTCCGACCGCCCGGCCGAGGAGGTGGCCGAGGCCGCGCAGGGCATCGTCAGGGCGATGCAGGATTGCGGTTGCACGCTCAACAACGCCTATATGCAGCATTCGCTGCTGGCGCTGGTGGTGATCCCCGAATTGCGGATCTCGGACCTGGGGCTGGTCGATGTCACCCGCTTCGAATTGGTGGAGCTGATGCTCGACCCTTGAGCTTCACCGCTTTCGGCGCCCAGCCGGCTTCTTTGCTCCTCAAATACCCATGATGCGCGAGACCTCGGCGTCGCGCGCGACCGCCAGGAATTGCGCCCGGCCGCGCAGCGCCTCGAACAGCTCCGGCCCGGAGCCGGTCAGCCAGGCCTGGGCGCCAAGCGCGCAGATCTCGTCGTAAAGCGCGGCACGGCGGTTTGCGTCCAGATGCGCCGCCACCTCGTCCAACAGCAGCACCGGGCTTTCCTCGGCCAGCGCCCGGGCATTGGCGAGGATCAGCGACAAGAGCAGCGCCTTTTGCTCGCCGGTCGAGGACAGCGCGGCGGGCATCGCCTGCGGCCCCCAATGCGCGCCTAGGTCGGCGCGATGCGGGCCGGTCAGGCTGCGGCCGGCGGCCATGTCGCGGCCGCGCCCCTCGGCCAGCCGGGCGGCGATGCTATCGGGATCGGGATCGTCCGCGAAACCCTCGCCCGGCAGCAGGGTCAGGCTGGCCGAGGGGAAGGCGGTCCCGGCCCCATCCTGCGCTGCCATGATCCGGGCGATGGCGCCCAGCCGGTTGCGCGTCACCGCCGAACCAGTATCGGCCATCTGCGCCTCCAGCGCCCGATACCAGCCGGGGTCGCGGATCTCGTCCTTGAGCAGCCGGTTGCGCTCGCGCATGGCCTTTTCATAGGACAGCGCATCCTCGGCATGGCCGGGGGTGAAGCTCAGCGTCACCCGGTCCAGGAAGCGCCGGCGCTGTTCCGGCGCGTCGGTCCACAGCCGGTCCATGGCCGGGGTCAGCCAGATCACCCGCATCAGCCCGCCAAGCGCGATCTGCGTCGCGGGCTTGTCGTCGATCACCACCTCACGCCGCTCGCCGGGCAGGGCGCGGGTCGCCACCTCGTGCTCGCCGATCCGGGCGCGGATCTGCCAGCCGACATCCGGCCCCTTGCGGGCCTGGTCGCCGGGCGCGGCGCCGCGCATGCCGCGGCCGGGCGACAGCATCGAGACGGCTTCCAGGATATTGGTCTTGCCGGCGCCGTTCGGGCCATGGATGGCAAGGGGGCGGCGGTCGGCCTCGATCTCCAGCCTGGCCCAGCTGCGGAACTGGGTCAGGTGCAGCAGGCTCAGCGTCACACGCGCATCGGCATGACGACATAGACCGCGCTGGTGTCGCCGCCCTCGCGGATCAGCGCCGCGTCGCCCGAGCCGTTGAACAGGAAGACCGCGTTCTCGCGCTCGATCTGGCTGGCGATCTCGTGCAGGTATTTGGCGTTGAAGCCGATCTCCAGCGGCTCGTCGGCATAGGCGACCGGCAGCTCCTCGTCGGCCGCGCCGGCATCGGGGGCGTTCACCGACAGGACCAGCCGATCCTCGTCGAGCGACAGCTTGACGGCGCGCGAACGCTCGCTGCTGACCGTCGCCACCCGGTCCACCGCCTTGGCGAAATCGCCGGCATCGACCTCCAGCTTGCGGGCATTGGCCGAGGGGATCACGCGGCTGTAATCCGGGAAGGTGCCGTCGATCACCTTCGAGGTGAGCGTGATGGTGGGCGTGGCGAAGCGCACCTTGGTCTCGCTGACCGAGACCGCGATCTCGGCCTCGTCGTCGTCCAGCAGCTTGCGCAGCTCGGCCACGGTCTTGCGCGGCACGATCACGCCCGGCATCTCTTCGGCGCCCGAGGGCAGCGGCGCGTCGATCCGCGCCAGCCGGTGGCCGTCGGTGGCGACGCAGCGCAGGGTCGGGCCGTCCTCGCCCTGCGCGACATGCATGTAGACGCCGTTCAGGTAATAGCGGGTCTCCTCGTTCGAGATGGCGAACTTGGACTTGTCGAACAGCCGGCGCAGCACCGTGGCGGGGGCCGAGAAATTCGCCGAATATTCCGAGGAAGACATGACCGGGAAATCCTCGCGCGGCAGGGTGGCCAGGCTGAAATTCGAACGCCCGGCTTGCACCGCCAGCCGCTGCGAGGCGGCGTCGAGGCTGAGCTGCACCAGCGCACCGTCCGGCAGCTTGCGGGCGATGTCGTTCAGCATCCCGGCCGAGACGGTGGTGGCGCCGGGCCGCTCGACCTGGGCCGTGGCGCGGTCCACGATCTCGGTATCCAGATCGGTGGCGCGGAAGCTGACGCCGTCGGGCGTGGCCTCGATCAGCACATTGGCCAGGATCGGGATGGTGTTGCGGCGTTCGACGACGGACTGGGCCTGGGAAACGGCCTTCACCAGATCGGCGCGTTCAATGGAAAACTTCATGGTCCACCCTTATGTCTTGGCCTTGCCGCGCCCGGCGCGGGGCGCCAATGTGGCACAATCCCGCGCAAGGTCAAGCGGATGCGATCAGGCTTCCAGCAGCCGGCGCAGCAGGTCGATGTCTTCCGCCAGGCTGCGGTCGGCGCTGCGCAGCTCCTCGATCTTCTTCACCCCATGCATGATGGTGGTGTGGTCGCGGCCGCCGAAGCGGCGCCCGATCTCGGGCAGGCTGCGCGAGGTCATCTGCTTGGACAGATACATGGCGATCTGCCGCGGCCGGGCGACGGTGCGCACGCGCTTGGGCCCGATCATGTCGGCGAGGCGGATGTTGTAATGCTCGGCCACTTTCCGCTGGATCTCCTCGATCGAGACCTTGCGGTCGTTGGCGCGCAGGATGTCGGCTAGGCATTCCTGGGTCATGTCCAGCGTGATCTCGCGGCCCATCAGGCTGGCGAAGGCAAACAGCCGCTGCAGCGCGCCTTCCAGCACCCGGACGTTCGAGGTGATGCGATGCGCCAGGAATTCCAGCACCCCCGGCGCGATCTGCAGCCCGGGATATTGCGCGCGGAAACTGTCGGTCTTGCTTTGCAGGATGCCCAGGCGCAGCTCGTAATCGGTCGGGTGCAGGTCCACCACCAGCCCGCATTGCAGGCGGGACTTGATGCGCTCCTCCATGTCCTTGATCTCGCCCGGCGCGCGGTCGGCCGAGATGACGATCTGCTTGCCCTGATCGACCAGGGTGTTGAATGTGTGGAAGAATTCCTCCTGCGTGGATTCCTTGCCGGCGATGAATTGCACGTCATCGACCATCAGCACCGAAACCGTGCGGAACAGTTCCTTGAAATCCATCACCGTGCGGTCGCGCAGTGCCTGGACGAAGCGATACATGAACTGCTCGGCGGACAAGTAGAGCACCCGTGCCTCGGGCTGGCGGTTCTGGATCTCGCGGGCGATGGCATGCATCAGGTGGGTCTTGCCCAAGCCCACGCCGCCGTAAAGGAACAACGGGTTGAAGGTCACCGGCCCGCCCTCGGCCACCCGGCGGGCGGCGGCATGGGCCAGCTCGTTGGGCTTGCCGACAACGAAATTGTCGAAGGTGAAGCGGCTGTCGAGCGGCGCGGCCAGCTCCTCCTCGCCCGAGGGGCGCGGGGCGGCGGGGCGCCTGGCGGCCGGCGCGGCGGCCTGGCGGGCGGTCTGGCTGCGGGTCTGGAAGCTCAGGCGCTGCACCGGGCCGCCCATGCGGTCCAGAACCTTCAGGATGTCGTCGCTGTAATGGCGCGACACCCAGTCGGACAGGAAACGGGTCGGGCAGGCGATGATCGCCGTGCCGTCCTCGACCCCGGTCAGGCGGAGCGGCTCGATCCAGGTCGAGAAACTGTCGGTTCCGACGATCTTCTGAAGTTCTTCACGTGCCTGCCCCCAAAGTCTGTCCATCTCGCCCAGTTCCGTCTCTTGTCCCCATGCCCGCCGAAATCCTCCGGCGTGAGGCGATTCGACGGCGCGGCCCGAACGGACAAGCCTCGGCAACAAGACACCCCGCACCACCGAAGCGGCGTTCAGGGGCCGTCCTGCGGCCGAAACGATTAGACACGCGCACGATGCCGGTGGCAGCCGGCTCGTGCATCTTCGGTAGCGGATCGCTGTGATCCTGCTGCCGCTCTGACGGTTGACAGTAATTGTCCCCCGCTCCGAGCATGTCCCCCAGGCGCGACGGTGAATCGCAGGGAACAAGCTAGCAAGAACCCGCGCCGGCCAGCAACCGATCTTCGCGCTTGACAGTCACTTTGCCGGATCGAATCTCGCAAGGATGCGACATTGCCGTGACATTGGGCAAGTCGCTGAAAATGATCGGGAAATCCTGGAAGGCCAGACAAAATCGGGCGCGCCCGGGTGGAGCGCGCCCAAGTCATTGCTACCGATAGTTGCGCAAATGCCGCAGCCGATCAGGCGGTCGCCAGGGCCTTCACCCGGGCCGACAGGCGCGAGATCTTGCGCGCGGCGGTGTTCTTGTGGACGACGCCTTTGGTCACGCCGCGCATCAGTTCGGGCTGCGCGCTCTTCAGGGCTTCGCGGGCGGCGTCGGCATTGCCGCTGGCGATGGCTTCCTCGACCTTGCGCAGGAAGGTGCGGATGCGCGAGCGGCGGGCCTTGTTGACGGCGGTCTGGCGCTCGATCTGGCGGGCGCGTTTCTTCGACTGGGGCGTGTTGGCCATGGGTCCTGTTCTCTTTCTCGTATCTCGATTACGCAAAAGCCCCACGGCACCGTCCGAAAGCGGACGGTCATGATTCTTGCCTTAAGCGGGCCCACGCGCATGTAAGCCCGGGCCTATACAGCGGCCCGGGGCGAAAGCCAAGCCGGAATCAGCGGTCGCGGAACTGCGGCTCGCGCTTTTCCAGGAAGGCGGCCATGCCCTCCTTCTGGTCCTCGGTGGCGAAGAGCGCCTGGAAGCTGCGGCGCTCGAACAGCACGCCCTCGCGCAGCGTGGTCTCATAGGCGCGGTTCACCGCCTCCTTGGCGGCGGCGACGGCGATCTGGCTCTTTTCGGCGATCTTCTTCGCCGCCGCCAGCGCCTCGGGGATCAGCTTGGCGGCCGGCACCACGCGGCTGACCAGGCCCGAGCGCTCGGCCTCGGCCGCATCCATGAAGCGGCCGGTCAGGTGCATCTCCATCGACTTCGACTTGCCGACGAAGCGGGTCAGGCGCTGGGTTCCGCCGATGCCGGCGATGACGCCCAGGTTGATCTCGGGCTGGCCGAACTTGGCATTGTCGGCGCAGAGGATGAAGTCGCAGGCCATGGCCAGCTCGCAACCGCCCCCCAGCGCATAGCCCGAGACGGCGGCGATGATCGGCTTGCGGGTGGCGGTGATGCGGTCGATCTCGTCGCCGAAGATGTTCTCGTTATAGACCTCGACGAAGCTCTTGCGGGACATCTCCTTGATGTCGGCGCCGGCGGCGAAGGCCTTTTCGCTGCCGGTCAGGACGATGCAGCGCACCTTCTCGTTGCGGTCGGCCTCGGCCATCGCCTCGGCCAGTTCGCCCATGAGCTGAGAGTTCAGTGCGTTCAGCGCCTCGGGCCGGTTCAGCCGGATCAGCGCTACGTAGTCGTCGATCTCGACGGTGAGGGTCTGGTAAGCCATCGACTCCTTGCCTTTCGCAAACAAGCTGACCGCGACTCGTAACAAAAGCGCGACCGCAAGGCCAGCGCGCTTCTCTGTCGGGCCAATGCTCCCGCCGGCGGCGGCTTCAGCCTTGGCAGAGCGGGCAGAAATAGCTCGACCGGCCGGATTGCACGATGCGCTGCACGGTGCCGCCGCAGCCCGGACGGGGGCAGGGCGCCCCCTCACGGTCGTAGACGCGGAAGGCATGCTGGAAATAGCCAAGCTCGCCCGTCGCCTGCCGGTGGTCGCGCAGCGACGAGCCGCCGGCGGCGATCGCCTCCTCCAGCACGGCGCGGACATGGCCGACCAGCGCCACGAGTTCGGGCGCCGCGACCGCGCCGGCCAGCCGGCGCGGGTCGATGCCGGCGCGGTGCAGCGCCTCGGAGACGTAGATATTGCCCAGCCCGGCCACGATCCGCTGGTCGAGCAGCGCCGCCTTGACCGGCATCCGCCGCCCGGCGAAGGCCCGCCCCAGGGCCTCGGGGGTGAAGGCCTCGGACAGCGGCTCGGGGCCCAGATGCGCCAGCAGCGGATGCGTCGCGCCCGGCGCCACCAGGTCGACCATGCCGAACCGCCGCGCGTCGTTGAAGGTGATGCGGGTGCCCTGGTCGGTCCACAGCACCACATGGTCGTGGCGCGGCAGGATCGCCGGGTCGCGGTGGAATTCGCCCTGCGTTTCCCCCTCGATCAGCATCCGCCCCGACATGCCCAGGTGCAAAAGCAGGCTGCCCCGATCCTCCAACTCGGCGAGGATGTATTTCGAGCGCCGCAGCAGGCGCGTCACCCGCGCGCCGGTCAGCACCTGCACCAGATCGGGCGGCAGGGGCCAGCGCAGGTCGGGGCGGCGGGCTTCGGCGCGGGCGATGACGCGCCCCTCGAGATACGGCTGAAGGCCGCGTCGGACGGTTTCGACCTCTGGCAGTTCTGGCATTTTCTTCCCGTTCGTCGCATGGTGCGGCCCGCGTCCCCGGTATGGCGCGCGGCGCGCTTTCGGACTATCTGGGCGCGAAACGACGGATGGACAAGCGACATGACCCCAGACGAGCGCGGCGAGACCAGCGGCAACAGCAACGGGGAGACCCATTTCGGCTTTCGCACCGTGGCCGAAAAGGACAAGGCCGGGCTGGTCCATGGCGTCTTCTCGCGCGTCGCCTCGCGCTATGACGTGATGAACGACCTGATGAGCGTTGGCATCCACCGGGTCTGGAAAACGGCGATGATGGACTGGCTGGCGCCGCGCGACGGCCAGCATTTGCTGGACGTGGCCGGCGGCACCGGCGACATCGCCTTCCGCTTCCTGGAACGCGCGCCGGGCGCCCGCGTCACCGTCTGCGACATGACCGAGTCGATGCTGGTCGAGGGCAGGAAGCGGGCCGAGGCCGGCAAGCTTGCGGATCGCCTCGCCTGGGTCACCGGCGACGCCATGGCGCTGCCCTTCGCCGATGACAGTTTCGACCGCTACACGATCAGTTTCGGCATCCGCAACGTCACCCGCATCCCGCAGGCGCTGGCCGAGGCGCGGCGCGTGCTCAAGCCCGGCGGCCGGCTGCTGGTGCTGGAATTCAGCCAGATGCCGGTGCCGATGCTGCAATGGCTCTATGACCGCTACAGCTTCAACGTGATCCCGGTCATGGGCCAGATCGTGGCGAACGACCGCGACAGCTATCAATACCTGGTCGAATCGATCCGCAAGTTCCCCGATCAGGAAACCTTCGCCGAGATGATCCGCGAGGCGGGCTTCGGCCGCGTGCAATGGCGCAACCTGTCCATGGGCATCGCCGCGCTGCATTCAGGCTGGAAGCTCTGACATGCGCGGCCCGCACAACATCTGGCGCCTGATCCGCACCGGCGCCACCTTCGAACGCACCGGCGCGATGAAGGTGGCGCTGGACGCGGCGGACGCGCCCGCCCGGCTGCGCATCGCCGCCCGCATCCTTGGCTGGCCCTTCGCCTGGCTGGGCTACAGGGGCGACCCGGCCCTGCCGCCGGTCACCCGCGCAATCACCGCGCTGGGGCCGGCCTATGTGAAGTTCGGCCAGATCCTCTCGACCCGGCCGGATGTGGTGGGGGTCGAGTTGGCCGACCAGCTTTCCATGCTGCAGGACCGCCTGCCGCCCTTTTCCCAGGAACAGGCGCGCCGCACCCTGCGGGTCGAGCTGGGCCAGCCGGTCGAGGCGCTGTTCGACGAATTCTCCGAGCCGGTGGCGGCGGCCTCGATCGCCCAGGTCCATCGCGCGCGCCGCGCCGACAACGGCCGCGAGGTGGCGGTCAAGGTGCTGCGGCCGGGCATCGAATCCGCCTTCCGCCGCGACATCGACGCCTTCCACTTCGCCGCCGGCATGATCGAGCGGCTGTCACCCGCCACCCGCCGGCTGCGGCCGCGCGACGTGGTGGCGCATTTCGAATCGGTGGTCACGGGCGAACTGGATCTGCGGCTCGAGGCCGCCTCCGCCTCGGAATTCGCCGAGAACACCGGGGGCGACGAGGGGATGAAGGTGCCGCGCCCGCATTGGCATCTCAGCGCCCGCCGGGTGCTGACCACCGATTGGGCCGAGGGCACGCCGCTGGGCGACATCGCCGCGTTGCGCGCTGCCGGCCACGACCTGCCGAAGCTGGGCGAGCGGGTGCTGCAGCTGTTCCTGCGCCATGCGCTGCGCGACGGCTATTTCCACGCCGACATGCACCAGGGCAACCTGAAGGTGGCAAGGAACGGCGATATCGTCATCTACGATTTCGGCATCATGGGCGAGATCGACGAATACACCCGCCGGGTCTATGCCGAGATCCTGATGGGCTTCATCCGCCGCGACTACGAGCGCGTGGCGCGGGTGCATTTCGAGGCGGGCTATGTGCCGCCCGACCGCGACATCAAGGAATTCGCCCGCGCGCTGCGGGCGGTGGGCGAGCCGATCTTCGGCGCCGATGCCAGCCAGATCTCGATGGCGAACCTGCTGGCCTATCTGTTCGAGGTGACCGAGCGCTTCGGCATGGCCACGCGGACCGAACTGATCCTGCTGCAGCGCACCATGGTGGTGGTCGAGGGGGTGGCGCGCTCGCTCGACCCGCAGATCAACATGTGGCAGGTCGCGCGGCCGGTGGTGGAAAGCTATATCCGCGACAACCTGGGGCCCAGGGCCGCGACGCGCGACCTGGCGCGGGCGGCGCAGGTGCTGGGCCGCTTCGCGCCGCTGCTGCCGGAATTCCTGGAACGCCGCATGCCCGAGCTGCTGCGCGAGCCGGTCGCGTCGCCGCCCCCGCCGCACCGGGGGCGGGGATTGGCGCTTGGCATGGTCCTGGGGGCTGTGGCCGCCTTGGCGGGCACGGCGCTGGGGGCCTGGCTGGGCTGAGCCTTGCGGCCGCCACGCGGCGGGGCTTGAGCGTGCTGGTGCTTTGGCCTAACGCTGGCGCATGCGGATTCTCTATCTTGGCGATGTGATGGGGCGCGCCGGTCGGCGCGCCATTTCGGAAAGGCTCGGGCCGCTGAAACAGCGACTGGGGGTCGATTTCACCGTCGTCAACGGCGAGAATGCCAGCGGCGGCATGGGTCTGACCGGGGGACACGCCAAGCTCATACTCGATTCGGGTGCAGATTGCGTGACACTGGGCGACCATGCCTTCGACCAGAAGGAAATGCTGTCCTATATCGAGACCGAGCCGCGCATCATCCGGCCGCTGAACTATTCCAAGGTTGCGCCCGGCCGCGGCGCCCGCGTGTTCGAGGCGACGCGCGGCCGCAAGGTGCTGGTGGCGCAGGTGCTGGGCCAGGTCTTCATGAAGCGGCCCTTCGACGACCCCTTCTCGGCCATCGACGCGGTGCTGAAGGCGCATCCGCTGGGTGGGTTGGTGCAGGCCACGGTGGTGGACATCCATGCCGAGGCCACCAGCGAGAAGATGGCCATGGGCCATTGGTGCGACGGCCGCGCCAGCCTGGTCGTCGGCACCCATACCCATGTGCCGACCGCCGACACCATGATCCTGAACCGCGGCTCCGCCTATCAGACCGACGCCGGCATGTGCGGCGACTACGACAGCGTGATCGGCATGGAAAAGACCGAGCCGCTGCGCCGCTTCCTGACCGGCATGGCCGCGGAACGCTTCACCCCGGCCGAGGGCGAGGCGACGCTGTCGGGCGTGCTGGTCACCACCGACGACCGCACCGGCAAGGCCACCGCGGTCGAGGCGGTGCGCGCCGGCGGCCGGCTGTCCGCCTCGCCGATTTCCGCCTGAGCGTGGCCGGGCCGGCGCTTTCGCTTGCGACGGCGGGGAAAATAATTCTATTACCCCATCGAATGGGCCGTGATTAACCGGGCCTCTGGACAGGACTTGCATGTTTGGTTTTGCACTGACCGGAACGAACGCGGCGATCGCCATGCTGATCATCGTGACCATCATGTTCATCGAGTTCATCCGGGAACGGCGCCCGCCCGAGGTCGTCGCCATCGGCACGGCCGCGGTGCTGATGCTGCTGGGCCTTCTGCCGATCAAGGATGCTGCCTCGGTGCTGTCGAATTCGGCGCCCTGGACCATCGCCTTCATGTTCCTGATCATGGGCGGTCTCTTGCGGACCGGCGCGCTCGAGATCATGTCGCGGCTGGTGACGGCGCGGGCCGACACCCATCCCCGACTGACGCTGTGCGCGCTGTTCGGTTTCGTCATCCTCGCCTCGGCGATCATGAACAACACGCCGGTGGTAGCGGTGATGATCCCGATCTTCATCCAGCTGGCGCTGCGGCTGGGCGCCTCGCCGTCGAAATTCCTGATGCCGCTGAGCTATTTCACCATCCTGGGCGGCATGATGACGCTGATCGGCACCTCGACCAGCCTGCTGGTCGACGGGGTGGCGCGCGAGCAGGGCATGACGCCCTTTTCCATCTTCGAGATCGCCCCGGTCGGCATCGCCATCACCCTGGCCGGGATCGCCTATTTCGTGCTGATCGGCTGGAAGCTTCTGCCCGAGCGCACCTCGCTGGCCGGTTTCCTGGGCACCCGGCGCGAGATGAAATACTTCACCGAGGTCGCCATCCCCGAGGATTCCAGCCTGGTCGGCCAGCCGGTGCTGTCGGCGCCGATCTTCAAGCGCGATTCGGTGCGGGTGATCGACGTGCTGCGCGGCGATGCCTCGCTGCGCCGCAACCTGGCCGAGGTGGTGCTGGAGCCGGGCGACCGCGTGGTGCTGCGTTCGGAAATGGCCGAGCTGCTGGAGATGCAGGAAAACAAGAACTTCCAGATGGTCGACAAGCTCAGTTCGGTCGCGACCGAAACGGTCGAGGTGCTGATCTCGCCCGGGGCGCGGCTGATCGGGCGGCGGCTGGGCGACATGCGCCTGCGCCGGCGCTATGGCGTCTATGTGCTGGCCGCGCATCGCCGCAGCCAGAACATCGGCCGGCAGCTGGACGACCTGGTGGTGCAGACCGGCGACACGCTGCTTCTGGAAGGCGCGCCCGAGGACATCGCCCGCCTGGCCGCCGACATGGAGCTGGTCGATGTCTCGCGGCCCTCGGCCCGGCCGTTCCGGCGCTCGAAGGCGCCCATCGCCATCCTCTGCCTGCTGGCCGTGGTCAGCCTGGCGGCGCTGGACGTGGCGCCGATCATGGCGCTGGCCTTCATCGCCGCGGCGATCGTGCTGATCACCCATTGCGTCGATGCCGAGGAGGCCTTCTCCTTCGTCGATGCAAGGCTGATGGCGATGATCTTCGCCATGCTGGCGGTGGGCGAGGCGCTGGAACATACCGGCACGGTGCAGCTGGTGGTGGATTTTGTCGCGCCCTGGCTGCAGGGCCTTCCGGCCTTTGCCACGCTGATCGCGGTCTATTTCCTGGGCCTGGTGATGACCGAGGTGCTGTCGAACAACGCCGTCGCCGTGCTGCTGACGCCCATGGCCATCGCGCTGGCGAAATCCCTGGGTCACGATCCGCGCGCCTATGTGGTGGCGGTGATGTTCTCGGCCACGGTCGCCTTCGCGACGCCCATCGGCTACCAGACGCATCTGATGGTCTACGGGCCCGGCGGCTACAAGTTCAGCGATTTCGTCAAGGTGGGCGTGCCCCTGGACATCATCTGCGGCATCGTGGCCTGCCTGACCATCCCGCTGTTCTGGCCGCTGTGACCGCCGGCCGGCGGCGGCAGGATGCGGGCCGGCCGCAACCACCGGGCCGGACCGCATCAGCCCTAAGCCGCCGGTCAGGCGGCGATGCGCAGCCGGCCGGCCGCCGCCGTCTCGGCTAGGTTCCGCAGCAGGGCGCGGGTCTCCTCCCAGCCGATGCAGCCGTCGGTGATGCTCTGGCCATAGGCCGGGGCATGGCCGGCGACCAGTTCCTGCCGGCCGGCAACCAGGTTGCTTTCCAGCATGACGCCGCGAATGCGCGCCTCGCCGCCGCGGATCTGCGCGGCGATATCGGCGATGACCGCTGGCTGGCGGGCCGGATCCTTGCCGCTGTTGGCATGGCTCGCGTCGATGACGATGCCGGGATCGATCCCCGCCTTCGCCGCCGCCTCGGCCACCGCCGCGACATGGGCGGCGCCGTAATTCGGCCCGGCATGGCCGCCGCGCAGCACCACATGGCAGTCAGGGTTGCCGGTGGTCGTGGCGATGGCCGCGCGCCCCTCGGCGGTGATGGCCGGGAAGCTGTGCGGACCGGCCGCCGAGCGGATGGCGTCCAGCGCCACCTGCACCCCGCCATCGGTGCCGTTCTTGAACCCGACCGGGCAGGACAGGCCCGAGGCCAGCTGGCGATGGATCTGGCTTTCGGTGGTGCGCGCGCCGATGGCGCCCCAGGCGATCAGGTCGGCGAAATATTGCGGCAGGATCGGGTCCAGGAACTCGGTCGCCGCCGGCAGGCCCATGCGGTTGATCTCCAGGAGCAGGCGGCGAGCCAGCGGCAGCCCGTCCTCGATGCGGTCCGAGCCGTCCAGATGCGGGTCGCTGATCAGCCCCTTCCAGCCCAGGGTGGTGCGGGGCTTCTCGAAATAGACCCGCATGACGATCTCCAGCCGGTCGGCAAGCGCGTGGCGCAACTCGGCCAGCCGGGCGGCGTAATCCAGCGCCGCGTCGGGATCGTGGATCGAGCAGGGGCCGGCGATGACCAGCAGCCTGTCGTCGCGGCCGGCCAGGATGGCGCGGATGGCGGCGCGGCTGTCGGTCACGAGGCGCGAGATCGCCTCATCCCGCGGCAGGCTGGCGGCCAGCGCGGCCGGGGCGGGCAGGGGGCGAAGCGTGTCGATATGCAGGTTCTCGGTCTGGATGGGCATGGCTCTTTCCTGGTGGAGAGGCCGGACCGGACGCGCATCGCAAGAAAAAAGCCGCCGGTCTGGCCAGCGGCTTCGGGGATCGGTATCGCGCCTATGCGCTACACGGCAGCCCGGCTCCGCTGGATGCAGCGGAACCAATAAAACGAGGCGGTGTAGGACATCTGTTGCGACATGCGCCCTGCATAGCGGCTGCGGCGCGGCTTGTCACCCGGTTTCTTGACGTGGCCCGCCGGCCATTCAGATGGCGAAATCCTCGAGCGGCTTGCCGGCGGCCAGGGCGTCGGCGATCCAGCCGGGCTTGCGGCCGCGGCCACTCCAGGTCAGGGCCGGGTTTTCCGGGTGGCGGTATTTCGCGGCCGGGGCCGGGCGTGCCGCCGCTGCCACGACCAGCTCGGCCAGCGAGAAGCCGTATTCCTTCGCGGCGTCCTCGGCCTTGGCCTTGGCTTCGGCCATGCGCCGGGCCTCGTAGCCGTCGATGGCCCTTTCGACGTTCCGGCGCAGCTGCTTCAGCTCGGCCAGCGACAAGGTGTCCAGATCGGCATCGGTCATTCTTTGTCCCCCGTTGATGTGGCAAAACCTGTAGAGCAGAACGCGCAACAGGACAAACGGAACCATGACGACCCGCCCCCTGCTGATGAACCGCGACGCACGCCGGCTGTTCCTGGACCGGCATCTGCTGCTGCGCCCCGCTGCGGGGCCCGGCCGCGGCGCGGATCTGGAACAGCTGCTGACCGGCCTGGGCTTCGTGCAGGTGGACAGCGTCAACACCCTGGCGCGCGCGCATGACCTGATCCTGTGGTCGCGGCGCGGGCGCTACCGGCCGCCGGCGCTGGACAGCCTGATCGCCCGCCACCGCGCCGGTTTCGAGCACTGGACCCACGACGCCGCCGTGATCCCGATGCGCTTCTATCCGATGTGGCGGCTGAAATTCGCCCGGGACGAGGCGCATATGCAGCGCCGCTGGCCGAAATGGCGGCGCGAGGGCTGGGATGCGGAGTTCGACAGCGTGCTGCGCCATATCGCCGATCACGGTCCCGCCAGCGCCTCGGACCTGGGCGGTGACGAGCCCAGGGCGTCGGGCGGCTGGTGGGACTGGCACCCGTCCAAGACGGCGCTGGAATACCTGTGGCGCTCGGGCCGGCTGGCAATCCGGCATCGCGCCGGTTTCCGCAAGGTCTATGACCTGGCCGAGCGGGTGATCCCGGCCGAGCACCTGGCGACACGCCTTGACGAGACCGAGATCGTCGACTGGGCGCTGGCCGCGGCGCTGGAGCGGCTGGGCTTCGCCACCAGCGGCGAGCTGGCCGGCTTCTTCGCCATCGCCACGCGCGACGAGGCGAGGCTCTGGTGCGCCCGGGCGCTGGCCGCCGGCCGCATCGTCGAGATCGACGTGGAAATGGCCGACGGCTCGCTGCGGCGCAGTTTCTCGACCCCGGCGCTGCTGGACCAGGTCGCCATGCTGCCCGAGCCGTCCTCGCGCATCCGGCTGCTCTCGCCCTTCGATCCGGCCCTGCGCGACCGGGCGCGGGCCGAGCGGCTGTTCGGCTTTCGCTACCGCATCGAGATCTTCGTGCCGGCGGAAAAGCGGCAATACGGCTATTATGTCTTTCCGGTCCTGCAGGGCGACAGGCTGATCGGGCGGCTGGATGCCAAGCGCGAGGAGGGCGCGCTGGTGGTCCGCGCCTTCTGGCCCGAGCCTGGGCTGCGCATGGGCCGGGCCCGGCTGGCCGGGCTGGCGGCCGAATTGCAGCGCATCGCACCGCTGGCCGGGGTGGAGGAGATCCGTCACGCGCCGGGCTGGCTGCGGGCCTAGTGCCGCGCCGCTGCTTGCGCCTTGGGCCGGCCGAGCAATGGTAAGCGAAATCATGCGGATCGACCCTATCGTCAGCAAGAGGTGCCGCAAATGCCTGTGGGCTTGGCAAGACCGGGCAAGCCACCGTATTTTTTCCGCGTCAGGATCGGCAAAACTCGGCCAAGAACAGGGCAAGATCTTGTATTGTCGGTCAACCTGCGTCTCGATGGCCGCGGAAGGAATCTCAATTTTCTCGGGGTATCATGTATTCGCGCAAACTCGCCCGCCGCACCATGCTGCAGGCCGCCCTGGGCGGCGGCGCTTTCTTCCTGCTGCCGCGGATCGCGCAGGCGGCGGGGAACGGTGCCGCCGCCGGCGAGCCGCAGCCGTTCTCCTTCGAGATGCTGACGGATCGGGCGCGCGACCTGGCGCAGCAGGCCCACCAGCCACCGCAGGTCGAGGATGCCGAGATCCTGGAACAGGTGGATTACGACCGCCATAACGAGATCCGCTTCCGCCAGGACCGGGCGCTGTGGCGCGACCGCCCGGTCGCCTCGCAGGTGCGGTTCTTCTTTCCCGGCCGCTATTTCAAGCAGCCGGTGCATCTTTACAGCCTCGACGACGGCATGGCCTCGGAAATCCCGTTCTCGCTGGAGCTGTTCGACATCCCCCCGGACAACCCGGCGCGGCGGCTGGCCAAGACCGACGGATTTGCCGGCTTCAGCGTCATGGATGCGGAAACTGGGCTGGACTGGATGGCGTTCCTGGGCGCCTCCTACTGGCGAACCTCGGGCTATAGCGGCCAGTTCGGCCTGTCGGCCCGCGGCCTGGCGATCGACACCGCCATTCCCGACGGCCCCGAGGAATTCCCGCTGTTCACGCATTTCTGGCTGGAGCCGGAAACCGAAAGCGGCCAGACCACCTATGCGCTGCTGGACAGCCCGCGGGCGACCGGCGCCTATCGCATCGTCTCGCGCCGGGGCGAGGGCGTGGTGCAGGAGGTGACCGCCCGCATCTTCATGCGCGACGCGGTCGAGCGGCTGGGCATCGCGCCCCTGACCTCGATGTACTGGTTCGGCAAGAACACGCCGCATCTGGCCGCCGATTGGCGCCCCGAGATCCACGATTCCGACGGGCTCGAGATCCTGACTGGCAGCGGCGAGCGCATCTGGCGGCCGCTGAACAACCCGCCGCATACCATGGCCAACACCTTCGCCGCACCCTCGATCAAGGGGTTCGGGCTGATGCAGCGGGAAAGGAATTTCGAGCAATACCAGGATGATGGCGTTTTCTACGAGAAGCGCGCCAGCGCCTGGGTGGCGCCCAGGGGCGACTGGGGCGACGGCACCGTCACCCTGGTCGAGCTGCGCACCGAGGACGAGATCCACGACAATATCGTCGCCTTCTGGCAGCCCGCTGTCCCGGCCAGGGCCGGCGATGCCTATGCGCTGGACTATACGCTGTCCTGGCTCAAGGACAGCCCGCTGACCGGCAGCACCGGGCAGTTCGTGGCGGTCCGCGTCGGCGCCGGCGGCGTGCCCGGCCAGCCGCGGCCGCGCGATACCATGAAGATCGTCTGCGACTTCACCCCGCATGGCCTGTCGCCGGGCGACAAGCCGCGCTTCAACATCTCGGCCTCGCGCGGGGTGGTGTCGAACGATGCGGTCTATCCCATCGTCGGCCGGCCGACATGGCGGGCCATGTTCGATCTGGGCTTCGGCAGCTTCGACGCGCAGGCGCCGCGCGACGACAGCCCCATCGACCTGCGCGCCTTCGTCTCGAACGGCGATGCCGCGGTGACCGAAACCCTGCTGTTGCAGCTTTTCCCGGCGCAGCTGCGCGCCTTGCTGGCCAACAAGCCGTAACCGGGCGGCGGCGCCGACGACCCGCCCGGGGCTTGGGGGCTGGTCAGGTGGTGGGGCTGTGCCGCCAAGCATAAAATGAGCCATTTCAATCAGGGCGATCTACAATGCACTGAAAGGACTTAATAATTTTTATGGGTTCCTCGGAAACGTCAAGTCTTTGCCCCTTTTGCAAGCATAAAATGACCCTCGAATCTTCGAGATTCAGGCAAGAAAAATGCCGCCCGAAGGCGGCATGTATGAAGTCCCAGGATTGGAGGCGTTCGAAAGATGCTCGGGGGAGGATGAGGCGGAATCACCTGAGCATAGATGATGTCCGAGCCGAAAGCGGAATCCGCTGGGACAGGTTCAGAGCACGAAGGGCATGTCCTTGTCCGGAATCCTGGCGGGCAGCACTTTCACCTCTTGTGGATCGACGAGCAAACCACCCAGACCCGGCTCGCTCTGCAGACGGAACACGCGTTCTAGATGGTGCCGGAACACCCCGATAAGGATGACCTCCATCGGCACCCGGCTCATCTCGGCGGCCTTTGCCAGCTTCACGAATCCCTCTGGCGCGGTGCCCACCTTTGGGAAGCCTCGGTTGATTTCGTTGATCAGCGCTTCCACACGTAACCCGTCAATCGAACGGCTGACCTTGCCCTGTTTCTGACCGTTGCCGCCATGCAGCGCGGCCAGAAGACCGGTGTTGATGAGACAGGTCGCCATCGGGCGCGAAGCGTTCAGGAGGCTGGGCAGCGCGGTGACCGCGACGGCCCGGCGCATCTCCAACGCCACCTCATGCCCGATCTGAAAGTCCACAAGCGTGGCTGAACAAGGCTGGTCTTTCGCCTTGGCCGGGATGACCCGCCTGGCGATGAGCACGTCCCGCAGGGTGAGCGGATGCACGCCACCAGATTTCGCGATGGAGGTGATACTGCCCCATTTCGGCATGGTCACCATCTTACCGAGCAGTTTTTCCTGAGGCAGGATATCCGTGGTGTCGATGATGTGCTGGCGCAGCAATTCGCGGATCGGACCGGGATCCTTGGTAAGTTTTGGGGAGGAAAGCCATCGGTAGAGCATGCCGAAGGTGGCGAACCGGTTATGATGACCGACCATGCCCCGCTCAATAGCCCTCTGTTGCAGCATTTCCAGCCCGGATCGGACACCGTCCTCGCCCTGCCGGACATATGACCAAGCATTGTTGCTGGCACGATTCCAGTCGGTCATCGAGAGCTCCGCCGGCTTGGCCTGCGTCCCGAACTCCAGCACCCCGCCGAGCATTTCGGTTGCACGGGTGACCTGTTCGATACCCTGTCCGTCAGCCCAGGCGGGACCCGATCGGCCCTCAAAGCGCGCAAGGACATAGTCCTGCAGAGGGGAAGGCGGTTGGACGTGGGCGGTTTCCGCCAAGGCCAGCAACGCCCGTTGGTCTTCCGGCACGAGAACCGAAAGCTCATGCGTGATATCGTCCCACTTGTTCAGCCGGCGCGAGATCAGCGTCAGATGATGGACCGGGCAGACCCGGACCGGTTGCAAGCGCCAAATGAGCCGCCCGCGGCGCATGGCATCGGGTCTGTGGTGGCCCGTATCATCCTCGGCCAGACAGGCCGGACAGAACCGCGTCTGCGGTCCGGTGGTCATCTCGGCGGTAAAGGCCTCGCTGCGCAAAAGGAACTGGCGCTCTCCCAAGGCGTGAATGGTATTGTGCAGCACCGGCTCAGGATCCTGATCCGCCACGTCGCAGAGACGGGTGATCGCGTCCGTCGCGCCCGCGACCAGATCCTTGAGCGCGATGCCGAGATCGTTGAGGAACGGCACCAGCCGCCCGCCGGTATGGAAGGCGGCAAGGCGCGCGGCCCAGGAGAGCGGAGTTTCGTCGGGCACGAAGGGCAGGCGGGGGAACAGAAAGGCCATGATCATTTGCTCCGCTTCCGGCGCGGGACGACAACAGGCATGTCCTCCTCCGGCTCGCGGTCGGGATCGATGAGCCACCATTCTTCCGCGAGGAAGATATTGCGATGCGGCTCGCTCCCCTCCTTCAGCGTCCAGTCCTCGGCGAAATGACCCATGTCCAGACTTTCGTGCCCGCAGATCAAGGCGCGTTCGATGGCGCCGATGACGGCTTCGATGCAGCGACCGAAACGGTGGCGGGAAGCATGGACCAGCCGGTCGACCAGATCGGCCTCGGCGGGCGGCTCCAGGTTGGCCCGCTTACAATAGGCCGCGATCATGTCGGTGATATGAGCACGGTCGGCCACCGCGTCGACAGGCGGTAGGAGGAGCGTGGTGAAGCGACGCTGGACCTGGGGATCGGACCGCAGGATATCGCGCAGCTTCCCGGTGCCGGAGAGAATGATGGCAACAGCCTCGTCGCCCTGCATCAGCGATTTGATCGCCCGCAGGATCAGGCCGCGGTCGGCGCAGAACAGGTCATGGGCCTCGTCGATCAAAAGGACGGCAATGCCGCGGACCGTGAACCGGGCTCGTAGCAACTGCACCAGCGACCACGCCTCCCGGCGGCCCTCGATTGGAGGATAGCCGCTCTGTTCCAGAAGATGGCCAATCATGCTCTTGAACGTGGCAGGCGACGGAACCGAGCCGGCAAGCCATGCCTGCTGTCCGTCCGGCCCGGCATTGAGCGCCGGATGGCGCCGGAGAGCATGGTCGATGAGGGTGGACTTGCCGCCGCCTGGCTCGTCGATCACCATCACCCCGCGGGTTTCGCGGGTCGTGGTAAATCGCTGCGCCACGGGCAGGAGGTTGCCCTCGGCGTCGCGGGAAAGCAGGCGGTCCAGGTGGTCGCCAAAGTTATTGTCGCGCTCGGTCCGGATATAGAGGCTCCGGATCTTGTTCATGGTCTCGGTGATGTCGGCGGGGCTACGCATGGTCATTCTTCGATGCTCCAGTTTTTGTCAGAGGGAATTTCGGCCGGCGGGGCGGAGGCGGTGCGGGCGGGAATGTTGGGCTTGTGCAGGGCAGGCCTCTCGGCGGCGCGCGGGATCGGCAGCCGATCTTCCTCCTCATCGTCGTCAGGTGCAGGAATCGAACGGCCCGGGCCATCGGTGGCCGGCATCCCCGACTGCGGACGGGCGGAGGTGCGGAAACCGATGAAGAGGCGTTGCCGCGCCTTTTCGATACGCTCCTCGGTCCATTCGTCGACGAACAGATCGGCCAGCCACCTGGCCTGCTCGTTGCGTGCATCGATCGCCTGCATCGCCTCGTCGATCATGTCGAAGTAGAGGGTCTTGCGGTCCGGATGGGCGGCGCGGAGGTTGCGAATGGCATCCAGCCAAATGTTGGCGCTTTTTCCAACCAGCGCGTCCCAGGTCTCGAAGCCGTTCTTGACCGCAGGCACCGTGATCCATTGATCGCCGAGGTAAACCTCGATGCCGCCGAGGTCGCGGGGATGCCAGCGCACATGCAGCTTCTGTTCACCTTTGCGGCTCATCCAGAGCGCCAGCGCCTCGCAGTGATAGCGCACCCCCAGAACCACGATGCCGCGTTTGTCCAGGGCGCGGATCAGGCGTTCTCCGAACACCATTCGCCAGCGCTGGTTGTCGGGGGACGGGGCGACCCCGTCCCGGGCCACGAGTTCCTGCCAAACCTGTCGGGGTGTCTTGCCGCCCAGGCCCGAATGCGGCGTGTTGTGATATGCGTCGACGATCCATCTGGTCAGGCAGAAGGCCAGATCGTCGAAGGTCAGGGCGGCGAGCGACTGCGGATCCGCCTCGCCCTTTTCAACCACATCACCGAAGGTCCGGCCGCTCAGCAGTGGAAGCAGGCGTAGGTTGAGTGTTCCGAAGATTCTCTCGATGAAGGCCCGAAGCTCAGGCAGCCCCCCGACAGCGATCTCGGTGGCGATGCCGAGGTCGGCGCAGGCCATCTTGAACTCGGGCGCGATAAAGGCGGATCCACCATCCGAGACGATCAGTTCCGGCGGGCAGGCCATGTCCCAAGGGTCATGGCAGTCGGCGGCACAGGCCCATCGACCCTTGTTCACCATGGTCATCTGCAGCACCTGCCGCGCAGCGCGGTGATTGGGCGTCCGGCTGATTGCGATGCCCAGGATGCAACGCGTCCGGACGTCGATGGCCACGGTGACGGTCCATCGAACAGACTTCTTCTCGAGGCCGAGCCGTCTGCGCAGCGCCGCAGGGATTCCGTCGATGAACATGCGCATCTCGGGAATGGTGAAGAGGTCGAGGGAGATCTCGTCGATCTCCACCCGCTCACCAGCCCGGGTTACCTCGATGCCAGCCCCTACCGGTCTGAACTTCGTCCGGGCGGCACCAGGGCCGATGCGTGCGAGCGTTGCACCGAAAGGATCGATAAGCGCGATCTCTTTTCTCACGGTCTCCCGCGAAGGGGGAACCAGCGGCAGATGGCCGTCGATCCTGCGTTGTTCGTTGGCGATCTTGAAAGCGCGATCGACCGCTTCCCAGACCTGTTTTGCCTCCTTGCGGTTCTCGTCGAGCCAAGCGCGCCGGATCGTCTTGACCATCAGGGCGATGGCCTCTCCATCCATCTTGCGGTTCCGGTTGCCGCGCTTGTGGAAACGCCCCGGCAATGCGGCCTCACCACCGAGGCGAGCTCGCTTCTGCCAGCGCTTCAGCGTCGACCAGGATGGAACCTCGCGGAAATCTGCCGACTTCGACAGACCGCTCCCGCCCGTCGGGTAAAGTTCATCGACCAGTCGCGACGCGGTGGCGAAAAGCAGGGCTTCATTCGCCGTATACGACTCTTGGCTGGCCTTGATCAGCCCTTCCGACCTGAGCTTCTCGTAGGCCGCGAGATAGGCGCTGCTCTTCAGGAAAGCGGCGAGCTGCTTTGGCGGGAGCGCGGAAATCAGCGCCTGGGACGGCCTGCTCGAGCGCGCCCGTGCCCGGTTCTGGTCAAAGTATCCGCGCTCGTGCCGGATATGGCCTGCCCTGTCGAGACCGGCCAGCTGCATGTGCGGATAGACCTCAGACAGGCCATTCCCTTCGGTCTCGGCCAAGACCCAACCATGGTCATTGCAGCTGATCGGGCGCAGCGGCACCGACATGCCGGCGATGGTCAGGCGGTCGTAGGTGCTCAGAGCCAGCCGATGCGCAGGACTCGGTTCAAAGGTGATTTGCTGCATGGCATCAGACCCTGGAACCGGGGGCGGCATATACGGCGGCCTGATAGTCGATACGCACATGATCGAGGAGACGGAGGCGCTGGCGGCGGATCAGCCGGACCACGGCCCGGTAGCCATCGGCGCCCATGCCGATGCGTCGGACCAGATCCTCGATCACGGCGATGCCGGTCATTTCCGAAATCATTCTTTCCGCCGCGATATCCGCATCCGGCTGCGGCTGCCGCATGCCGTGCATCAGCTTCCCATTGAACAGGTCGACCTGATCGAGGTCATCATCGGTCAGCAGGCGGACATCATGGACAAAACCGCGCTGCCGCGCCTGGTGTGCGATCCGCGGCATGGTCGCACCGAAGCGGCCGCCGGTGCGCAAGGCCGGCCGCACCGCGTAGGCGATCCGCTTCCCATCTCGCTCCGTGACCAGGAAGTCGAAGTAATGCGTATGCACTTCTCCATCCCGATCCTGCCAGTCGAATGCCGCCTGTTCACGAAGGTCGGTGGTGGCGGACCGCGCAAGCAGCACCAGGCACCAGCAAAACTCCAAGTGACTCTCCACCATAACCAGACGTCCGGCGCTGTGCCCTTCGGCGTCCCCAGTCACGATGCGTCCGGTGAAATGTCCCTTCGAAAAGCGCGCGATCTTCCGCTCCGCCCGTGAGGGCAGATGCAGATCGAGACCGTTTCCAAAATAGTTCAACCCGGAATACCCCGGATCCGCCGGCCGCATGGCCTTGGTGTCCTTCTTCGTCGTCTTGTTCGCCATGGGCAAACCCCTCTCGTTGCCGGAAGCGACGCTTCCGGCGAATGTGGGATGGGCATGAGAGGCACAGCTTGCCGGCCTGTCGGGCATCGGATCAGCCGTGGTGTCTCATGACCGTGATTTTCGGAGCGCCCCTTCGGCGGGACGCGGTTCACTCACAGCCGCTTTCCGGATCCAGGCATGAACGGGCCGTTTCCGGCCCGTCGCGCTTGCGATCAGGACCGGGTGGGTCGTTCTAGCCGACCCCGGAAAGGGGCTTGTTGGTGTGAGGAAGTCCGTCGCCCATGCGGATTCCTTGCGGCGGGCCGCTGAATCTGCTAAGGAACCAGTATGTGAGCTGGAGGGCTTCGGTCTTCCTCGAAACGATCACGTCGGAATGCGCCAACATTCCGGCGTTTTCGTATCTGGGGGCATCAGGTCTTCATCGTTCATCCCTCCAAAAACTGTGTGGCTTTTGCGCGCACAATATCCCGCAGCCCGTTGGATTGGAAGAAAGCACGTCTTATCAACGGGTTGATCTGGACCCCAAAGGGGATTCCGTTTTTAGCATTCCGTTTGGCGCCCGGTGAGGGCAGGTCTTGTAGACCAGCCCTCTGGAGCCGCGACAGACAGTTCCTCCGCTCCGGTCCAGATTGGGCTTCGACGGTGCGAAAAACACTCGGCCTGATTGCCGAATTTCGCCTGCCGTAGGAAAGCTTGGGGGTGGATGGCCCTTTGAATGGTCCGGGCGGTCCTGGAACGGCCTGCTTTATGGCAGGCGATTCGGGTCCGTTTCCGGCGATCAGAGGAAGCATCAGGCTGAGCGATACCCTGCGCCCGATCCGGATGGATCAGCGTATCAGGCGGAAGGCCGTAAAGGCGATATGAGGGATCGTGTTCAGCATCATGCCCACAACTTATCGTCGTGCTGACGGGCCCTGCAATCGGGAAATTTTTGGTGTGTCCCGGCCCTGGATATTGACTGTTACAAATATGATGCAGTCGTAATTTATTTGGATTTCCGTGCGTCGTGAGAAGTTGCGGAGGTCCCTTCCTTACTGTTTAGGTCATGTTGACAAATGGCGAAGCCAGAGCCTGATGCAGGCGATGTCGATGAAGCCGAGGAAACTGTCTGCGGTTTTGTCGTAGC
>NZ_JAEHFP010000109.1 GCF_016446475.1 Paracoccus binzhouensis | reverse complement strand
CAGCTGGGCCGAGGGGCGGCGCCAGGCCGCCGGCGCCCGCGCCGCCGGGCCGCTGGCCTTCTCGCGCCGCCGGGTGGCCGTGGCCATCGTGGTCCTGGCGCTGCTGACCTTTACCAAGAACATCTACACCGCCAGCCTCTCGAGCTATTACACCTTCTTCCTGATCGAGAAATTCGGGCTGAGCACCCAGCAGGCGCAGATCATGCTGTTCCTGTTCCTGGGCGGCATGGCCGGCGGCGTCATGCTGGGCGGGCTGGTCGGCGACCGGGTCGGGCCGCTGAAGGTGATCTGGTTCTCGATCCTGGGCATCCTGCCCTTTACCCTGGCGCTGCCGCATGTCGGGCTGGCGGCGACCGGGGCGCTGACGGTGATCATCGGGCTGATCCTGGCCTCGGCCTTCCCGGCCATCGTGGTCTTCGCCCAGGAGCTGGTGCCGGGCCGGACCGGGATGATCGCCGGCATCTTCTTCGGCTTCGCCTTCGGCATGGGCGGCATCGCCGCCGCGGTGCTGGGTGTGGTGGCGGATGCGAAGGGGATCGAATACGTCTATCGGATCTGTTCCTATCTGCCGCTGATGGGTCTGCTGACCATCTTCCTGCCGCGGATGGAGCGGTTGTAGGCTGCGGACCGGGGGCGCTGCCCCCGGACCCCCGGAGTATTTGGGAAACGGAGAAAGATGAACAGGATCAAGGCAAGGCCCATCACCGCCGAGGCATTCGCGCCGTTCGGAGAGCTGCTGACCCCGCGCGAGGCGCCCTCGAAGATGATCAATGCCGGGCGCTGCGAGCGGCATCACGCGCTGGCCACGGTCGAGCGCGGCGGCGGCGAGGCGATCATCTCGATCTTCCGCTCCGAGCCGGTCAGCCTGCCCTATGACTGCACGCTGCTTGAACGGCATCCCCTGGGCTCGCAGGCCTTCGTGCCGCTGGGGACCGATCCCTGGCTGTCGATCGTGGCCCCGGACGAGGGCGGGCGGCCGGGCGCACCCATCGCCTTCCTGGTGCCGGCGGGCATGGGGGTGAACCTGCGCGCCGGGGTCTGGCACGGCGTGCTGACGCCCTTGGATCGGCCAGCGGATTTTCTGGTCGTGGACCGCGAGGGCGAGGGCGTGAACCTGGAAGAGGTCGAGATCGCCCCCGTCACCGTCGAGGCATGAACCGGCCTGATTATTCCTTCGAGGAGGCGGCGCTGCGCGGCGGCGCGCGCTTCGTCGCCGGCGTGGACGAGGTGGGGCGCGGACCGCTGGCCGGGCCGGTGACGGCGGCGGCGGTGATCCTGGATGCCGCCTGCATCCCCGAGGGGCTGAACGATTCGAAGAAGCTGACCGCCAAGCGACGCGAGACGCTGGCCGAGCTGATCATGGCGCGCTGCGACTGGGCCGTCGGCCATGCCAGCGTCGAGGAGATCGACCGGATGAACATCCTGCGCGCCTCGCATCTGGCGATGTGCCGGGCCATCGCCGGGCTGCGCCGGCGGCCCTGCCTGGTGCTGGTCGACGGCAACATGCTGCCGCGCGAGCTGGACCTGCCGGGGCAGGCGGTGGTGGGCGGCGATGCGCGCTGTCTGTCCATCGCCGCGGCCTCGATCCTGGCGAAACTGTTGCGCGACCGCATCATGGTGGATTTGGCGCAACAGCATCCCGGATATGGCTGGGAGGCGAATGCCGGTTATCCGACGCCGGCGCATCGCCAGGCACTGCTAGATCTGGGTGTGACCCCATATCATAGGCGCAGCTTCGCCCCCGTCCACAAGATATTGTGTAAAGAAGAAACCACAAGCTGTTGATTCGAAAAAGAATTTGACGGCGAATCGGCTCTGACTCATTATCGGCCCCAGCAAATCGGCAACCGAATAGCCGAAACCCGAGGCAGTGATGACGAAGCTTGACACGAAATCCCGCGCTGCGGCGCGAACGCTCCCGCTCAACCAGATTCTGGCCGGTGACTGCATTGAGATCATGAACGCGCTGCCCGAGGCCAGCGTCGACCTGATCTTTGCCGATCCGCCCTACAACCTGCAGCTCAAGGGCGAGTTGCACCGGCCGGACAATTCCAGGGTCGATGCGGTGGACGACCATTGGGACCAGTTCTCGGGCTTTGCCGCCTATGACCGTTTCACCCGCGACTGGCTGGCGGCGGCGCGCCGCATCCTCAAGCCGGACGGGGCGATCTGGGTCATCGGTTCCTATCACAACATCTTCCGGGTCGGGGCCGAACTGCAGAACCAGGGTTTCTGGATCCTGAACGACGTGGTCTGGCGCAAGGCCAATCCGATGCCGAACTTTCGCGGCAAGCGGCTGACCAACGCCCATGAGACGATGATCTGGGCCTCGAAGTCCGAGGGCGCGAAATACACCTTCAACTACGAGGCGCTGAAATCGCTGAACGAGGGCGTGCAGATGCGCAGCGACTGGGTGCTGCCGATCTGCACCGGCGGCGAGCGGCTGAAGGATGCCGGCGGCGCCAAGGCGCATCCGACCCAGAAACCCGAGGCGCTGCTGCATCGCATCCTGGTCGGGTCCACGAATCCCGGCGACGTGGTGCTGGACCCGTTCTTCGGCACCGGCACCACCGGCGCCGTGGCCAAGATGCTGGGCCGCGATTTCATCGGCATCGAGCGCGAAGCCGCCTATCGCGAGGTGGCCGAGAAGCGGCTGGCCCGCATCCGCAAGTTCGACAGCGAGGCCATCGCCACCATCAAGCCCAAGCGCGCCGAGCCGCGCGTGCCCTTCGGCCAGCTGGTCGAGCGCGGCATGCTGCGCCCGGGCGAGGAGCTTTATTCGATGAACAACCGCCACAAGGCCAAGGTGCGCGCCGATGGCAGCCTGATCGGCAATGACGTGAAGGGCTCGATCCACCAGGTCGGCGCGGCGCTGGAGGGGGCGCCGAGCTGCAACGGCTGGACCTATTGGCATTTCCGGCGCGAGGGGCGGATGGTGCCGATCGACATCCTGCGCCAGCAGATCCGCGCCGAGATGGAGGCCGAAGAGGGCCGCGCCCACTGATTTCCCGGTTTCGCCAAGTCCCGAAGCTCCGCGAGCTCTGGCGCGGCCGGGACCGCCTTGCCCCGTTCGGCCCTGCGCCGGGCGGGGCCTTTTGGCTTTCTCGGCCGGGCTGCGGAATTACAGCGCCCCGCGCGGCATCGGCAGCGCGCCGCGGTTATAGGGCTGCCAATCGGTGATCTCGGGATAGAACTGCCGCCGCCAGGCGCGCACGCGCGGGTTCATCCGCCGCCGCCACAGGGGCGGCACCATGGCGAGGAAGGTCATGGCCGGATAGCCCATCGGCAGCTGCGGCGCCTCTTCGTCGGAATAGGTCTGCAGCAGCGGAAAGCGCCGGTCGGGCTTGTAGTGATGGTCCGAATGGCGCTGCAGGTTGATCAGCAGCCAGTTCGTCGCGGTATGCGAGGAATTCCAGCTGTGCCGCGGCAGCACATGTTCGTAGCGTCCCTCGCCCAGATGCTTGCGGGTCAGGCCGTAATGTTCGACGTAATTGGTCAGTTCGAGTTGCCAGACGGCGACGAAGGCCTGCCAGAGGAACAGCAGCAGCCCTTGCCAGCCGCCGAGGATGAGAGCCAGCGCCAGCATGGCCAGTTGCAGCGCGCCGTAGCGCCAGAACGGGTTGCGGCGGTCGAATTTCGAGCGGCCCGAGCGGGTCAGGCGTCGCGTCTCGGCCGCCCAGGCGCTTTTCGGGCATTCAACCAACACGCGCAGGAAGAAGCGGAAGAAGCCCTCGTTGTAGCGGGCCGAGACCGCGTCGCGCGGCGTCGCCACCCAGGAATGATGCACGAGAAGGTGCTCGGTCCGAAAATGCGAATAGAGCGTCGAGGCCAGCAGCAAATCGCCCAGCCAGCGCTCCAGCTTGTTTCTCTGGTGCAGCAATTCATGGGCATAGACGATGCCGATGGTGCCCGAGGCGACGCCGATGCCGAAGAACAGGCCGAGCTTTTCCCAGCCCGAAAGCCCGCTGCGCGTGGCGAACCAGATGCCGCCGAAGATCATCGCCGCCTGGATCGGGAACCAGATGATGGTGATGGCGCGATACCAGATCAGCTGCGATTCCGGGGTCTCGGTGTCGGGGTTCTCCTCGTTCAGGCCCAGCACCGCGTCCAGCATGGTCATCAGATACCAGGCATAAAGCGGCATCAGCACGAACCACCAGCCGCCCAGCCGCGCGGCAAGCACGGCAAGCGGCACCATGCCCAGGGACAGCCAGAAGGGCAGGGCGTCGATCAGGCGGGCGCGGAACGCGGTTTGCATGGGCGCGACTATGACGGGTTTTGCTGTGGCTTGCCATGGCGACGCGATGTCGCGGGGCGGGCTGTTTCGGGACGGTCCTTGGCGAGCGACCAGGCCTTGCGCATCAGCCCCGGCAGGGCGCTGGGGCGGAAGGCGCCAAGCGGGGTCAGGCTTCCGCGTTCCGGCGCCGCGGTCAAGCGGGCGCTCATCACCGTCAGGTCCAGCGCGAAATGGGTGAAGACATGGCGGACGAGGCCGATCTCCTGCCAGTCGGCGGCGGCGGGCGGCGGCTGGTGCGAGCCGTCCCAGCCGGTCGAGGGGAAGGCCAGCGTGCCGCCCAAGAGGCCCTTGTCCGGCCGGGTCTCGACCAGCACCGCGCCCTCGGCAAAGCCGATCCAGACCGTGCCCCGGCGCAGCGGCTTGGGTTTCTTCGGCGCCTTGCGCGGCAGTTCGGCGGCGATGCCCTGGGCGCGGGCCTCGCAATGCGGGATGATCGGGCAGATGCCGCAGGCCGGGCTGCGCGGCGTGCAGATCGTCGCGCCCAGGTCCATCATGGCTTGCGCGAAATCTCCGGGCCGCTCGGCGGGCGTCAGGCCGCTGGCCAGCGCCACCAGTTCCGGCTTGGCGGCGGGCAGCGGCGTTCCGACCGCGAAAAGACGGGCCACGACGCGCTCGACATTGCCGTCCACCACAGTCTCGGGCCGGTCGAAGGCGATGGCGGCGATGGCGGCCGAGGTATAGGCGCCGATGCCGGGCAGCGCCGCCAGCCCTTCGCGCGTGTCGGGGAATGCGCCCATGGCGGCGACCTCGCGGGCGCAGGCCACCAGGTTGCGGGCGCGGGCGTAATAGCCGAGCCCGGCCCATTCGGCCATCACCTGCGCGTCCTCGGCCGCGGCGAGGTCGTGGACCGTGGGCCAGAGGCTGGTGAAGCGCTCGAAATAGGCTTTCACCGCGGCGACGGTGGTCTGTTGCAGCATGACCTCGGACAGCCAGACGCGATAGGGATCGGCGCGGCCCTGTCCGGGCGGCACGCGCCAGGGCAGGGTGCGGGCATGGCGGTCGTACCAGGCCAGCAGTTCGGTGGGGATCACCCTCGGGTCACGCAATTTTCAGCCTCGTTCAGCGTCGTCTCTCTGGCGTCCGGGCGCGTCGCGGTCCAGACTGCGGCGCAGATAAACCATATGGTCGCCCGATGGCCCAGAAGAAACCCGAGACCCAGCCCCGCCGCCGCATGCGCGGCTTCGAGGCCGCCGCGCAGCTGGTGGCGCAGCGGGTGAAGGCCGTGGGCGAGGGGCGGGGCTTTGCGGTGGCGCGGCTGCTGACGCATTGGCCCGAGGTGGTCGGGCCCGAGCTTGCCGCCCAGACCCGCCCGGTCCGGATCAGCCACGGCAAGGGTTTCGGCGCCACGCTGACGCTGTTGGTGCCGGGGACGCAGGCGCCGCTGGTCGCCATGCAGCTGGACCAGATCCGCGCCCGGGTGAATGCCTGCTACGGCTTCAACGCCGTCTCGCGCATCCTGCTGACCCAGACCGCGCCGGTGGGTTTCGCGGAAGGGGGCGGCTTTGCCGAGGGCCAGACCGAGTTCGCCGCCGCGCTGCGCCGGGCCGCCGCGCCCGATCCGCAGAAGATCGCCCAGGCCGAGGACATCGCCTCGGGCTTCGACAATCCCGCGCTTTCCGCCGCCATGCGGCGGCTGGCGCTGAACATCCTGTCCCGCCGGGACATCAACGACCGAAAGGCCAATCCATGATTCTGCTTCGCCGCTCTCTGATCGCCGCCGCCGCGGCCGCGCTGACCGTCTCTGCGCTGCCCGCGCTGGCGCAAGAGGCGAAACCCGCCGACAACGCCGCCGGAAACGCCCAGGCCGCCGAGCAGATGCCCGAGGGCAAGGTCCTGCCCGACATCGCCCTGGGCCAGGCCGACGCGCCGGTGACGATTATCGAATATGCCAGCTTCACCTGCAGCCATTGCGCAGCCTTCCATGCCGAGAACTGGCCGAAGCTGAAGGCCGAATACGTCGATACCGGCAAGGTGAGGTTCATCCAGCGCGACGTCTATTTCGACGCCGTGGGCCTGTGGGCCGGGATCCTGGCGCGCTGCGGCGGCGACGACAAGTATTATGCCGTCTCGGACCTGATCTTCGACGACCAGAAGACCTGGCTGGACGCCAAGTCCGGCGACGAGATCGCCGCCAACCTGCGCAAGATCGGCGCCAAGGCCGGCATGACCGCCGAGCAGATGGATACCTGCTGGAACGACAAGCAGAAGGTCGCGGACCTGGTCACCACCTTCCAGACCAATGCCACCGCCGACCAGGTCGAGGGCACGCCGACCTTCATCATCGCCGGCGAGAAGGTCCAGAACCAGCCTTGGGAAGACCTGAAGAAGATCATCGACGCCAAGCTGGCCGAGAAGGGCTGAGCCGGCGCCCGGCGGCGCGCCCGCCGGGGTATTTGGAAAACGGAAAAAGGACGTCGCGGGGCTTGCGGCGCCTTTCACAATCCCAGCGCCGACAGCCGTTCGGTCAGCGGCATCGGGTCGTCCAGTTGCAGCCGCACCGGCAGCGCCAGCACCCTGGGCCGGAAGCTGCGGGGCAGCCGCGCGGCGTCCTTTTCCGTGGTCACCAGCTGCGCGTCCAGCAGCCGCGATTCCGCCTCCAGCCGGGTCAGCAGCTGCGGGGTGAAGGGCTGGTGATCCTCGAGCGCCTCGGCGCGGACCACCTCGGCGCCGAGGTCGCGCAGGGTGGCGAAGAACTTCTCGGGATGGCCGATGCCGGCAAAGGCCAGCACGCGCTGGTCCTGCCAGTCCATGCCGGTCTGCAGCGGCGCCAGCTGGCCTGTCAGGTGCGGCAGTGCCAGCCGCGGCCCCCATGCGGCGGCGAAGCGCGCCTGCGCCGCGGCATCGCCGATCGACAGCAGCAGGTCAGCGCGGGCCAGGCCGCGATCCACCGGCTCGCGTAGCGGCCCGGCCGGCAGGCAGAGCCCGTTGCCGAAGCCCCTGGCCGCATCGACCACCACCAGCGACAGGTCATGCGCCAGCGCCGGGTCCTGGAAACCGTCGTCGAGCAGGATCGCCTGCGCCCCGGCCTCGACCGCCGCCCGCGCGCCGGCCAGCCGGTCGTCGGCGACCCAGACCGGTGCGAAGGCCGCCATCAGCAGCGGCTCGTCGCCGACCTGGGCGGCGTTGTGGCGCGATTCCTCGACCTGCAGCGGGCCCTTTTCGCTGCCGCCATAGCCGCGCGAGACGACATGCACCGCGACGCCGCGCCCCTGCAGCAGCTGCGCCAGCATGATGGCGGTCGGGGTCTTGCCGGTGCCGCCGGCATTCAGATTGCCTATGCAGATCACCGGCACGCCCGGACGGATGCGCGGCCCGCGCGCCAGCCGCCGGGCGGTGGCGGCGGCGTAGAGCGCGCCCAGCGGCGCCAGCAGCCGCGCCTTGGGGCCCGGCGGGCGGAACCAGAAATCAGGGGCGCGGCGGCTCATGCGGCGGTCTCCATCGCCTCGATGACGGTATCGGCGATGCGGCGCAGCACGGCGGCGCCGCCGGTGCTGACCGACCAGGCGTTGCCGGCCAGCATCGCCGCCTGGTCCGGGGCGGTCAGGTCCGCCGCCGCCCGCAGCAGTGCCTGCGCATCGGTGACCAGCCGCGCCGCCGAGGCGCCGTCCAGCTGCATCCATTCCGGCCCGTGCGGGTCGGTAACCGGCCCGTGAATGATGGCCGAGCCGAGCGCCGCCGGCTCGAACGGGTGGCGCGGCGCCAGTCCCGGGCCGGGCAGCAGCGTCCCGCCCATGAAGCAGACCGGCGCCAGCCGATACCACAGCCCCAGCTCATGCGTGTCCTCGGCGATCAGCACCTGGTCGTCGGGCGAGGGATCCTCGTCCTCCGAACGCAGCACCGAGGCGAGGCCCAGGGCCTCGGCCTCGGCCTGGATCCCGGGGATGGTCTCGGGCGGCAGCCCGGCCAGGATCAGCAGCGCGCGGTGATTGTGGTGCAGCATGGCCTGATGCGCGGCCAGCGCCGCCCCGGCCTCGGGCAGGGTGGGGCTGGCGGCCAGCCAGATATGGCGGCCGGCCAGGATATGGGCCAGGGCCCGCCGCTCTGCCTCGTTGGCGGCCAGGGGCGCGCGGGTCTCGGTCACCGGCCCGGTCAGTTCGATCCGGTCGGGGGGGGCGCCCAGCTGCCGCGCGGCGGCGCCGGCGGTCAGGTCGGGGGCGAGGATGCGGGTGATCCTGCCCATCAGCCCGCGATTGATCGCGCCGCGCCACGAGCCGCGGCGGGTATAGGCGACCAGCCGTGCCTCGGACAGGATCACCGGCAGGCCGGCATCGGCCATGCCGGCGATCAGCGAGGCCGGCAACTGGTCGCCCAGGATCAGCAGCACCCGCGGTGCCAGGGCCTGGATGAGCTGGCGGGCGGCGCCGGGATCGGTGGGGCGCGGCAGGGCGACGGCTGGCAGGCCGGCGGGCAGCGCCTCTGCCGGCGGCGGCGCGCCGGTGAAGGCGAAGCGCAGTCCCGGCCGCCGGGCCAGCATCACCCTGAGCAGCGCGCCGAGGGGCGGCGGATCCTCGCCCCGTTCCGAGAGATGCACCATGACCAGCGGCCCGGCACCCGGCGGCGGTTCGAAGGGTTCGGCCTGGCCGCTGCCAAGCGCCGCCCGCCGGCGCAGATGCAGCCAGAGCGCCAGGGACGCGGTGGCCTGAAAGGGGTGCATCGCGATTCGCTTGCGCTCAGCTGCCCAGTTCCTCGGTCGGGCTCACCTCGCGCTCCTCGTCGCGCAGCCGGTGCAGATGGGCGATGAAATAGCGGGTATGGGCGCTGTCCACGGTGCGCTGCGCCTCGGCCTTCCAGGCGGCATGGGCCTCGGCATAGTTCGGATAGATGCCGACGATATGGATGTCCTTGGTGTTGCGGAATTCGGTGCGGGTGGGATCGACAAGCTCGCCACCGAAAACGAGGTGAAGGCGCTGCGCCATCATGGTCTCCTGGGTTCGGATTTTCGGCGCGACCCTAGCCGAGGAAAACCGGCGAACCAAGGAGATTTGTTTAAAATGGGCCGCGGTTGACATTTGCGACGAATCGGCAGGCGGAGTAAGCAGGAAGGGCCGATAGAGGGAACCATTCCCGGATTGCCCAATCGTGGTGGTGAGGGTCTTTCGGATGGCAGGAAGGGCGAACCGGTGCGCATTCCCTGCCCTCTTTCTGCGATCGCGGGTGGCTGTCCGCGGATGGCTGCCTGCGGTCTCGTTTCCGCGACACGCAACCGGCGGATGAAGATGAGGCAGAGATTTCGCGCTTATTTGACATATGGGGCGGCATATGGGCCCGGGAAGGGTGGTGCGGGCGGCGGGACTCGAACCCGCACAGGCTTGCGCCCCAGGGAGTTTAAGTCCCATGCGTCTACCATTCCGCCACGCCCGCGCCGGGGACTGGGCTAGCGGGCACGGCGCGGATTGGCAAGTCTTGGCCTTGGCGCGGACATGACGCGCGCCACAGCTGGGCTGCGGCCGGCGACCTTGGGCGGGGCCGGACGGCGCGCTGCGCCTTCACGTCCTGCCGGTGGCGATGCGCTGCGTCCATGCCCGGGCGTGCCGGTGACGGCGGATGACGCGCCGGGTCCCGGTCGCGGAGATTCGCACCGCTGCCCTGCCGCTCAGCGCCCGGGTGGCGAAGACGGTGGCCAGGGCGCCGCGGCGCGAAGGGTTGGGCGACTGACCGGGCCTTGCCCCTCCGGCCGCGCGAAACAGGCCACGGCCTGCACCAGCAGGACCGCCATGCCAAGCTCCAGCAATTCCTCGAACCGGCCGGCCAGCATGCCCAGCCCGGGCGGCAGGGCGATGCCGAAGACGGCCAGCTTGCGGTCCAGCCCGTCCAGCGATTTCGAAACCACCAGCAGCAGTCCGGCGCTGCCCGCCAGCCAGCAGGCCGCGGAACCGGCGCGCAGGCCGCGCCACCACGGCGGCAGGTTCAGGACCAGCAACCGCCACCCGCACAGCAGGATCAGCAGCAGCACCGCCGCGCCGACCGCCTTTTCCCAAAGCGGCGCCGCGCCGCTGTAGAGCCGCAATTGCAGCAGCCCCTCGGAGGTGAAGCGCTTGTCGAAATCCAGCTCGCGCAGCGCCATCAGCAGCAGGATCGCCGGGATGTGCCATTGCCGCCGCCGCTGGTGCCCGAAGCCCTGCCAGAACAGCGCCGCCGCCGCCAGCAGCAGTGCCGACAGGGTCTCGATGCTGTGGCCTTCCTTGAAGATCGGGGCGACCTGCGCCTGGGTGATCAGGTCCAGGCTCAGCGCCAGCAGGATCAGGCCCAGCTGGCAGGCAAGCACGGTTGCGGGTCTTGGCGTCATCTGGTTCCTCGCGCGGCGGGATGCTTGGCTGGGGAAACCGGCATGACGGCGACAGGCGCGGCGGCGGCCATCATGTAATCGTCACCGTGGTGACATAATCCCCCCGGCCCGGATGCACAACCGCGCCGACCTTTGGGCGCTGGCCTTCACCCGGTCCGAGGGCTAAATACGGGCGACGAACCTTACAGGATCCGCATATGGCCCGGCACCTCATCACCTCGGCGATCCCTTACATCAACGGGATCAAGCACCTCGGCAATCTCGTCGGCTCGCAGCTTCCGGCGGATCTCTATGCCCGCTACCTGCGGGGCCGCAAGCATGAGGTGATGTTCATCTGCGCCACGGACGAGCACGGAACCCCCGCCGAGCTGGCCGCCGCCAAGGCCGGCAAGCCGGTGCCGGTCTATTGTGCCGAGATGCACGAGATCCAGGCCGGGATCGCCAGCAATTTCGGCCTGTCCTTCGACCATTTCGGACGGTCCTCGTCGGAACGCAACCACATCCTGACCCAGCATTTCGCCGGCAAGCTGGACGAGAACGGCTATATCGCCGAGGTCGAGGAGCGGCAGGTCTATTCCATCGACGACGGCCGCTTCCTGCCCGACCGCTATATCGAGGGCACCTGCCCGAACTGCGGCTATGACAAGGCCCGCGGCGACCAGTGCGAGAACTGCACCAAGCAGCTGGACCCGACCGACCTGATCGAGCCGCGCAGCGCCATCAGCGGCTCGACGAACCTGGAAGTGCGGGCGACCAAGCACCTCTACCTGCGCCAGCGGGCGCTGAAGGACCGGATCGCGGCCTGGATCGACAGCAAGACCGACTGGCCGATCCTGACCACCTCGATCGCCCGCAAATGGCTGAACGACGGCGACGGGCTGCAGGATCGCGGCATCACCCGCGACCTCGACTGGGGCATCCCGGTGAAAAAGGGCGACAAGCCCTGGCCGGGGATGGAGGGCAAGGTCTTCTACGTCTGGTTCGACGCGCCCATCGAATATATCGCCGCCACCGCCGAGGGCGCCGACAAGCGGGGCGAGCCCGACAGCGCCTGGCGCCGCTGGTGGCGCCTGGACGAGGGCGCCGGGGACGTGACCTATACCCAGTTCATGGGCAAGGACAACGTGCCCTTCCATACGCTGTCCTTTCCCGCGACGATCATCGGCTCGGGCGAGCCCTGGAAGCTGGTCGATTACATCAAGAGCTTCAACTACCTGACCTATGACGGCGGCCAGTTCTCGACCAGCCAGGGCCGCGGCGTGTTCATGGATCAGGCGCTGTCGATCCTGCCCGCCGATTACTGGCGCTGGTGGCTGCTCTCTCACGCCCCCGAATCCGGCGACAGCGAGTTCACCTGGGAGAATTTCCAGCAATCGGTGAACAAGGACCTGGCCGACGTGCTGGGCAATTTCGTCAGCCGCATCACCAAGTTCTGCCGCAGCAAGTTCGGCGAGACCATTCCCGAGGGCGGCAGCTACGGCCCCGAGGAAGAGGCGCTGATCGAGGCGCTGACCGCCCGCATCCGCGCCTATGAGGGCTTCATGGACCATGTCGAGATCCGCAAGTCCGCGGCGGAACTGCGGGCGATCTGGGTCCTGGGCAACGAATACCTGCAATCGGCCGCGCCCTGGTCCACCTTCAAGACCGACCCGGACAAGGCGGCGATGCAGGTCCGGTTGGGGCTGAACCTGGTCCGGCTCTATGCGGTGCTGTCCGCGCCCTTCATCCCCTTCGCCGCCGATGCGATGCTGGCGGCGATGCAAAGCCAGGACCGGGCCTGGCCCGACGATGTCCGCACCGCCCTGCAGGCGCTGCCCGCCGGCCACGCCTTCACCGTGCCGGAGGTGCTGTTCGCCAAGATCAGCGACGAGCAGCGCGACGAATGGCAGGAGCGCTTCAAGGGCATCCGCGGCTGACGCGGGCGGTGGACTTCCGCCGCCGGGCAAGGGCATGATCGCGACCATCCCGACCGACAAGCGCAGAGGCCAACATGACCCATTGCATCCTGATCGGCGCCCCGGTGGACGAGGGCCAGCGGCGGCCCGGCTGCCTGATGGGCCCCGCCGCCTATCGCGTGGCCGGGCTGGCCGCGACCCTGGCCGAGCTGGGCCACACGGTCGAGGATCGCGGCGACCTGCGCCCCGCCCCCGGCCGCGGCCAGAGCTGCGCCAACCCCGCCGTGCACCACCTGCCCGAGATCATCGCCTGGACCGAGGCGCTGCGCGCTGCCGGCTGCGCGGCGATGGAGGAAGGCCTGCCGATCTTTCTGGGCGGCGACCATGCGCTGGCGCTCGGCTCGCTGGCCGGGGTGGCCGCGCATGCCCATGCGGCGGGCCGGCCGCAATTCGTGCTGTGGCTGGACGCGCATAGCGATTTCCACACCGTCGAGACCACCCGGTCCGGGAACCTGCACGGCACGCCCCTGGCCTATGCCGCGGGCCGGCCGGGCTTCGAGGTCTTCCCGGCCTTTCCGGCGCCGATCCCGGGCCGGAACATCTGCATGTTCGGCATCCGCAGCGTGGACCCCGCCGAATCCGCGGCGCTGCGCGAGACCGAGATCGTCGTGAACGACATGCGCGTCCTGGACGAGCGCGGCATCGTCGCCCCCCTGCGCGAATTCCTCGACCGGGTGCGGGCGGAAAACGGGCTGCTGCATGTGTCGCTGGACGTCGATTTCCTCGACCCCTCGATCGCGCCGGCGGTCGGCACCACCGTCCCCGGCGGCACCACCTTCCGCGAGGCGCATCTGGTCTGCGAACTGCTGCATGAAAGCGGGCTGATGACCTCGCTGGACCTGGTCGAGCTGAACCCGTTCCTGGACGAGCGCGGCCGCACCGCCAAGCTGATGGTCGACCTGGTCGGCTCGCTGATGGGCCGCAAGGTCTTCGACCGGCCGACGCGCAGTTACTAAGAGGCGACACCCAAGACGGGGCGCCCGAACCCGGCCCGCGATGTGCAACACCAGGACGGCCGGCCGGTTCGAGGCATGGCCGGAACGTGGCATGGTGGCGCTGCCGGTGCAGGCGGCGGCCGGCCTCGGGCGGCTGAAGGCCCGCTCAGCCGCCCAGCTCTTCGAGCCGCAGCGCCCTGGCCACCGTCTCTGCCACCCGGGCGCTGAGCGGCAGGGCGGCGCGGCGGATCTCCTCGACCGGAACCCAGCGCGCATCCAGCGCATCATCCGCCGCCACCGGCACGCCCGAGACATAGTCGCAGCGCACCGCCGCCAGCAGGAAATGGAAACGCAGCGCGCCGCCCGGCTCGTGCTCGATCACGTCGATATTGTCGACATAGGCCCTTGGCCGGGCGATCACCCCGGTTTCGCCCGGCTCGACATGGCCGCCGGGAAAGCCCCAAAGCCCGGCATCGGGCGGGTTGCGGCGCTGCACCAGCAGCACCCGGGCCGCGTCGCCCGCGCCGTCCAGCGTCACGGCCAGCGCGGCAAGCCGGGGGAAGCCCACCTCAGCGACGGCGGTCGCGGCGCGAGCTCATCGGCTGGAAGGCCACGCCGACATGCGCCTCGCAATAGGGCTTGCCGGGGGCCGAGGGCAGGCCGCAGAACCAGAACTTGTCGGTCGCCGGGTCGCCGATCGGCCATTTGCAGGTCCGCTCGGTCAGTTCCATCAGCGTCAGCTTGCGGGCGCGCTTCTCGACCTCGCGGACCGAAGCCAGCGCCTCGGGGCTGATCTCGTTCGCCGAGGGCTGCGGCGGCAGCGGCTGGCCGGCCGGCACGATGGGCCGGCGGTTGAAGCTGGGCTGCGGCGCTGCCGCGGCCGGCTCGGACGCGGGTTCGGGGGCTGCCGCAGGTTTGGGTTGCGGTGCCGGATCGGCCGGCGCGGCGGCCG
>NZ_JAEHFP010000108.1 GCF_016446475.1 Paracoccus binzhouensis | reverse complement strand
TGCCCCGGCCCCGGCTCTGGCGCCCCAGGTCGCCGCGCCCGCCCCGGTCGCCGCCCCGGCCGGCGGCGACGACCTGGCCAGCCTGCCCGGCATCGTCACCTCGCCCATGGTCGGCACCGCCTATCTGGCGCCCGAGCCCGGCGCCGCCCCCTTCGTCGCCATCGGCCAGCAGGTCAAGGAAGGCGAGACGCTGATGATCGTCGAGGCGATGAAGACCATGAACCACATCCCCGCGCCGCGCTCGGGCACCGTCAAGCGCATCCTGGTCGACGACGGCAGCCCGGTCGAGTTCGGCGCCCCCCTGATGGTCGTCGAGTGAGGCGGGGATGTTCGACAAGATCCTGATCGCCAATCGCGGCGAGATCGCGCTGCGCGTGGTCCGCGCCTGCCGCGAGATGGGCATCGCCTCGGTCGCGGTGCATTCCACCGCCGATGCCGATGCCATGCATGTGCGCATGGCCGACGAATCCGTCTGCATCGGCCCGCCGCCCTCGACCGACAGCTACCTGTCGATGCCAGCCATCATCTCGGCCTGCGAGATCACCGGCGCCCAGGCCATCCATCCCGGCTATGGCTTCCTGTCGGAAAACGCCGGCTTCGTGCAGATGGTCGAGGATCACGGCATCACCTTCATCGGCCCCTCGGCCGAGCATATCCGCGTCATGGGCGACAAGATCACCGCCAAGGAGACCGCGAAATCGCTGGGCATCCCGGTGGTGCCCGGCTCGGACGGCGGCGTGCCGGACGTGGCCTCGGCCAAGGCCGTGGCGGCCAGGATCGGCTATCCGGTCATCATCAAGGCCACTGCCGGCGGCGGCGGGCGCGGCATGAAGGTGGCGCTGGACGAGGCGGCGCTGGAGAACGCCTTCCGCACCGCGCGGGCCGAGTCCAAGGCCGCCTTCGGCAATGACGAGGTCTATATCGAGAAATACCTGCAGCGCCCGCGCCATATCGAGATCCAGGTCTTCGGCGACGGCCGCGGCCGCGCGGTGCACCTGGGCGAGCGTGACTGTTCCCTGCAGCGCCGCCACCAGAAGGTGCTGGAAGAGGCCCCCGGCCCGATCATCACTCCCGAGCAGCGCGCCCGCATCGGCGGCATCTGCGCCAATGCCATGGCCAAGCTCGGCTATCGCGGCGCCGGCACCATCGAGTTCCTGTTCGAGGATGGCGAGTTCTACTTCATCGAGATGAACACCCGCCTGCAGGTCGAGCATCCGGTGACCGAGGCGATCTTCGATGTCGACCTGGTGCGCCAGCAGATCCTGGTCGCCTCGGGCGAGGAGATGGAGTTCCGCCAGGAGGAGCTGCAGATCCGCGGCCATGCCATCGAGGTGCGGATCAATGCCGAGAAACTGCCGAACTTCACCCCCTCGCCGGGCACGATCACCCAGTATCACGCACCGGGCGGCCTGGGTGTGCGGATGGACAGTGCCATCTATGACGGCTATCGCATCCCGCCCTATTACGACAGCCTGATCGGCAAGCTGATCGTGCATGGCCGCGACCGACCCGAGGCGCTGGCGCGGCTGCATCGCGCGCTTGGCGAGCTGATCGTGGACGGGGTGGACACCACCGTGCCGCTGTTTCGCGCCCTGATCGAGAATCCCGACATCCAGAGCGGCGACTATTCGATCCACTGGCTGGAACGCTGGCTGGCAGAGATGGCCGCCGCCTGAGCCATGCTGGTGCGGCCGGCACGACCCGGGGGCCGCGCATGAGCGGCGGCCTGACGGCCGAACGGATGCTGGCCGCCTATGCGCAGGGCGTGTTCCCGATGGCGCAATCCGCCACGGACCCGCAGCTCTACTGGTTCGACCCGGCGCTGCGCGGCATCCTGCCGGTGGGCGGGGTGCATGTGTCGCGCTCGATGCGGCGCTTCCTGCGGCATTGCGACTGGCGGGCCAGCATCGACCGCGACTTTACCGGCACGGTGCTGGGCTGCGCCGATCGCGAGGAAACCTGGATCAACAAGCCGCTTTTCGCGCTTTACCGCGAGCTGCACCGCATGGGCCATGCCCATTCGCTGGAAATCCATGCCGGCGAGGAGCTGATCGGCGGCATGTTCGGCCTGACCCTGGGCGGGGCCTTCTTCGCCGAAAGCATGTTTTCGCGGCGCAGCAATGCCTCGAAGGCAGCGATGATCTGGATGTCAGCGCATCTGGCGCGCTGCGGCTTCATGCTGTGGGATACGCAATATCCCAACCCCCACCTGGCCTCGATGGGCGGGCTGACCATTCCCAAGGTGGAATATCGCCGCCGCCTTGCCGCGGCGCTGCGGGTCCGGGCCGATATCCGGGCGCATCCCCTGCCCGACCCTCAGGCCCTGTTGCAGGACAGCACCCAGACGTCATAGCGGGAATCGTCCAGCGCCGAGAGCGCGGGGGACGACGCGATCATCCAACCCGAAAACAGCCGGGCATTGGCGCGCCGGTCGATGATCGTCAGCTCGGCATAGGCGTCCGAGCTGGGATCGGCGGCCGGATAGCGGCATTCGGCCAGGCTGACTTCGAGCCGGCCGAACGCGACGGTCTGCCCGACCGCCAGGTCGAAATCCTCGGTCCGGCCGGTGATCTTGTCGAGCCCGCGCAGCTGCGCACCGTTGCCGCGCGCGGTTTCCGGTCCGCGGGCGGCTTCGGCGGCACGCTGGCGCTCGGCGGCCGAGGGCTCGGCCGGGACCACCGCATCGGGATCGTCGCTGAAGGCCGGGTCGACCATCAGCTGCTGGTCCTCGGCCGGCGGCTCCTCCTCCTGCGCCAGGGCCGGGAAGGCAGAGGCGGTCAGCATCAGGCACAGCCAGGCCCGGGCCAGAAAATCGGTCATTTGCCCTCCTCCGCGCTTTGCGAATCCACGAACTTCATCATCAGCGAGATCAGGCTGACGGCGCCCTGCACGTCCTCGATCTCGTCGCCGGGCTGCAGGTCGTCCGGCGCGCCGCCCGGCTGCAGCTCGATATAGGCGCCGCCCAGCAGCCCGTCCGACTGGATCAGCGCGGCGCTGTCGCTGGGCAGGCGGATCCGGGCCGGCAGCTGCAGCCTGGCCTCGGCGTAATAGGTCTGCGGGTTCAGCTCGACCGCCGAGACGCGGCCGACCCGCACGCCCGCAACCCGGACCTCGGTGCCGACCTCGATGCCGTCGACATTCGGAAAGGCCGCGCGCAATTCATAGCCGCCACCCAGCCGGGCGGTGAGCGGACTGCCCGAGGTGGACCAGGCCAGGAAGCCGGCAGCGACGGCCAGAACGGCCGCGCCAACCCAAAGCTCGGCCCGTTCTGCGGCGCTGTTCACGGACTTACTCGGGCTGCCAGGCGTCGTAATCGCGCCGCTCGACCGGCTCGGCGCGATAGAGCGAGCCCGCCGGGTGATAGGCGGCCCCGGTGCCGGTCTGGTTCGGCTCATGCGGCTTTTCCCAGGACTTGCGGGCCAGCGGCGCGCGGGTCGGCGGCTCCTTGTAGGTGTGGTGCAGCCAGCCGTGCCATTCCGGCGAGACGCGGCTCGCCTCGGCCTCGCCGTTATAGATGACCCAGCGGCGCTTGCCACCGCCCGACTGGTAATAGATGTTGCCCTGATCGTCCTCGCCGACCTTCTCGCCATAGAGCCTGGTCCAGACCTGGGTGTTCAGGGTCTGGCTGTTCCACCAGGTCAGGATGCGAA
Organism: Paracoccus binzhouensis; assembly: GCF_016446475.1. Taxonomy (GTDB): domain Bacteria; phylum Pseudomonadota; class Alphaproteobacteria; order Rhodobacterales; family Rhodobacteraceae; genus Paracoccus; species Paracoccus binzhouensis. The sequence goes on along the minus strand of NZ_JAEHFP010000108.1, from coordinate 10,798 downwards.
GCAGAAGCGACATGGGTCAGAACCTCTTCATACGGGTGTCGGCCGAGATATGGCGCAACTCGCGCCGAAGGTCCAGAGAAGCATGACGAAACCTTTCGCGAGCGCGGCGCCGGGCCGCAGTTCATGCCGCCCCGTCCACCCCATCGCGGCGGAGGCGCACGGAAGGGGCATGTCCGATAAAGCTTGTGCCGCGACGGGGCGGACGAGAAAAGAGCCACCGCGGGATGCGGCAGGACAAGCCGGAGCCAAGGCTTGCCGAGCGGGTCCATTTCCCGGCGAAGGAGGCTTGCAAGGCACGGCGGCAACCGGAAAGCGAGCCGCTGCGGGAATGCGGCAGGACCACCGGGAATGCGAAACAGGCCCCTGGCAATGCCAAAGGGCCATCGGCTCACCGCGACGGCCCTTTTTGCCCTGTCGATCCCGCGGCACCGGCCGGTTGCGGACCGGGTGCTGGGACGGACCGAAGACCCGGCGGCCGGATCAACCGGCGGTCGCGGTTTCCTTCTTGGAATCGGTGTGGATCAGCAAGGGCTTGGCGGCGGGATTCTCGACCGCTTCCTCGTTGACCACCACCTCGGCGACGCTGTCCATGCCCGGCAGTTCGAACATGGTGTCCAGCAGGATGTCCTCCATGATCGAGCGCAGTCCGCGCGCGCCGGTCTTGCGCTTGATGGCGCGCTTGGCAATGGCGGTCAGCGCATCCTCGGTGAAGGTCAGCTTGACGTTCTCCAGCTCGAACAGCCGCTGATACTGCTTGACCAGCGCGTTCTTGGGCTGGGTCAGGATGGTGATCAGCGCCGCCTCGTCCAGGTCGCCCAGCGTGGCGATGACCGGCAGGCGTCCGACGAATTCCGGGATCAGGCCGAATTTCAGCAGATCCTCGGGCTCCAGCTGCTTGAAAAGCTCGCCCACGCCCTTGTCGTCGTTTTCCTTGACCGAGGCGCCGAAGCCCATCGCCGTGCCCTTGTTGCGCTGCGCGATGATCCGGTCGAGCCCGGCGAAGGCGCCGCCGCAGATGAACAGGATGTTGGTCGTGTCCACCTGCAGGAATTCCTGCTGCGGATGCTTGCGGCCGCCCTGCGGCGGCACGCTGGCAACCGTGCCCTCCATGATCTTCAGAAGCGCCTGCTGCACCCCCTCGCCCGAAACGTCGCGGGTGATCGAGGGATTGTCGGATTTGCGGGTGATCTTGTCGACCTCGTCGATATAGACGATGCCGCGCTGCGCCCGCTCGACGTTGTATTCGCTGGCCTGCAGCAGCTTCAGGATGATGTTTTCCACGTCCTCGCCGACATAGCCGGCCTCGGTCAGCGTGGTCGCATCGGCCATGGTGAAGGGCACGTCGAGGATGCGCGCCAGGGTCTGCGCCAGCAGCGTCTTGCCGCAGCCGGTCGGGCCGATCAGCAGGATGTTCGACTTGGCCAGCTCGATATCGGTCTTGGAGCTGTGGTTCAGCCGCTTGTAATGGTTGTGCACCGCCACCGAGAGCACGCGCTTGGCATGTTCCTGGCCGATGACGTAATCGTCCAGCACGGCGCAGATCTCGCGCGGGCTGGGCACGCCGTCGCCGGATTTCAGCGCCGAGGACTTGGTCTCCTCGCGGATGATGTCCATGCAGAGTTCGACGCATTCGTCGCAGATGAACACGGTCGGACCGGCAATCAGCTTGCGCACCTCATGCTGGCTCTTGCCGCAGAAGCTGCAGTAGAGCGTGTTCTTGCTGTCGCCGCCGGTCGGATTGGCCATCAGTTGATCCTCGTATTGTCCCGGAGGCCCGGCAGAAGCGCCGGACGACCGCCTGTTTCGGGCGTGGCCGGACCACGCCATGCGTCAGCGGACATGTTACGGGCCACCCCGGCCCGTCACAATCCCCAAAACGTCAGGCCCGGCCGCTTCCCGCAGCCGTGATCACTTGTCGGGTTCGGCCTTGCCGCGCGCCTCGAGGATCTCGTCGATCAGGCCCCATTCCTTGGCCTCCTCGGGCGACATGAAGCGGTCGCGCTCCAGCGCCTCCTCGACCTCCTGCAGCGTCCGACCGGTATGCCTGACATAGATCTCGTTCAGCCGGCGCTTGAGCTTTTCGGTCTCGCGCGCATGGATCAGGATGTCGGTCGCCTGGCCCTGGAAGCCGCCCGAGGGCTGGTGCACCATGATGCGCGAATTCGGCAGCGAGAAGCGGTGCCCCGGCTGGCCGGCGCAGAGCAGCAGCGAGCCCATCGAGGCCGCCTGCCCCACCACCAGCGTCGAGACGCGCGGCTTGATGTATTGCATCGTGTCATAGATCGACAGGCCCGCGGTCACCACGCCGCCGGGGCTGTTAATATACATGCTGATGTCCTTGGTCGGGTTCTCCGCCTCGAGGAACAGGAGCTGCGCCGAGATCAGCGTCGCCATGCCGTCGTGCACGGGCCCGGACAGGAAGATGATCCGCTCCTTCAGCAGGCGCGAGAAGATGTCATAGGCGCGTTCGCCCCGGCTGGTCTGTTCGACGACCATGGGGACGAGCGTGTTCATGTAGAATTCTGCCGGATCGTGCATGTCTGTCCTTGCTTTTGTCCCTGCCTGGCCTTGCCCGTTTCGCGATTCGACCCAAGGGCGCGGTCGCCCTGGACCGCTCTTAGACGCGAAAGGTTGAGAGAGTCTTAGTAACGCCAGCCCGCGAGGACAAGAGAGCGATAAAATTTGCCCCTTCCCCGAGCCGCCGGTAATCTGGCGCCAAGCCACGGAGAAACGCATGAAACTGATCGTCGGCCTGGGCAATCCGGGCGCGAAATACGCAGCCAACCGGCATAACGTGGGCTTCATGGCGGTGGACCGCATGGCCGCGGACCACGGCTTCACCCCCTGGCGCAGCCGCTTTCAGGGCGAGGCAGCCGAGGGCCGGCTGGGCGAGGAACGGGTCACGCTGCTGAAACCCGCGACCTTCATGAACCTGTCGGGCCAGTCGGTGGGCGAGGCGATGCGCTACCTGAAGCTTACGCCCCAGGACGTGATCGTGCTGCATGACGAGCTGGACCTGGCGCCGGGCAAGGTGCGGCTCAAGACCGGCGGCGGCCATGCCGGGCATAACGGCCTGCGCTCGATCCACCAGCATATCGGCGAGGGCTATCGCCGGCTGCGCATCGGCATCGGCCATCCCGGCCACAAGGACCGCGTCGCGGCCTATGTGCTGTCGGATTTCGCCAAGGCCGAGGAGGCCGGGCTGGACGACCTGCTGCGCGGCATCTCGGACGGCGCGGCGGCACTGGCGGCAGGCGATGACGCGCGGGTGATGAATGCGGTGGCGGCGCGGGTCTCGCCGCCCCGCAACAGCGGCACCCGGCCGGGCGGGCCGGGCGATGCGCCCGCCGCGAAACCCGGCCCGAGATCCGGCCCGAAACCCGCCGCGGCCGAAGCGCCGCCCGAGCCGCCGAGCTTCGCCGACCGGCTGCGCGCACTTGGCGACAGGTTCCGCTGATGGCCTGGCAGGAGGCATTCGCGCATCAGACCCGCGCCTGCCGCGAGCTCGGCTCGGGGTTGACGGCGCGGATCTGCGAGGCGCTGACCCGCATCATCGCCGCCGACCAGGGGCCGGTCGGGCGGCGGGTCAAGTCCTGGCCGGGCGATCCGGCCGTGGGCGCGGATTCGCTGCCGCTGCGGCTTTGCGGGGCGCTGCATGCGCTGGTGCTGTCGGGGCGCGCGCCCGAACTGGCGCGGGCCTATGCCATGGGCGGCGGCATGCAGCTTGATCGCGATATTCACCAGGTAATCCAATCTAATGACCGCTATATCCTCGACTGGATCGAGCTTGCGCCGCAGACCAACGAGGTCGGCCGCTCGGCGGTGCTGATCGCGGCGGTGCGTTTCCTGGCCCGGCTGCTTCCCGAAGCCCGGTTCGACCTGCTGGAACTGGGAGCGAGCGCTGGACTCAACCTGAACTTTCGACTCTACAGCCTTGCAGATGAACAAGGTTTCTTTCCAGACGGAGCTGTGTCGCAGGTGCGGCTGATGCCGCGTTGGCGGGGCACGCCGCCGCCGGCCGCCACGCTGCCGGTCGGAGAGGCGCGCGGCGTCGATCTGAACCCGCTCGATCCGGCGGCGGACGGGTTCAGGCTGATGGCCTATGTCTGGCCGGACCAGCAGGACCGGCTGGCGCGGCTGCGCGCGGCTTTCGCGGTCGCCGCCGCGCACCCGCCTTGCGTCGAGCGGGGCGATGCCGGCGACTGGCTCGAATCGCGGCTGGCCGAGGCCGGCGCGCATGGCCGGCTGGTCTATCACACCGTCGCCGCGCAATATTTCCCGCAAGCCACCCGCGACCGTATCGAGGCGGCGCTGCGACAGGCCGGCGCCCGCGCCGATGCCGCGCATCCGCTGGCGCATTTCGCCATGGAGAACGACGGGGGCGAGGGCGCCGGGCTGCACCTGCGGCTCTGGGCCGGGGGTGCCATGCGGGCCTGGGACCTGGGGCGAGCGGATTTCCATGCCCGCTGGATCGACTGGCAGCCAAGGGAGGTCTGAAAGATGGACGCGGCACTCAATGTCCTGGGCGGCCGGCTCGAGACCTGTTCGACCGCGCCGCTGACCGGCTTCTTCCGCGACGGCTGCTGCAATACCGGCCCCGAGGATGCCGGCCGGCATACCGTCTGCGTCGTCGTCACCGCCGAATTCCTGGCATTGTCGAAATACCTGGGCAACGACCTGAGCACGCCGCGACCCGAGTTCCGCTTTCCGGGGCTGAAGCCCGGCGACCGCTGGTGTCTCTGCGCCGCGCGCTTCCTGCAGGCGGCGCAGGAATTCGCCGCGCCCCAGGTGGTGCTGGAGGCCACCCATGCCCGCACGCTGGAGATCGTGCCGCTGGCGCTGCTGCGCGCCCATGCCGTCAACCCCGAGGACTAGCGCCCGGTCTGCGCCAGGTAGTGCCGCACCGCATCGACGACATGCCGGAAACGGTCGCCGCCCAGGTGCTTGCCGCCATACCAGCGGGTGACGATCACCACATGGTCGGTCAGCCCGGCGCGTTCCAGCATCTGCAGGATGATCTGGCCGGCGCCGCTTTCGCCATCGTCGTCGCGCAGCGCCTCGCCCGACAGGATCGCCGCCCAGCTGTTATGCGTGGCCTTGGCGAAACGCTTGTTGCGCCGCAGTTCGGCCAGCAGCGCCTCGGCCTCGGCGCGGGTCCGCGCCGGCCCGCCCGACACCGCGTAGCGCGAGCCGCGGTCCGAGATGATCTTGTCGAAGACGGTCAGGCTCATCGGCGGCGCCGGACGTAAAGCTCCAGCCGGTGGCGGACGATCTCGTAGCCCATCTCGGCGGCGATCTCGGCCTGCAGCCGCTCGATGCGCTCGTTGACGAATTCCATCACCTCGCCGGTCTCGACGTCGATCATGTGGTCGTGATGGGTGCCGTCGGCGGGTTCGAACCGGGCCGGCTCGCCCTCGAATTCCAGTTTCTGGATCACGCCCTGCGCCTCGAGCGCGGAAAGCGTGCGATAGACCGTCGCCAGCGACACCCCCGCCCCCGCCGCCGTCGCCCGCTGATGCAGCTGCGTGGCGTCGGGATGGTCCTCGGCCGCCGCCAGCACCCGCAGCAGCGCGGCGCGCTGACGGGTGATGCGCACGCCGGCACGGCGCAGCGCATCCTCGAAGGATTGGGCGCGGGTCTCGATCTCCATTTGGTCTTCTGGCTCCATGCGGTTTTCTGGCCCAGATGCGAAGAAATTGCAACTGGCTTGACAGTTGAGAATCATTCGCAGATAACACCAGCAAGACGAGACCCCGAAGCGGAAGAATCGGACCATGAAGCGCAGAACTTTCCTGACCACGACCCTGACCGGGCTTGCCGGACTGGCCGCCCCCGCCCTCGCCCCCGGACTTGCACGGGCGCAGGCCGGCCGGCTCAAGGTGGCGACGACATTCACCATCATCGCCGACATGGCGCGCAACGTGGCGGGCGACCGGGCCGAGGTGGTCTCGATCACCAAGCCGGGGGCCGAGATCCACAATTACGAACCCACCCCCAGCGACCTGATCGGCGCCCGCGACGCCAGCCTGATCCTGCGCAACGGCCTGAACCTGGAGCTGTGGTTCGAGCAGTTCCTGCGCAATCTGGGCGACCTGCCCTCGGCCACCCTGACCGAGGGGATCGAGCCGATGCCGATCTCGGGCGGGCATTACGACGGCAAGCCCAACCCGCATGCCTGGATGGGGCTGGATACGGCGCTGGTCTATGTGGACAACATCGCCGCCGCGCTGTCCAAGGCCGATCCCGAGGGCACGGGCAGCTATCGCGCCAATGCCGGCCGCTACAAGGGCCAGATCGCGCAGACCATCGGCCCGCTGCGCGAGGCGGCCCGGGCCCTGCCCGAGGAACGGCGCTGGCTGGTGACCTCGGAGGGGGCCTTCTCTTACCTGGCGCGCGATTTCCACCTTAACGAGCTGTTCCTGTGGCCGATCAACGCCGATGCCCAGGGCACGCCGCAGCAGGTGCGCCGCGTGGTCGATGCGATCAAGCAGCACCGGATCCCGGTGGTGTTCTCGGAAAGCACCGTCTCGGACCGCCCGGCCCGGCAGATCGCCGCCGAGACCGGGGCGCGCTATGGCGGCGTGCTTTACGTCGACAGCCTGTCCGAGCCGGACGGGCCGGTGCCGACCTATCTGGACCTGCTGCGCGTGACATCCGAGACCATCGTCAAGGGGCTCTCCGATGCCTGACGCCCCCGGCATCGAGGTATCCAACCTGACGGTGGCCTATCGCAACGGCTTCACCGCACTGCGCGATGCCAGCTTCTCGGTGCCGCAAGCCTCGGTCACGGCGCTGGTGGGGGTGAACGGCTCGGGGAAATCCACGCTGTTCAAGGCGCTGATGGGCTTCGTGCCGGCCGCCGCCGGCAAGGTTCGGGTGCTGGGCCTGACCGTGCCGCAGGCGCTGCGCCAGAACCTGATCGCCTATGTCCCGCAGGCCGAGGAGGTGGACTGGACCTTTCCGGTGCTGGTCGAGGACGTGGTGATGATGGGCCGCTACGGCCATATGGGCTTTCTGCGCCGCGCCCGGGCCGAGGACCGCCGCGCCGTGGACGAGGCGCTGGCCCGGGTGAACATGCAGGACTTCCGCCACCGCCAGATCGGCGAGCTGTCGGGCGGCCAGAAGAAGCGCGTCTTCCTGGCCCGCGCGCTCGCGCAGGGCGCCAAGGTCATCCTGCTGGACGAGCCCTTCACCGGCGTCGACGTCAAGACCGAATCCGCCATCATCGCGCTGTTACAGCAGATGCGGGAGGAGGGGCGGGTCATGCTGGTCTCGACCCACGACCTCGGCTCGGTGCCGGAATATTGCGACCGGGTGGTGCTGGTGAAGAACACCGTGCTGGCCCATGGCCCGACGGCCGAGGTCTTTACCCCCGACAACCTGCGCCTGGCCTTCGGCGGCGTGTTGCGGCATTTCGTGCTGGGCGGGCGGCACCTGCATGACGACGACGACCCGCGCGCGCTGACCGTGCTGTCGGATGACGAGCGGCCGCTGGTCTTCTACGACGACAGGCAGCGCAGCGCCCGCGAGGAAGAGGCGGCACCGAAATGATCCGCACGCTGCTGGTGCCCTTCGAATACGACTACATGACCGATGCGATCTGGGTCTCGGCGCTGGTCGGCGGGGTCTGCGCCTTCCTGTCGGCCTATCTGATGCTCAAGGGCTGGTCGCTGATCGGCGACGCGCTGTCGCATTCCATCGTGCCGGGCGTGGCCGGCGCCTATATGCTGGGCCTGCCCTTCGCCCTGGGGGCGTTCCTTTCGGGCGGGCTGGCGGCGCTGGCCATGCTGTTTTTGAACAAGCGCAGCGGATTGCGCGAGGACGCGATCATCGGCCTGATCTTCACCGGCTTCTTCGGGCTGGGGCTGTTCATGGTCTCGCTCAATCCGATGGCGGTCAGCGTGCAGACCATCACCATGGGCAACATCCTGGCGATCACGCCGGGCGACACGCTGCAGCTGGCGCTGATCGGCGGCATCTCGCTGCTGATCCTGGCGGCAAAATGGCGCGACCTGATGGTGGTGTTCTTCGACGAGAGCCATGCCCGCACCGTCGGGCTGAACCCGCAGGCGCTGAAGGTGCTGTTCTTCACCCTGCTTTCGGCCTGCACGGTGGCGGCCATGCAGACCGTCGGCGCCTTCCTGGTGGTGGCGCTGGTGGTGACGCCGGGGGCCACCGCCTATCTGCTGACCGACCGCTTTCCACGGCTGATCCTGATCTCGGTGGCCATCGGCTCGACCACCTCGGCGCTGGGGGCCTATGTGTCGTTCTTCCTGGACGGCGCGACGGGCGGGGTGATCGTCTGCCTGCAGACGCTGATCTTCCTGGCCGTCTTCCTGCTGGCGCCCAAGCACGGCCTGCTCGCCGCCCGCCGCCGGGCCCGCGAGGCGCTGGAGGAGATCGCGTGATGGACTGGCTGCTGATGCCGTTTTCCTTTCCCTTCATGCGCGACGCGGCGCTGATCGGGCTGATGATCGCCCTGCCCGCCGGGCTTCTGTCCTGCTTCCTGGTGCTCAAGGGCTGGTCGCTGATGGGCGATGCGGTCAGCCATGCGGTGCTGCCGGGCGTGGTGCTGGCCCATGTCGCCGGCCTGCCGCTGATCCTGGGCGCCTTCGTGGCCGGGCTGGGCTGCGCCATGCTGTCGGGCTGGCTGCAGGGCAACAGCCGGGTCAAGGCCGACACGGTGCTGGGCGTGGTCATGTCAGGCATGTTCGGGCTGGGAGTGGTGCTTTACACCGCGATCCGGACCGATCTGCACCTGGATCACATCCTGTTCGGCAACATGCTGGGCGTCGGCCCCGAGGATCTGCGACTGGCCGGCGGCATCTCGGCCGTGGTCGGGCTGGCGCTGGTGCTGAAATGGCGCGATTTCGCGCTTCTGGCCTTCGACCCGGTGCAGGCGCGGGTCTCGGGGCTGGCGCTGGCCGTGCTGAACTACGGCCTGCTTGCCATGATCTCGGCCACCGTCGTCGCCATGCTCAGCGCGGTCGGCATCATCCTGGCCGTGGCGCTGCTGATCGCGCCGGGGGCGGTCGCCTTCCTGGCCACGCGGCGGCTGCCCGCCATGCTGGCCACCGCGGTCGGCGTCGCGGCCTTCGCGGCGGTCAGCGGGGTCTGGGCCAGCTTCTGGCTGAACAGCGCGCCCGCACCGACCATCGTGCTGGTGCTGACGGCGCTGTTCGTGCTGGCCTTCCTGTGGCGCAGCATCGCCACGCGGCGGGCGCAGGGCGCGGCTGCCCCGGCGGCGGACTAGATCGTCCGCCCGCCATCGACCTCGAGGATGACGCCGGTGATGAAATCGGCCTCGTCCGAGGCGAGGTAGAGCGCCGCGTTGGCGATGTCGCGCGGCTTCGACAACCGCCCCAGCGGGATGGTGGCGATGAAGCGGGCCCGGTTCTCGCGCGTGTCCTCGCAGCCCATGAACTGCTCGAGCATCCCGGTCTCGCCCATCACCGGGGCGATGCCGTTCACCCGGATGCCGTCCGGGGCCAGCTCGACCGCCAGGCTGCGGGTCATGGTGTTCACCGCCCCTTTCGAGGAATTGTACCAGGTCAGGCCCGGCCGCGGCCGGATGCCCGCGGTCGAGCCGACATTGATCATCACGCCGCTGCCGCGCTCGCGCCAATAGGGCACCACGGCATGGGTCATGTGAAAGATCGACAGCACGTTGACCTCGTAGATCTTGCGGAAGGCCGCCTCGTCGGTGGCCAGCAGCGGCCCGTTCGGCGTGGTCCAGCCGGCATTGTTCACCACGATGTCGAGCCCGCCGAAGGCCTCGCGTGCCCGGGCGGCAGCGGCGGCGATCTGTTCGGCCTTGCTGACGTCGCAGGCGATGGCGATGGCCGGGGCGCCGATGTCCGCCGCCGCGGCCTCGGCCGCCTCGAGGTTGATGTCCAGCAGCGCGACCCTGGCGCCCTCGCGCGCGAAGGTCTCGGCGATGCCGCGCCCGAAGCCCGAGCCTGCGCCGGTGACCAAAGCCGTCTTGCCCTGAAGTCGCATGAAATCCCCCTGTGCAAAACCATGCGTGATGAAGTCCGGCGCCGGAATGCAACCCTCCCGCGGCCATGGCCGGCCGGGTTCTGCCGCATCGTCGCCCTTGTTTCGGCGGGATTCGCCTGCCCGCAGCCTGACCGCCCCCGGCGCGAGACGCAAGGCTTGCAAATGCCGCCCCTGCCGTTAAGCTGGCGGCAAAAACCAGACGAGGAAGCGATGACACCGAAACCCAGCGCCCACCCCGACGATCCGCATTACGTCAGCCGCATGGGCTGGCTGCGCGCATCCGTGCTGGGGGCGAATGACGGCATCGTTTCGGTCGGCGCGCTGATCGTGGGCGTCGCCGCCGCCGCTCCGGGGCGCGAGGCGGTGCTGATCGCCGGGCTGGCCGGTCTGGTGGCCGGGGCGCTGTCGATGGCCATGGGCGAATATGTCTCGGTCAGCTCGCAATCGGATACCGAGCGCGCCGACATCGCCCGCGAAAGCGCGGCGCTGAGACAGATGCCCGAGGATGAGCTGCACGAGTTGGCCGCGATCTACGAATCGCGGGGCATGACCCCCGGCACGGCGCTGCAGGCGGCGCGCGAGGTGACCGAGCAGGACGCGCTGGCCGCGCATCTGCGCGACGAGCTGGGGCTCAGCGAAGCCTCGGCCGCCAATCCGCTGCAGGCGGCGCTGGCTTCGGCCGCGACCTTCAGCCTGGCGGCGGCGGTGCCGCTGCTGGCGGCGGTCTTCGCGCCGGGCGGCGCGGTGATCGCCGCGGTGCTGGCGGCGGTGGTGCTGGCGCTGGCGGTGCTGGGGGCGC
>NZ_JAEHFP010000107.1 GCF_016446475.1 Paracoccus binzhouensis | reverse complement strand
CGGGCCGGGCGGCGCCAGCACCGCGCGGCTGCTGCGCCAGGCCGGCAGCAGCGGCCGCGCCGCCAGGGACAGGGCGAGCAGCGCCAGAAGGACCGGGCCGGGGCGCATCAGCCGCGCTCCGCCAGCACGGCCAGCGCTGCGTCGATCAGCCAGTTCAGCGCCAGCACCCCGGCCGCGAGGGTGATGGTGGCGCCCTGCAGCAGCGGATAGTCCCGGTCGAGGATCGCGCCATAGACCAGCCCGCCGATGCCGGGGTAGGAAAACACGATCTCGACGATCACCGCCGCGCCGATCAGGCCCGAGAGGGAATCGCTGAGCCGCGCGACGAAGGCCGGCAGGATGTTGCGGCCGTGGTAATCGACCAGCAGGCGCAGGGGCGGCAGGCCGCGCGCCTCGGCGTTCAGCAGGAAGGGGCGGCGCGACAGGCTCACCGCCTCGGCCCGCGCGAGATAGTAGAAGCGCGCGAATTCGTGCAGCGCCAGCGCCGCCACCGGCAGGACGGCATGGCGCGCGACCTGTCCCGCCCGGACCAGCGGCCGGTCCGAGGGGAACAGCGGCAGCGCGCCGCCGGCGGGCAGGACCGGCCAGAGGATCGCGAAGCCCAGCATCAGCAGGATGGCCAGCACGAAGGGCGGGATGCTGGCCAGCACGGTGACGAAGCCGGTCAGCCCGCGGTCCAGCGCGCCGCCCCGCGCGCGACCTGCTTGGATGCCGGCCAGCGCGCCGCCCAGCAGATAGACCGGCATCGCGCCGAGGATCAGCAGCAGCGTCCAGGGCAGGCTTTCGGCGATCAGCGCCGCGACCGGGCGGGCATGGCGGATCGAACGGCCGAGATCCCCGCGCGCCAGATCGCCCAGCCAGTCGCCCAGTTGCCGGCCCCAGCCGCCGGTCAGCCCCAGCCGCTCGCGCAGCGCGGCAAGCTCGGCGGGGCCGAGGTTCTGCGCGTGGTCCGAGGCCAGCATGGCCTGCACCGGATCGCCGGGCAGCAGCCGGGGCAGGGCGAAGACCATCAGCGCGACCAGTCCCAGCACCGCCAGCCGGGCCAGCAGGTCCATCGCCAGCCGGGCCGTGCGGCGGCGAATGCCCGGCGATCCGGTCATTCTTGCAGGAAGGCCGATTTGTCGATGGCGGTGGGGATGCCGATCCGCGCGCCGTCGGGCATGAAGTCCAGCGCGATGCGCCCGCCATGGGCGGCGGCCATCACCGGGTCCACCAGCATCAGCGAGGGCAGCTCCTCGGCATAGAGGCGCTGGAACGCGTGCAGATGCGCCAGCCGTTCCTCGGGCGTGGCGGCTTGTCGGGCGGCCTCCAGCGCGGCGGCGATGCGCCCGTCGCCGGCATAGCGGTCGGCATTCCACGCCTCGCCGGTGACGCGGGTGGCGATGTCGCCGGGATCGCCGGTGGTGCTGACCGAGGCGACGAGCAGGTCGTAATCGCCGCCGGGCGGCAGGGCTTGCAGCGCGGTGCGCTCCATCAGCCGCAGATCCACGCCGAAGCCGAAGGTGTCGAGCTGGTCGGCCACGACCTGCGCCACCCGCGCCTGGCTTTCGTCCGAGACCAGCCGCAGCGTGACCGGGGAGCCGGCCCGCCGCCAGCGGCCCGCGCCGTCGCGGGTGAAGCCCTGCGCCTCAAGCAGCTCGGCCGCGCGGGCCGGATCGTGCGGCCAGGCCGGGTCGGCGCGGTCCTCGCGCCAGGGCGAGCCCTGCTGGAAATAGCCCGTCTCGGCCAGCGCCCCGGCACCGTTCGGCGCGGTGATGTCCAGGATCGCCAGCCGGTCCAGCGCCTGGGCCAGTGCCTGCCGCATCGCCCGCGCGCCGAACAACCCCCGGTGGTTGAAGGCGAGCTTGGTCACATGCCCGCTGCGCGCGCGCACGACCTGCAGGCCCTGGGCCTCGACCAGGGCGGCGCGCTCGACCGGCAGGTCCGAGATCACGTCGATCTCGCCGCCGCGCAGGGCGCGGATGGCGGCGTCGGGCGCCATGGCGACGATCATCAGCCGCGGAAACCTCGGCGCGCCGGCGTAATAGTCGGGCACCGCCTCGAGCATGTAGCGACCCTGCACCTTGTCGTAGCCGGCCAGCCGATAGGGGCCGCTGCCTGTCGCGGCCTCGGGCGCGGTGAAGCGTTCGGGTGCCTCCTGCGACGCATAGATGTGCTCGGGCAGGATCGGCAGCGCCATGAGCAGGCCCGAAACCAGCCCCGCATCCCGGGTTTTCAGCCTGATGCGCAGGTGGCTGTCCGACAGCGCCTCGGCCCCGGCGACATTTTTCAGCGAGACGAAGGGATAGGGGCGGCGGGCCATATAGGCAAAGGTGAAGGCCGCGTCCCGCGCCGTCACCGGCTTGCCGTCGTGCCAGCGCGCGCGGGTGTCCATCTGCAGGTCGGCGGTCAGCCCGTCGGGCGAGGTGGTCCAGCTTGCGGCCAGCCCCGGCGCGGGCCGGCCCTGCCGGTCCTGCGAGACGAGGCTGTCGAACACATAGCTTGTGTAGAGATAGGCGATGCCGTTGCGGCTGTGCAGATAGGGCGCCAGCATGCCGCGGTCGGCCCGGCTGTCGGTGACGACCAGCGGCCTGTCCTCCTGCGCCAGCATCGGCGCGGCGAGCAGGGCGAAGAGCGCCAGCAGCGCGATGCGCGAGAGGCCGCGCATGTCAGCGGCCCGCGGGCGCCGGCCATTGCTTCAGCACCAGCGTCAGAAGGTCGTATTGCGCGGCCAGCCGGCCCTTGTCGTCCAGCACCCGGCAGGCCCAGCGGACCTCGCCGAAATCCGCGCCGGGGCGGGGGATGATCTGCTTGCAGGTCATCTCGACATGCAGCGCGGTGCCGAAATAGACCGGGTTGTGAAAGCGCAGCGCGTCGCTGCCCAGATTGGCCAGCACCGGGCCGGGCGCGGGATCGACCAGCAGGCCGTTGGCGAAGGACACCACCAGCTGGCCATGCGCCACCCGGTCCTCGAAGAAGGGATGGGCGCGCGCCGCCTCGGCATCCATATGGGCATAGAACAGGTCGCCGGTGAGATGGGCGAAATGCTCGACATCGCTTTCGGTGATGACGCGCGAGGCGGTGACCAGCCGATCGCCGGGCCGCAATTCGCCCAGCACCTTGCGGAAGGGATGGCCGGCGGGGCCGCCCTTGTCGTCCTGCCGCACCGGTGCGCCGGGATGCCAGATGCCGGTCAACTCGGTCATCCGGGCGGGCGCGGCGGTGATCTCGACCCGGACCATGAAGCGCAGCGCCCGGTCGGAACAGGGCGAGACCCGCGTCGTCTGGTCCAGCACCGCCTTGCCGACATGGCCGCCGAGCGCGCGCAGCGTGGCGCAGAGGAAACCCTCGTCCTGCGAGATCAGGTGCAGGTCGCCGGGACAGGCCCTGCGGGCCAGCGCCGCCGCCTGTTCGGGGGCGTCGTAAGGCGCCAGAAGCAGATCGAGGCCGGCCAGCGCGCGCGAGAGTTCGCGCGGCAGAATGACCATCGGCGCCGGCAGGCCGGGGGGCGTCTGCGAAAGGGTCTGGTCGATGAAATCCCGAAGCGCCGGCGAATCCGGGCCGAGATCCGGTCCCAGGATCGCCAGCACCTGCCCCTGCGGCGAGCGTTCCAGCAGCACCTCGCCCGCCGCGATCAGCGGGTGATGCTGCAGGGCGAAGGCGCCGGGCGTCAGGCGGGACAGGCAGATCACGTCCTCGGGCAGCAGATGCGGCGCCAGTTCGGCGGGGCTGGCGGCGATGGCCTGCAGCACGCCCTGGGGCAGCAGGCCGCGTGCGGCGACGGTATCCGCCAGCCCGGCCAGCGGCCCCGGCTCGGGGGCGCAGAACAGGCAGGGCAGGCCCGACAGGATCGCCGCGCCCATCGCCTCGATCATGTGCGGCGCGTCGCTGCCGCACAGGAAGGCGACGCCCGCGCGCGGCATCATCACCCGCTGCGCCAGCGCCTCGCCCGCCTCGCGCGGCTGGCCGCAGGGAATCAGCTTGCCCGAGGGATAGTCGCGCAGGCAGGCCGCCGCCATGCTGGCCGCCATGGCCAGCGGGCCCTCCAGCCCGGCCGCCTCGGGCGCCTTGAGCAGGTCCTTGCCGAGCCGGCGCAGCAGCTGCGCGCGCTCGTGCAGGTCCAGCGCCGCCAGCGCCTTGCGGCCGCCTTCGCGCGACCGGGCCACGCCGCGCGCGACGGCGGCACAGCCGGCATGGGTCTCGAATTCTCCAAGATGTCGTGTCTTCATGGCGCGCGCCCCTCGGTGATCCCGCCGCCAGTGACCACGCCCGCCGCGCGCGCACCAATCGTTTCTTTCGAGTGCAGCCCTCAGCATTTCCGATGGTTTCCGTTAGATATCAAGGATCGCGGGGGGAGCCCTCAGCACATCCGATTTGACCGTCGCCCGGCTTCGGACAAGGCTGCCGGCCATGCAACCTGCACGAGGCAGCGGCACCCCCTGGCACTATCCCTTTCTCAAGGAGGAAACGGGTGGACACTATCGCTTTGTCGGACAAGCAAGACCTGCACAACCAGTTCGGAGAGACCGAGGAAATCGGCGGCAGCCATTACCGCGCCTTCGTCGGGCCGCCGAACTATTACGACCTGATCGGCGCGACGCAGTTCTACCTGCTGACGCTGTTCGGCATGCGCGAGACTTCCAGCCTGCTGGACATCGGCTGCGGTTCGCTGCGCGGCGGGCGCTTCGCGATCATGTATCTGCGCCCCGGCCGCTATTACGGCATCGACCCCGAGGAATGGGCCATCCGGGACGGGCTGAAAAGCCATTTCAACGAGGAACTGGTCCAGCGCCGCAAGCCGAATTTCGTCATCGACGGCGATTTCGCCTTCACGAAGTTCGGCCGCAAGTTCGACCTGCTGATGGCGCATTCGATCTTTACCCATGCGCCGCAATGGCAGATCGCCAAATGCATGGCCGAGGCCAAGAGGGTCATGGTGCCCGAGACGGTGTTCCTGGCCACCTTCTTCGAGACGCTGGACGGCGGCGATTACGAAGGCGACGCCTGGCTTTATCCGGACATCGTGCGCTATCGCAAGGAGACGGTCGCGCGGATCGTGCAGGAGGCGGGGCTGGAATGCCACCATGTCGCATGGCCGCATCCGTTCAACCAGAAATGGATCGCGGTGACGCTGCCCGGCGCCGGGCTGGACGTCGCCCGCGCGCTGTCCGGGCATATCTATTCCTACGAGGCGACGCTGGAGCGCCGGCGGACCGACACCACCTGGCCCGGCTCGGCCACGAACTGAAAGGAGGGCCCGATGTCCGATTCCGAAAGCCGCAGGCCGCGCATCCTGATCGGCGTCACCGGCTCGGTCGATGCGATGCTGGTGCCAAGCTATGTCCGGGCGATCCGCGAGGGGCTGGACTGCGCGATCTCGGTGATCCTGACGCCGGATGCGATGAATTTCGTCAATACCGACAGCCTGTCGCTGATCGTCGAGCGGGTGATCTGCGGCGAAAGCCCCAAGGACTGGGCGACCGACCGGCCGGGGCTGATCGCGGCGGCGCATGACCTGATGGTCGTGCTGCCGGCGACCGCGAACACGCTGGCGGCGGCGGCGGCCGGGACCTCGATGAACCGGCTGACGATGATGTTCCTGGTCGGCAATTTCCCCATCGTCTTTTTCCCGGTCATGGGCCCCGCGATGTGGGACCGCCCCGTGGTGCGCCGCAACGTGGCCGCGATCCGCGAGGACGGACACGAGGTGATCGAGCCCGCCTGGCGCGAGCAATACGAGCCGCATTACGGCCGCATGTATGGCCATTACACCCTGCCCGAGCCGGCGGAGGTGCTGGCGGTGATCCGGCGCAAGCTCGGCATCGGGGCCGGGCAGGCGGTGGCTGCCCAATAGGCCGCCCTTCGATAGACGGAGGACAGCGAGATGGAAGACGTCGCCGGCGGCTTTTGCCCCGCGCAGGACGCGCGGCCCGCCGCCATGGACTGGCCCCGCGCCGTCCGCCTGCTGCACCTGTCCCGCGCCCTGGACGAGCTTGAGGAGACGCGGCTGGTGCCGCAGCGCAAGGTGCTCTACCAGTTCTCGGCCCGCGGGCACGACCTGGCGCAGATCCTGCTGGGGCTGCGGCTCGACGATCCGCATGACGCGGTCTGCGGCTACTACCGCTCGCGCCCGATGCTGCTGGCGCTGGGGCTGGACCCGGTCGAGGCGCTGGTCTCGGCCATGGCGCGGTCGGGGGGCTATTCGGACGGGCGCGACATCGGCGTGGTCTTCAACCTGCCCAATCCGGGCGGGGCCTCGGCGCTGCCGATGGCGGGGGGCGTCGGCACGCAATACACGCCGACCGCCGGCTGGGCGCAGGCGATCCGCTATCATGCCGAGGTGCTGGGCCAGCCCGGCTACGACCGCGCTATCGCCGTGGCGCTGGGCGGCGACGGTTCGGTCGCCGCGAACGGCTTCTGGTCGGCGCTGGGGGCGGCGACGGCGGGCCGGCTGCCGATGCTGTTCTGCATCGAGGACAACGGCTACGGCATCTCGGTGCCCTCGGAGGTGCAGGTGCCGGGCGGCAACATCGCCGCCAACCTGTCGGGCTGGCAGGGGCTGGCGGTCCTGGACGGCGACGGCGCCGACCCGGCCGGGGCGGCGGCGCTGACGGCCGAGGCGGTGGATTACGTGCGCGACAGCCGCGCGCCGGCGCTGCTGCGGCTGTCGGTGCCGCGGCTTCAGGGCCACAGCTATCAGGATACGCAAAGCTACAAGCCGCAGGAGCTGATCGCCCGCGAATGGGCACGCGATCCCCTGCCGCGGCTGCAGGTGCATCTGGTCCCGGCGCTGATGTCACAGGCGGAATGGGACGGCCATGCCCGCGCCGCGCAGGACCAGGTGGCCGAGGCGCTGGCCCGCGCCGAATCGGTGCCGCCCGCCGCCCCCGGGACCGTGACGCGCCATGTCCGCCACCAGGGCGAGATGCAGCGCATGGGCGGCCAGCATCCGCTGGGCTACAGGCCCCCGCCCTCGACCGGCAGCCCCTGTGCCGCGGGCCAGCGCATCAACATGGTGAGTGCCATCCGCCGGGTGCTGGAGCAGGAGATGGCGCTGAACCCGCGCGTCGTCCTGTTCGGCGAGGATGTCGGGCCCAAGGGCGGCGTCCATGCCGCGACGCTGGGCCTGCACGAGAAGTTCGGCCCCCTCCGGGTCTTCGACACCGCGCTGTCCGAGGAGGGGATCATCGGCCGCGCCGTGGGCATGGCGCTGGCCGGTCTGGTGCCGGTTCCCGAGATCCAGTTCCGCAAATATGCCGACCCGGCGACCGAGCAGTTGAACGACTGCGCCACCCTGCGCTGGCGCACCGCCAACCGTTTCGCGGCGCCCATCGTGGTGCGGATGCCGGTGGGCTTCTTCCGCTGCGGCGACCCATGGCACAGCCAGACGAACGAGGTCGCCTTCGTCCACCAGCCCGGCTGGCTGGTCGCCGCACCCTCGAACGCGGCCGATGCGGCGGGGCTGCTGCGCGCGGCGCTGCGCGGCAACGACCCGGTGATGTTTTTGGAACACCGCGAGATGCTGGACCACGCTTGGGCGCGCCGGCCCTGGCCCGGCGACGGCTATGTCCTGCCCTTCGGCCGGGCCGCCGTCACCCGGCGGGGCGAGGACGCGACCATCGTCACCTGGGGCGCCATGGTCAACCGCTGCGAGGCGGCGGCCGAGGGGCTCTCGGCCGAGATCATCGACCTGCGCACGCTGATGCCCTGGGATGCCGAGGCGGTGCTGGCTTCGGTCCGCCGCACCGGGCGCTGCCTGATCGTGCACGAGGACCTGCGCACCGCCGGCTTCGGCGCCGAGATCGCCGCCACCGTCGCCGACGCGGCCTTCGCCGCGCTGGACGCCCCGGTCGCGCGCCTCGCCATGCCCGACATTCCCAGCCCGCACCATCCGGCGCTGCTGGAGCATGTCGTTCCCTCGGTCGCCGCCATCCGGGCGCGGCTGGACGAATTGCTGGAGTTCTGAATGGGCTTGATCGAGGTCATCGTGCCCTCCGAGCAGGAGGGCAGCCGCGCTGTCGTGCGCAACTGGCTGAAGCGGCCGGGCGAGCGGGTCGCGCAGGACGATCCGCTGGTCGAGCTGGAAACCGACAAGGTCACGCAGGAAATCGCCGCGCCCGCCGCCGGCATCCTGCACGAGATCGTCATGCAATCCGACGAGATCGCCACCCCCGGCGCGGTGCTGGCCCGGATCGACCCCGCGACCGATCCCGCGACCGATCCGGGGGCCCCGGCCGGGGCGCCAGCCGCCGCGCGCCACCACTCTCCCGCCGTGCGGCGGCTGGCGGCGGAATACGGCATCGACCCCGACGGCCTTTCCGGCAGCGGCAAGGGCGGCCGCGTCACCCGCGAGGACATGGAGGCTGCGCATCGCGCCCGGGGCGGCACGCCCGCGCCGCAGCCCTGCTCGCGCCGGGTGCCGCATTCGCCGATGCGGCTGGCCATCGCCCGCAACATGGCGGAATCGGTCGCGCGCGCGCCGCATGTCACCGCCTTGGCCGAGGTGGATTTCACCGCCGTCGAGCGCCACCGCACGCACCTGAAGCCGCTCTTGGCGGCACAGGGCGTCAACCTGTCCCTGACCCCCTATCTGGTCCTGGCCGCCGCCGCCGCCCTGCGTGCCGTGCCCGAGGTCAACAGCCACTGGCACGAGGACGCGCTGGAGATCCATGCCGATGCGAATATCGGCATCGGCACGGCGCTGGGCGATACCGGGCTGGTGGTGCCGGTGATCCGCAAGGCGCAGGAGCTGAAGCTGGAACAGGTGGCGCGGCAATTGCAGGAGCTGACGGCCCGCGCCCGCGCCGGCCGGCTTTCGGCGGCCGAGATGGCGGGCGGCAGCTTCACCATCTCGAACCACGGCACCTCGGGCACGTTGCTGGCCGCGCCGGTGATCCTGCATGACGGGCAGTCGGCGATCCTGGGCGTGGGCAGGCTGGAAAGGCGGGCGGTGGTGCGCGAAGCGGGCGGCGCCGAGGCGCTGGCGATCCGCACCATGGCGCATGTCACGCTGACCATCGACCACCGGGCGCTGGACGGGCATCAGACCGGCCGCTGGCTGGCCGCCTTCGCCGCGCGGATCGAGGGATGGGAGGCGCCGCCCGGATGAAGCCTCCGCCAAGCTGAGATCAGCCTTCAGCTTTTGCGATTTGTGCCCGGCAGGGCGGTTTTTCTATGCTGCGCCCGGCCCTTGTCCCCCAGCCAGCGCATTATCAGGCGTCCAGCCCCGGCCCCGGCAGCGGCAGCTATCTGTCATGGAGAGAAAACCTGATGGCGTCCCCAATCCATTCCGGCGGTGTCGCGGCCCTGGCCGTCCTGCTGGCAAGCCCGGTGCTGGCACAAGAAGCCAACGTGACCCTGTCGCCGATCACGATCGTGAGTTCCGCCGATGACGAGACCGTCTCGGAGACGATCACTGCGGACGAGATCGAGACCCGCCAGCCCGCGACGCTGAATGAGCTTTTCGCGGACAGCCCCGAGGTCGTGGTCAGCGGCGCGAACCGCATGGCGGCGCAGAAAGTCTATGTGCGCGGCATCGAGGAGACCCTGCTGAACGTCACCGTGGATGGGGCGAAGCTGGGCGGCAACATGTATGCCCATTCCGGGAATTTCGGCATCGACCCGGACCTGCTGAAGCGCGTCGCGGTCGAGCCCGGCGCCGGTTCGGCGCTGGCCGGGCCGGGGGCGCTGGGCGGCGCGATCCGCTATGAGACCAAGGATCCCGAGGACCTGCTGCTGCCCGGCCGCGACCAGGGCTTCATGCTGAAGCTCTCGGCCCAGACCAACGGCGAGCGGGTGACGCCGGGGCTGGCCTTCTACGGCACCCCGGACGCGCGCTTCGGCTATCTGGTCCATCTGACGAAATCCTGGGCTGGCGATTACAAGGACGGCGACGGCAACGAGGTCGCCGATACCGGCAACGATCCGCTGGACGCGCTGGTCAAGCTGCGCTTCCGCCCGGCCGAGGGGCATGAGCTGACCTTCAGCAGCACCTGGCGCCGCGACAACGGCCGGCGGGCCTATCGCTCGAACTTCGGCATTCCGCCCGGCCTGCCCGACGCCATCCCCGAGGACCAGAAGCTGGGCTGGCGCTCGACCTCGGTCAGCTATCGCTACCACCCGGCGAACAATCCGCTGCTCGACCTGACGGTCTCGGCCTATGACACGCACAGCCGGCTCTTGCGCGACATCGAGGTCCGGCAGGTCTCGGAATGGGACACGCGCGGGCTCGACATCCGCAACCGCTCGGATTTCGGCCAGGTCGCGGTGACCTATGGCTACGACTACGGCTGGACGCGGTCGCGCGGGGAAAGCGGCGACGGGCTCAGCGGGTCCGAAAGCGGCGAGAACCACGGGCTTTATGTCCAGGCGGACTATACCCCGACCGAGCAATGGCTGCTTTCGGCCGGGCTGCGCTATGACCGCGCCACGCTGACGGATCTGAACGGCAACGACTACAAGGGCGTGCATTTCAGCCCGAACCTGCGGCTGCGCTACGAGCCGACCGAGGGGCTGGCGCTGTTCGCCGCCTGGGGCGAGGCTTTCCGCGGCGTGCAGCCGGTCGAGGGGCTGACGCTGATCTGGCCGCTGGGGCTGGGGCCGCAGACCGACACCTCGCTGACCGGCGAGCTGGCGCGCACGGCCGAACTGGGCTTCGCATGGGACCGCGACGGCTGGCGGGCCGGGATCACCGGCTTCACCTCGACGGTCGAGGACAAGATCCGTTCGTGGCAGGGCCGCCGCAGCCCCTGGTTCCGCGAGAACGACGGCAAGATCGAATCGCGCGGCGTGACCGCCCATCTGGGCCGCAGCTGGCAGAACTGGTCGGCAGACCTGCGCGTCAGCCATATCGACGTGAAGTATAATGACGAGCCGGTCAGCCCCGGCGACTGGCTGGACGGGGTGACGCCCGGCGGCGACAGGATCGTCCTGGCGCTTGGCTACCGGATGCCGGCGCAGGACCTGGAATTCGGCTGGACCAGCACCGTGGTCCTGAAGCAGACCGACCTGCCGGCCGATTTCGAGCTGGACGAGCTGCCCGGCTATGACGTGCACGACCTGACCGTCACCTGGCGCCCGGCCGCGAACCAGAGCTACAGCCTGGCGCTGACCAATATCTTCGATGAGCAGTATCTGGACCATTCGACTGCCTATTACGGCGTCGACGGCTGGTCGAACCTTTACGAGATGGGCCGCAGCCTGCGCCTGGCGGGCACGATCCGCTTCTGACGCCGGCAGGCCTGCAGCGATGCCCGGCCATCCCCGGCCGGACATCGGCCAACGAAGGACCCAAGGAGGACGCGAGATGCAACCGAAACCGCAGCCGCCGGAACGAGCACCGGAAGAACCGGCGCCGGCGCCGGCGCCGCATTGGGCGCTGGTGGCGCTGGCCATGGCGATGCTGCTGTCCTCGCTGGGAATCAGCATTCCCAACGTGGCGCTGCCGACGCTGGCCGAGGCCTTTCGGACCGGCCTGCCGCAGGTGCAATGGGTGGTGCTGGCCTATCTTCTGGCGATCACCGTGCTGATCGTCAGCGCCGGCCGGCTGGGCGACATCGCCGGCCATCGCCGCGTGCTGTGCTGGGGCCTGGGCGGCTTCGCGCTGGCCTCGGCGCTTTGCGCGGCCGCGCCGACGCTGCCGGCGCTGGTCGCGGCGCGGGCCTTGCAGGGCGCGGCGGGCTCGATCCTGATGGGCCTGACCGTGGCGCTGGTGCGCACCAGCGTCCCCAAGGCGCGCACCGGCGCCGCCATGGGGCTGCTGGGCACCATGTCGGCCATTGGCACGGCGGCGGGGCCGACGCTGGGCGGGCTCTTGATCTCGGGCCTGGGCTGGCGGGCGATCTTCGCCGTCATGGTGCCGCTGGCGCTGGCCGGGCTGGCGCTGGCGTGGCGCTGCCTGCCCGCGGATGCGCAGCGGGGCAGGGTGGACCACCGCGCCTTCGACAAGCCGGGCACGCTGGTCCTGGCCCTGACCCTGGCCGCCTATGCACTGGCCGTGACTGCCGAAAACGGCGCGTTTTCCAGCCGGAACCTGGTGCTGCTGGCGCTGGCGGCGCTGGGGGTCGCGGTCTTTCTGCGCGTCGAGCGGCGCAGCCCCGCGCCGCTGGTCAGGCTCTCGGCCTTTCGCGACCCGGCGCTGAATGCCGCGCTGGCGATGAGCGCGCTGGTCTCGACCGTGATGATGACGACGCTGGTGGTCGGACCCTTCTACCTGTCGCGGGTGCTGGGCCATCCGGCGGCGGTGGTCGGGCTGGTCATGTCGGTGGGTCCGGCGATCTCGGCGCTGAGCGGGGTGCCGGCGGGGCGGCTCGTGGACCGGTTCGGCGCCGATGCGGTGGTGGTCTGGGGGCTGGCGCAGATGGCGCTGGGGGCCTTTGCGCTGGCCGCCCTGCCGAACATGGTCGGCACGCCCGGATATGTGCTGGCGCTGGCGATCCTGACCCCCGGCTACCAGCTGTTCCAGGCCGCGAACAACACAGCGGTGATGATGGAGGTGCCGCAGGACCGGCGCGGCGTGATCTCGGGCGTGCTGAGCCTGTCGCGCAACCTGGGGCTGATCACCGGCGCCTCGGCCATGGGGGCGGTCTTCACCCTGGCCTCGGGCAGCGCCGATCCGGCGACGGCCGGGGCCGCCTCGGTCGCCCATGGCATGGGCGTGACCTTCGCGCTGGCGGGCGGGCTGGCGCTTCTGGGCCTTGTCATCGCCCTGTCGGGCGGAGCCTTCAATCTGGGGCGGAGTGGCGATCCCCCGCCGCGCCGGGGGGGCAATTCTTGACCCGAAGGATCGGATTGTTATGATATACACATTCTCCACCCCAGCGGTCATCGCAAGGCATCAAGACTGCGGCCACTTTCCGAAGATCTCCGCTATCCGAGGGCCTGGGATGGACATCACCCACCTGAGAACATTCGTCACCGTCGTGCGCGAGGGCAGCATCACCCGCGCCTCCGAAATCCTGTGCCGCAGCCAGCCCGCCATCAGCGCGCATATCAAGTCGATGGAAGACAGTCTGGGAATCAAGCTGTTCGAGCGCAATCCCCGCGGCATGACCGTCACCCAGGGCGGCTCGCGCCTGCTGGCGGTGGCGGACAAGCTGCTGGAACAGCACCAGCGCTTCATGGAAGAGGCCTGCCGCCTGCGCGGCTGCCTGACCGGCGAGCTGCGCATCGGTGCGGCGCGCTGCTCGAACCGCCAGACCGTGCGCAGCCTGCTGACCGAGCTTTATTCGCGCTTCCCCGAGCTCGAGGTCAGGCTGGACCGCGGCCCGTCCTCCTGCGTGCTCAGCGGCATCCGCAACGGCTATCTGGACGCGGGCTTCTATGTCGAGCCGAACGAGGACCAGTCCGACCTGACCACGGTCGAGCTGTCGCGCTTCAACGTCTATCTGGCCGGGGCGCCGGAATATGCCGCGCATGTGCGGGACGGCGACCTCAGCGGCCTGCAGGACGTGCCCTGCATCTGCCCGCCCGACCGTTCCTGCTATGGCCGCATGGCCGAGGACTTCTTCGAGGAAAGGAACTTCCACCCCCGGCGCATCATCAATGTCGACGACGAGGTGGTGGCGCGCACGCTGATCGCGGACGGGGTCGGCATCGGCGTGATCCACGCGCCCCTGCCGCCCGACGAGCGGATCGTGGTGCTGTCCGAGGTGCGCAGCTCGGTCCGCATCGTCTTCGGCTATCTGGCGGAACGGGCCGAGGATCCGGTGATCGGGGTGATCCGCGAAATCCTGGGCTGCGTCGAGCCGCAGCCCGAGCCGCAGCGCGTCGGCCGGGGCGACGGGCTGCCCCGGCTGGCGCGGAAATCGGCATGACGGGCGGGATCGCGCTCTACAGCCTCTGCGCCGCCGACGGGGTCCGGCATTATTCGCCCCATGTCTGGAAGGCGATCCTGGCGCTTCGCCACAAGGGGCTGGAATTCGAACTGCGCCCCGTCACCTTCGCCGACATTCCGCGGATCGCCGGCGGCGGCTTCGACAGCGTGCCGGTGCTGGACGATCACGGCCATCGCGAGGGCGACAGCTTCGGCATCGCCCTGCATCTCGAGACCGCCCATCCCGGCCCGAGCCTGTTTCCCGGCCCCGGCCAGCAGGCCCTGGCGCGGCTGGTCGAGCATCACTGCAATACGGTGCTGAACCCGCCGCTGTCGGTGATCGTGGTGCGGCAGATGCATGACATGATGGGCCCGGCCGATCAGGCGCATTTCCGGACCGCGCGCCAGCGGCGCTTCGGCGCCGGCATCGAGGAACTGGCCGCCCGCTCGGCCGGCGAGGCGTCGGGCTTTCCTGGGAAGCTGGCGCTGATGCGCCGGATCCTGGCGGGGCAGGACTGGTTGGCGGGCGAGACGCCCGGTTTCGCCGATCACATCCTGTTCGGCACGCTGCAATGGCACCGCATCTGCACCGGCGCCGCCCCAGTGCCAGCCGAGGACCCGGTCGAACAATGGTTCCTGCGCTGCGCCGCCCGTTATGAGCTGGATCTTCTCGCCGCCGATGCCGCCGTCGCGCTCGTTCAGCAGGGTGAAATAGTCGTTGAACCCGTCGGCATATTGCGTGCCGTTC
>NZ_JAEHFP010000106.1 GCF_016446475.1 Paracoccus binzhouensis | reverse complement strand
TTGCGTGCCAAGGTCACCTCCCACGTAGAGATGATCTTGAATCACAGCCAGACGCGCAGGGGAATCCTTTTTGTCAACACAACCTAGGGCAAGATTCACGCGCGCGTCCTCGATCAGCGCCGAAATACGGGGACCGATCGGGCTTGCTTTGCACGGCATGAACTCACCTCATCGAACAACTGCTCTCGCTTGATTCAACTCCCGATGATCATGGACAAATCCGTGATCGGCAAGCCCTGATGTTCCCTTCCTGTTCGCATTCACTCATCTCGTTCAGCTGAGATGTCCCGTCGGGGGCGGCTGGGTGGCTTTTGATCGGTAACGACACCACCGAACACGGCTACCAAGACATGAAACGCCCGAACCCGCTCCCTCCCGACCAGATGACCGCCTCCGAGCGCCGCGCCGAGCTTTGCGGCCTGCTGGGGCTCGGGCTGGTTCGGCTGCTCGGGCAGGATGGACGCGAAGTATCTGACAAAACTGGAGAACGTTGCCTACACTATCTCGACGACCAATGCCGTCATGCAACTCCAACTCACCGGAGAAACGAATGACGAAGCCCGACCCCATCCCCGCGCGCCTGGCCGCGCTGAAGTCCATGTCCGTTACCCAGTTGAAGGCGGAGTGGCAGACGATCTTTGCCACGGCGGCGCCGAACAACAGCCGAGCGTTCCTCGAGAGCCGGTTGGCCTACCGCATCCAGGAGCTGACGTATGGCGGCCCTGATCGCGAAACCCGGCGCATGCTGGACCTGCTGGCCGACGAGGTCAGCGGCACCCTGACGCGCAAGAGCCAGATCGCCGATCCTCGCAATCCCGTGGTCGGCACGAGGCTGATCCGCGAATGGAACGGGGTCGAGCACACGATCACGGTCTTGCGGGACGGATTCGAATGGCAGGGGAGACCGTACAAATCGTTGTCCGCGATTGCGCGGGCGATCACCGGGACGCGCTGGAATGGCTACCGCTTCTTCGGGTTGCGCGAACGAAAGCGGGGGAATGATTGATGGATCAGCGTCCAAATCCCGTCCGCCGCCAGCGCTGCGCTATCTACACGCGCAAGTCGTCTGAGGAGGGGCTGGAGCAGGAGTTCAACAGCCTGCACGCCCAACGAGAGGCCTGCGAGGCCTACATCGCCAGCCAACGCTCCGAGGGCTGGGTGCTGGTTCGCGATCAGTATGACGATGGCGGGATCTCGGGCGGGACCCTCGAACGGCCCGGTCTCAAGCAGCTTCTGGCCGACATCGAGGACGGCCTGATTGATGTGGTGGTTGTCTACAAGATCGACCGCCTGTCGCGGTCGCTGATGGATTTCTCGAAGCTGGTCGAGGTCTTCGACCGCAACGGCGTGACCTTCGTCTCGGTCACGCAGTCCTTCAACACCACCACGTCCATGGGGCGGCTAACGCTGAACATCCTGCTCAGCTTCGCGCAGTTCGAGCGCGAGGTCACGGCCGAGCGCATCCGCGACAAGGTCCGCGCCTCCCGCATGAAGGGCATGTGGATGGGCGGCTATGTCCCGCTCGGATACGATGTGAAGGACCGCAAACTCGTGGTGAACGAGGATGAGGCCGCCACCGTGCGGGGCATCTTCGCGAGGTTCGTCGAGGTCGGCTCAGCGACCATGCTGGCGCGCGAACTGCGCCGCAAAGGCCCCCGCAACAAGCAGGGCACCTTGGTCGACAAGGGATATCTTTACAGGGTGCTGGTGAACCGCGTCTATCGCGGGGACGCGGTCCACAAGGGCAAGGCCTATCCCGGCGAGCATCAGGCCATCATCGACGAGCAGCTGTGGGATCAGGTCCATGCCATCTTGCGGCAGAACCCGCGAAAGCGCGCCAACAACACCCGCGCGCAAGCGCCTGCCTTGCTCAAGGGGCTGATCTTCACGGCCACGGGCGCCGCCATGACCCCGAGCAGCACGAAGAAGGGCGCGCGGCGATACCGGTATTACGTCTCGATGGACGTCATCAAGAATCGCGAACCCAGCGATGAGGGCATCCCGCGCCGTCTTCCTGCCGACCTCGTGGAAGCGGCCGTGGTGACCGAGTTGCGGCGGGTGATGCGCGCGCCCTCAATCACGGCGCAGGTCATCGCCCACCTGGCGCGCGAGGGTCACGCCTTCGCCGAGGCCGACGTGATCTCCGCGCTGCAGACGTTCGATGACGTCTGGGGCCAGCTGTTCCCTGCGGAGCAGACGCGGATCGTGCAGTTGCTGGTGCGCCGGGTCACCGTGACGTCCGAGGGGCTGGTGATCGATGTCCGGACCGACGGCGTCTCGGGCGTCATGCGCGACATGATGGCGCCACGAAAGAAGGTGGCGGCGGAATGATGAAACCCGACGAGTCCATCCAAATCTTCGTACCGCTCAAGGTCCGCAAGCAGAACGGGCGGCCGAAGATCATGCCGCCCGCCACCTATCTGCCCAGCGAAGACCGGACGCAGGATCCGCATATCCTGCGCGCCATCGGCCGGGCGTGGGGCTGGCGGCGGTGCATGGAAGCTGGCGAGTTCAATACGGTCACCGATCTGGCAAAAGCCGTGGGGCTGGCCGAACGCCATGTCAGCCGCCAGCTGCGGCTCGCTTATCTCGCGCCGGGTGTCCTCAAGCGACTGGTCTACAAGCGCGAGGTGCCCGCCGTGACCCTTTTGAACCTGACCGACGTCGCGGCCCTGCCGTGGCACGAACAGCCGGAGCGGGTGTTCGACTGAGCCTCAGTGAAAGCTCGCCTGAAACGTCGTCGCGGTCAGCGAGACATGCGCGTCCAGTGGCGGATGCAGTTCGAACGCCTTTGGCTCGCGTGAGAAATTCCACAGGCGGAACAGACGCCATTCCGACCGACGCTCCTCGGCCACGGCCAGTTCGTTGCGGGTGATGTGGAAGGGCGTGCGCTCCCATCCGTTCGTCGTCTTGACCTCGATCAGCCGTGCCCGGCCGTCCGGCCCGAAACTCGCGATGTCGTAGCCCGCGCCGTCGCCATCCTCCTCCGACACCCAGCGCACCTTGCGCGCCAGATCGCCCCGTCCCGCGGTCCGCAAGGTCGCGCGCTCATGGGCCAGCACGCGCTCCTCGCCCGCGCGGCCGAGGGCCCGGTTGCGTTCGTCCCGGCCCGCCACGTCGAACTTGCGGGCGATGTGAAGCATCTGGTCAAGCTCCTGCGGGGGCGGCTGGTTCGACAGCGTCGGCGGCGGCCCGATCCAGAGGGGCGCCGCCTCGCGTAGGCCAGCGGCGGGTTGCAGGCCAGGTTGGCGACCGAGCCAGGCCGGGTTTAGCGCCAGCCACCGCGCCACGGCATCCACCAATGTCGTCTGGAAGTTGAAAGCGGGCTTGTAACCCGGGATCCAGTCCTCGCCGAGCCCCTTCAGCACCGCGCTGATATTCTGGTGCTTGAACTCGACGGACCCCTCGGACCGGTCGTTCAGCAGCTGGAGGAGTGCGCGGCGGTGTTCAGCCTTGCTGTAGCGGCGCCCGGAGATGTCATCGGCCAGCATCGCGAAGTAATCCGCGACGATGAGGTCATTCTCTTCATCCGTCCAGGGCCCGTTCGACATTGCGCCAGGCTATGGGCGCGAAGTCTGTTTGTCATCAGAGACTTCCGGCAGGGATCTTGCTGCTGTCGCCGGCCCATGCACCAGCGCACCGGCCCGGTGGATCGGCCGCCACGGAGCCGTCCTTCTGACCGCCCTGCGCCTTGGTATCGGTCTCCGTCACCGGATTATCTCGCGAACGGGGCGACCCCATGAACCCAGCAACCCATTGGGAATGCGAGGATGTTTTGCGCCGTCCTGTGGCCGTCGAGGGGCGCTCGAAGAGAGACGCAGGCCATTCGGAGACCCTTTCTACGTCAAGCGCCCGGTCTCCGAAGGGCGGACGGCCCTGCCAACACCCTTTGAAACAAAAAGAAAAAAGGCCCCAATCGGGGCCCTTGGACGGATTCAGCATTTGAGTGTGGCGGAGACGAAGGGATTCGAACCCTCGAGACGGTTTCCCGCCTGCACCCTTAGCAGGGGTGTGCCTTCGACCACTCGGCCACGTCTCCGCCGCGGGGTCTAGCAGGCAACCAGCGGGAAAAACAAGGGTGAATCGCATATGCGGCGCGGCGGCTGCAAAAAATCCTCCGCATTCGCGGATCCGGCGGGATCCATGGGCCGCCATACGAAGCCGCCTGCGATGTCCTGCATCCCTTGGGGAGGGCGCGGCGGCGGCTTCGTTGCGGGCGGCGGTCCTGGAATGGCTGAGGGCTGTTCTCCGGTCATGGCGCAGGGCCGGGCATGTCCGGGGGGTTGAGACAGCAATCCTGAATGGCGGCCGGCGCCTCGTTCGGGGCGTGGTGACGGAAATGGTCCGACCGGCGGGCAGCAGGGCGGCGGGGGTGCCAGTTCTCCGCCGCCAGGCTATGGGCGCCTCATGCCAAAGCCCGGAAGCGTGACGGGTGCGCCGCGGCGCAGCCAGCCCTCCGGTGC
The DNA here is from genome assembly GCF_016446475.1 of Paracoccus binzhouensis. Lineage (GTDB taxonomy): Bacteria > Pseudomonadota > Alphaproteobacteria > Rhodobacterales > Rhodobacteraceae > Paracoccus > Paracoccus binzhouensis. The sequence goes on along the minus strand of NZ_JAEHFP010000106.1, from coordinate 10,210 downwards.
GGGGATCGTTCCGGCCGTCCCTCTTCCCGGGCAGGTCGAGCGGGACACCGATGATCATGTTCTCCTGCCCGTCGATCATCTTGCGGCGGCCCAACTCGATCAGGGTCTCGCGCGCGTCGATGCCGTAAAGCGCCGCAGCGTTTTCGGCATGGCGCAGGAAGCTGGAATAGACCCCGGCATAGCTCTGCGTGGCGGAGCACGAGATCGTCACCGTCGGCCGCGTGGTCGACGAGCATGTCCGCAGCCACAAGCCCGGCGACCTGGTTGGCGTCGGCTGCATCGTGGACAGCTGCCGGTAATGCGCCGATTGCGACGAGGAACTGGAAACCTACCGCGACGGCATGGTCGGCACCTATAACGGCCCGAGCGCCGCCGATCCCGGCCACACGCTGGGCGGCTGTCCAACCGGACCACCCGCAGCGTGTCGCTGAGCGATGCCGGCAGGCAGTTCGTCGAGCGCGTCTCGCCGGCGCTGGCCGAGATCCGCGGGGCGCTGGACACCGTCCGCGCGCAGGGCCAGACGCCCTCGGGGCGTTTGCGCATTAACGCCTCGGCGGTGGCGGGGCGCGAGATCATCTCGCCCCTGGTGCTGGAGTTCCTGCGCCGACATCCCCGGATGCAGGTCGATCTGGTAACCGAGGAGCGGCTGGTCGACATCGTGGCCGAAGGCTTCGACCTGGGCATCCGCACCGTCGCCTTGGTCCCCCGCGACATGATCGTCCTGCCGCTCGGCAAGCCACAGCGCTATGCGGTCGTCGCGACGCCGGCTTGGCTGGCGGGCCGGCCCCGGCCGCAGGTGCCGGCCGATCTGCTGGCGCATGACTGCATCCGGGGTGCGGCTGCCGAACGGAGAGCTTTTCCGCTGGTATTTCGAGCGGCAGGGCGAGGTGGTGCAGATCGACGTCCGCGACCGGCTGATCCTGGACGAGGCGGTTATCGCCCGCGCTGCCGTGCTGGAGGGCGCGGGCATCGGCTTCTTCATCGAGCAGAACGTGGCCGAGGACATCGCCGCCGGCCGCCTGATCCGCCTGCTGGAGGACTGGACCCCGCCGCGCCCCGGCTTCTGCCTGTATTACCCCGGCCGCAGGAACCCCTCGGCGGGACTCACCGCATTCCTTGCGATGGCGCGAGAGATGGCGGCGCAAAGGGGCTGATGGCCCTTCTGCTTCCTGCTCAACTGACCCCTGCCAGCACCCCAGCATCCGGGCTCGCCAGATAATGCAGATGGCCCGAGGCATCGTTCGCGGCCAGCCAGACCGCCTTGGGAATCATCTCGGAGATCGAAGACCGATATTCACCGCCAATTGCGTCGTGGGTGCACAGCCGGGCTCGGCAAGCTTCACCCGCAGGCCGAAACACATGCCTAGGCCCGCGCGCAGCGAAAAGCAGGCCAGTGCCGAGCTCAGCAATAGCGCTCCACGAAAGCCATCTGATGATCGCCATAGCGGTCGCCATGGGCAAACCCCGCAGGCAGGATGCGCTCGATTTCCGCAATATCCGCAGCGGCAAGATCCGGAACCTGCCAGTCGCGAAGGTGATCCGCCGTGCGGGTGGCCGGGATCGGAACGATGTGATCCCCCTGCGCCAGAACCCATGCCAGCGCCGCGCCAGGGACCGTCCAGCCCCGCTGGGCGCAGAAGTCGCGGAAGGGCGCAATGGCGGCGAGGTTTGCCGAGAAATTCGGTTCGATGAAACGCGGGTTGGTTTCGCGAAAATCGATGCCGGCCTGGAAATCCCGTTTCAGCGGTTCGCACCCGAACATCCCCCGGCCCAGTGGAGAAAAGGCGACGAAGGCGACGCCAAGCTCGCGGCAAGCCTGGATCAGGCCCAGCTGGGGCAGCCGCGTCCAGAGGGAGAATTCGCTTTGAACCGCGGTCACGGGATATTCGGCATGGGCGCGGCGCAAGGTCGAGGGCGCGATCTCGGACAGGCCATAGCCACCGATCTTTCCCTCTTGCACCAGCTTCGACATCGTCCCGGCCACGTCCTCGACAGGGATGTCGGGCTGGCGGCGGTGGATGTAGTAAAGATCCACGTGCTCGCGTTTCAGCCGGCGCAGCGATTCCTCGAGGCATTGGCGGATATAGGGCTCGTCATTGCGCACCGCACGCGGCGGCCCGTTGACGATGCCGCATTTCGTGGCCAGGTGCAGGTCGCGACGCCCCCAGCGGCCGATGATCTGTTCCGATACGCCCATGCCGTAGATGTTGGCGGTGTCGAAATGGCTGATGCCGGCATCCATCGCCGCATCGAGGCAGGCCAGCGATGTCGCCTCGTCCGTTGCGCCGAACATGCCGCCAAAGCTCATCGTGCCGAAGCCGATGGCGCCGACGTTGCGGTTGCCGAGCCGTCTCTGTTCCATTCCTGCCTCCTGTGCCGCGGTGCGGCAGGGAAGCGCGACCGGCCCCGCCCGTCAAGCGAAAGCGCCCCCATTACCGGCGACCCCTGCACCAACGCGGCATCCGGGCGCCACGTTGGTGCCCGTTCGCCGAGCCGATGTTCATGCTCGACGCGGTGATTCCGGCAATCTAAGCCCCTTTGGACGCGCTTCGCCACATGATGAACAGCCCGGACAGGACGATCATGGCCGAACCGAGAAGCATCGGGGCGGTGAGGCGCTCTCCGAACAGAAGGACGCCCAGCGCGACGCCAAAGATCAGCCGCACATACCTGAAGGGCGTGACGGCAGAGACCTCGCCCGTGCGCATCGCCTTCATCAGGCAGGCATAGGCGCAGACCCCGCACAGCACCGCGCCGGCCAGAAACAGGCCGGCCCGCGTTTCAGGAAGGACGAACGCTGCATCCGACCAGAAGGAAACGATCATGCCGGCCATCGCCACCGCCAGAAACCCGTAGAATCCAAGGACATTGGTCCCCAGCGTCGCGGGGGCCGCCCGGCTGGCAAGGTCTCGCCCGGCAAATCCCAGCATGCCCGCGACGGCGAGGAGCGAGAGCATGGAGAAGCTGTCCGTTCCCGGCCTGATGATCACCAGCACGCCCGCCATGCCCAGCAGGATGGCGCTCCACCGGCGCCACCCGACCCGCTCGCCGAAGACCACGGCGGCGGCGGCCACCACCACGACCGGCGTCGCCTGAAGGATGACGGTGGCTGCCGAAAGCGGTATCAGCGCCAGCGCGAGAACATAGAACAGCCTGCCCGCGATCTCGAACACCACCCGCAGGCGCATCGGGAACGACAGCACCTCGGGCGTGAAAAGGCTTTCGCCTGCCCATCGGGCCAGCCCGGCGAAGACCAGCGCGCCGCCAGCTCCGAAGGTGAGAAGGATCTGGGCGATCGGGATGGTGGAGGAAGCGCCCTTGATCAGGGCATCCTCGAAGGTGAATCCCGCCATCGCCGCGACCATCCACAAGGCGCCGACAAGGTTGGCGGCATGGCGTGTGCGCGCGGCCAGGGTTTCTTGCGGAGGGGCCGAAACGCGTTCCATGGATGGGCTCGTCCAATGACTGGTAAGAAGACCTTTGCCCGGGTTGCTATCAGTCCGGGCCCTTGCACGCCACCCACTTCGGCCAGCCGCAGGACCGGCCCTTCGTCGTGGCCGCGGTCGGCGGCGCGGAACTTTGCAGACATTGCGCCATGGCCGCGGACCATGCATCAGTCCGCCCGGACCAGCGAACGGAACGCCATGCCCAAGTCTTTGCAGAATCCTGCTCCGTCCATCCCGCCAACGGTCTGGATGCTGGGCATCGTCAGCCTGCTGATGGACGTGTCGTCCGAGATGATCAACACCCTGCTGCCGATCTGGCTGGCGGGCGGGCTTGGCGCGTCGGCCTTCGCCATCGGCTTCATCGAGGGGCTCTCGGTCGCCATTGCCACGGCGACCAGGTTCCTCTCGGGCGTGTTCGCCGACTGGAGCCGCCGGGCGAAACCGCTGGCGGTTCTGGGCTATGGGCTGGGTGCACTGTCGCGGCTGATCTTCCCGCTGGCGCTCAGCATCGACCAGATCGTGCTGGCCAAGGCATTGGACCGGGTCGGCAAGGGCATCCGCGGCACGCCACGCGACGCCATCATCGCCGCCGTCACCCCGCCGCAGATCCGTGGCGCGAGCTTCGGATTGCGCAAGTCGCTGGACACGGTGGGGGGCTTCCTGGGGCCGCTGGTCGCGGTCGGGGCGATGATCCTGCTCGCCGGCGACATCGCCGCAGTCTTCTGGATCGCGGCGATCCCCGCCGCCCTTGCCATGCTGGTGCTGGTCCTTGCCGTGCATGAGCCCGAACAGAACCGCGTGGCAAAGCAGTCAGGCTTCCGCCTTGCAGACACGTTCCGGCTGAACCGTGCCGTCTGGGCCGTGATCGGGCTGGCCGCCATCATCATGCTCGCGCGGTTCAGCGAGGCCTTCGTGCTGCTGAAGGCGCTGGAGGCCGGGTTTGGCCCGACCTGGGTTCCCCTGGCCATGGTGGTCATGCATGCGGTCTACGGGCTGGCGGCATGGCCGGTCGGCCGCCTCTCGGACCGGATCGGAACGGCGGGGCTGTTGTGGTGGAGCCTTGTCTTCCTGATGGTCGCGCATCTGACGCTGGCCTTTGCCGGGACGGTCTGGGCCTATGTCCTGGGAACCGTGTTCTGGGGCCTGCACATGGGATTTTCCCAAGGGCTTCTGGGGGCGATGATCGCTGCCGCCACGCCCGATGCGATCAGGGGCAGCGCCTTCGGCACGTTCAACCTGGTGACCGGCGTGGTGATGCTGGCGGGCAATACCGCCGCCGGATGGTTCTGGCACAGTGCGGGATCGCAGGCGCCCTTCCTGATCGGCGCCGGCCTCTCGGGCGTTGCCATGCTGTGGATCGCGATCAGGCGGCGGCGGTTCCATATCTGATGTCCGCGCCGGGATTGGGGATGCCCTCGAACCTGTCTGGAACATGCGGAAAGCCATCCAGGGGAAACCTGCACCATCCCCGTCCGGGCCATTCATCGCGGAACGCTTCGGCTCTATCGGCCTGATCGAAAGCTGCGAACAAACCGGAATATCGCAAACCCGGCCGAGACGGCATAGAGGAAGCCGCCGATGAACATGATGCCGTAGATGCCGGCGAAGAGGTCGCGGTCGTGCTAATAGGTATGGGGTTTGGATGCTGCGGAAAAGACAGGCAATGCAAAGAAGTAGCCGATGACATAGCCGAGAATCCCGCATATGGGCACAAGCGCGACCAAGCCGCCGAGGAGGAGCGCAATTCTCTTCAGCATGGGGCGCATCGCTGGAAATCCGTCAGGTGATCGAGCGTGAACCTGTCGGAAACGCTCTCGCACCTATGCCAGCCCTCCTCGGCATTGGCCTCGTTGCGGCGGAGCTTCTTGAGTTCATCGTCGCTTTCCGTCGCCTCGGGGAAAGGCTTTTCGTCCGCGATGGCCGGCCGGTGACAGCCGACTGCCGCAACCATTGCCGCGAGGCCAAGTATGGTCAGGCGCAATGTGACCTCCTTTTCATCCGGAAAGGTCGCATGGGCCGCGTTCATATCACAATCGGGCCTGTGGTGACACAGCCCTGCCATCTGCACGCTGCCCTGGGCAGTTTGCGGCCGACTGCCAACCCGCCGAACAGATCGACAGCGGAGGCGTTTCGCGCTAAAAGAGAATCAGTAATTCTCTTATGGAGGCGGGTATGAACGCCGACCAAACCGACGCGACCGCCCTGCCGCTGGTCGACCTGGACGCCACGGCCCAGGCCGAGATGGTCAGGACCGGCGCGGCGACGCCGATGGACCTGCTGCGGGCCGCGATCACGCGCTGCGAGGCGCTGAACCCGGCGCTGAACGCTCTGGCCTCGCTGGATGCCGATGCCGCCCGGCAGCGCGTCGAAGGGCTGGCGGCGGATGGGGCCTTCCATGGCGTCCCGACCCTGTTGAAGGATTTGCTGGCTTGGCCCGGCCTGCCCATCGGGCTGGGCTCGCGGCTGATGGCGGGACAGGTCGCACCGCAGGGCTCGGCCTATACCGAGGCGCTGGAGGCAGCCGGGCTGGTCGTGCTGGGCAAGACCACGACCTCGGAATTCGGGCTTCTGGGCACGACCGAGCCGCTGGCCACGGGCGCCACGCGCAATCCCTGGGACCTGTCGCGCTCGACCGGCGGATCGTCGGGCGGTGCGGCGGCGGCGGTAGCCTCGGGGATGGTGCCGGTAGCGCATGGGTCGGATGGCGGCGGCTCGATCCGGGGGCCGGCGGCGCTTTGCGGCGTCTTCGGCTTCAAGCCGGGGCGCGGGCGGACGCGGTCGGCGGGCATTCCGCCCGAGGCGCCGCTGGCGGGGGTTCTCAGCGACCACTGTCTCAGCCGCACGGTCCGCGACAGCGCCACATGGCTGCGCGCGACCGAGGCGGAGGGGCTGCCCGATCCGCTGCCCGAACCCGCCGCGCTGGCCAACGAGCCGCCGGCCGGGTTGCGGATCGGCTGGTTCGCGCGGGATTGTTTCGGCGAACTGCCCGAGCCGGAGGTGCTGGCCGGGCTGGAGCGGACCGTCGCGCTGTGCGAGACGCTCGGCCACCAACTCGTTCCGGTGGCGGGACCGCGCCTGGACCGTGCGGTTGCGGGCCGGGCGATGTTCGACCTGATGGCGGTGACGACGGCGGGCATGATCGACATGCTGGCGCCGGGGCTGCAAGACGACGCGGCCGCAGACCTGCTGGAGCCCTATACGCGCTGGCTTGCCGATCACGGGCGCAGCTTGGCGCTGCCGCGCATCGGCGAGGCGATGCAGGTGATCGCCGCATCCGGCGCAGTGCTGACGGACTGTCTGGACGGGGTCGATCTTCTGCTGTCGCCGACCATCCCCTTTGCCGCCTTTCCGCTTGGCGCATTCGCGCCCGGCACCGCCAACGAGGTGCTGCGCGCCCATTTCGAGCGCAGCGCGGCATATACTGCCCCCGCCTCGCTGGCCGGCTGCCCGGCCATGTCGGTGCCGCTGCATGTCGGCCCGTCCGGCCTGCCGCTCGGCAGCCATTTCATCGCCCCGGCGGGCGATGAAGCACTGCTCTTCCGCCTTGCCTTCCAGCTTGAATGGGCGGTGCCGTGGCTGCCGCGCCTGCAGGCGCTGTCGCGGAGGCTGGCATGGCGCAGGTCCTGAAGGAGGATCTGCGGGCGCGGATCCTTCAGGCGGCGGGGTCGGAATTCGCCGCCCGCGGCTTCGCGGCCGCGCGTCTTGCCGATATCGCCCGGCAAGCGGGAACGACGGCCAGCAACCTCTACAAATACGCGCCCGACAAGGAGGCGCTGTTCCTCCAGACCGTGCCGCCGGAACTGGCCGCCCGCCACATGGACCTGCTGCGCGCCCGCCTGGCCGGGTTTGAGCGGGGCGAGGACTGGACCTCGCTGACCGCCGACGGGTCGACGGCGGCGGGGGCATTGCTGGCGTTCTGGGCCACGCATCGCCACCCGGTCGCGATCCTGATGAGCAATGCTCAGGGCACCCGCTACGAGACCATGCGAGAACGGATGATCGAGGAAATGGCGTCCCGCGCCCTGCGGCGCTTTTCGCAGGGGGATGATCCGACGCTGGCCTTCGTGCTGTGCCGGATCTTTTCGGGCACGCTGGACACGATCTCCGCCATCCTGCGGGAATACGAACGGCCCGAGGACATCCGCGAGGCGATCCGCCATTTCTGGCGCTTCCAGCTGGCCGGGCTGCAGGCCCTGCTGATCGCAGAGCACCAGAGGTCAGGCCAGCCCTGATGTGTCAACCCGGATCCGGCGTGCGACAATAAGGCGGACGGGCCAGGGCACAGCACAGGGGACTGGTAAGCCAAGCGGGCAAAGTCCCCCAAACCCGCCAAATGCCGCCAGGCAGCACCCCTTGCAGCGGCAAGAATGCGCGTGCGCGCGGGCCCCGGACCAAGGGGCTAGGACAGGTATCAGAGCCACCAACCGCATTCCCGCTTCCCAGGATCGGGACGATTGCGGCGATGGCGCAGATCCTCCATAGGTCATCAAACCGGCTGGGCTGGCGCTGCGCTTCAAGCCAATCCCGGGAATGCGGGACAGCATCCCGGAACCGGCCCGTGAAGCAACATAGCCGCAGCGCGCCTCTTGCTACCGGAGTCATTTCGGTATACATCAGCATACAATCAGCTTGCCGCCGCTCGCCAACAGTTCTCACGGCCCGGGGGTCCAGCTTTATCCGGCACTGAACCGTAGGGATCGTCATGAGCTTGTACACGGACTACCTGACCGAAATCGAAACGCGCAAGGGTCAGGGCCTGCATCCCAAGCCCATCGAGGATGGGGCGCTGGTGGAAGAGCTCATCGCGCAGATCGAAGATGCCGGCAGCGAATATCGGGACGATTCCCTGAACTTCTTCATCTACAACACCTTGCCCGGCACCACGAGCGCCGCGGGTGTCAAGGCGGCATTCCTGAAGAAGATCATCGTCGGCGAGACCACCGTCCCGGAGATTGCCCCCGCCTTCGCCTTCGAACTGCTGTCGCACATGAAGGGCGGCCCGTCCGTCGGGATCCTCCTCGACCTTGCCCTTGGCGGGGATGCCGCCATCGCGCAGCAGGCGGCAGAGGTGCTCAAGACCCAGGTCTTCCTCTACGACGCGGATATGGCCCGGCTGGGCGCGGCCTGCAAGGCCGGCAATGCAGTCGCGAAGGACATCCTGGAAAGCTATGCGAAGGCCGAGTTCTTCACCAAGCTTCCCGACATCGAGGAAGAGATCAAGGTCGTGACCTATATCGCCGCGGAAGGCGATATTTCCACCGACCTGCTGTCCCCCGGCAACCAGGCGCATTCGCGCTCGGACCGGGAACTGCATGGCCAGTGCATGATCTCGCCCGAGGCGCAAAAGGAAATCCAGGCGCTGCAGAAGCAGCACCCCGACAAGCGCGTGATGCTGATCGCGGAAAAGGGCACGATGGGCGTCGGTTCGTCGCGGATGTCCGGCGTGAACAACGTCGCCCTCTGGACCGGCAAGAAGGCCAGCCCCTATGTGCCCTTCGTCAACATTGCCCCGGTCGTCGCAGGGACCAACGGCATCTCGCCGATCTTCCTGACGACAGTCGGCGTGACCGGCGGCATCGGCATCGACCTGAAGAACTGGGTCAGGAAAACGGATGCGGACGGCAAGCCGATCCTGAACAACGACGGCAACCCGATCCTCGAGCAGAAGTATTCCGTCGAGACGGGCACGGTCCTGACCATCAACACCCGCGACAAGAAGCTTTACGACGAAACCGGCACCAAGGCCCTGGTCGACGTGGCCTCGGCCTTCACACCCCAGAAGGTGGAGTTCATGAAGGCCGGGGGCTCCTACGCCATCGTCTTCGGCAAGAAACTGCAGACCTTCGCGGCCGAAACCCTGGGCATCGAGCCGACGCCGGTCTTCGCCCCCAACAAGGAAATCTCGCGCGAGGGCCAGGGCCTGACGGCGGTCGAGAAGATCTTCAACCGCAATGCCGTCGGCGTGACGCCCGGCAAGGTGCTGCATGCCGGATCGGACGTGCGGGTCAGGGTGAACATCGTCGGCTCGCAGGACACGACCGGGCTGATGACCGCGCAGGAGCTGGAGGCCATGGCGGCGACCGTCATCTCGCCCATCCTGGACGGCGCCTATCAGTCCGGCTGCCATACGGCCTCGGTCTGGGACGCGAAAGCCCAGGCGAATATCCCCAAGCTCATGGCTTTCATGAACAACTTCGGCCTGATCACCGCGCGCGACCCCAAGGGCGCCTATCACGCCATGACGGACGTGATCCACAAGGTGCTGAACGACATCACCGTCGACGACTGGGCGATCATCATCGGCGGCGACAGCCATACCCGCATGTCCAAGGGCGTGGCCTTCGGGGCGGATTCCGGCACCGTGGCGCTGGCGCTGGCCACGGGCGAAGCAACCATGCCGATCCCGGAATCGGTGAAGGTGACCTTCAAGGGCGCCATGCAGCCCCACATGGACTTCCGCGACGTGGTCCACGCGACCCAGGCACAGATGCTGAAGCAATGCGGCGACAACGTGTTCCAAGGGCGCGTGATCGAGGTGCATATCGGCACGCTGCTGGCCGACCAGGCCTTCACCTTCACGGACTGGACCGCCGAGATGAAGGCCAAGGCCTCGATCTGCATCTCGCAGGACGAGACCCTGATCGAATCGCTGGAGATCGCGAAGAGCCGCATCCAGCCCACATTCTCCAAGTAAGTCGCTGATTTCGCTGTCGTAATCGTGATATTTCGCATATAAATCATGGCGTTGACGGCTGCGAGGGGCG
>NZ_JAEHFP010000105.1:10000-27611 GCF_016446475.1 Paracoccus binzhouensis | reverse complement strand
GCCTGAGAAGCCGTATTTCCCGCTCATGCCACTTGCTCCTTGGTAAGGGTTGCAATGACGGTTTGTGCGTAGTCGCGGGCATTCTCGACCGACACTCGCCAGATCCCGCGACAGATCGACGATCCGATGGGCGACAAGATGCACGACCTCGCCCTCGCGCTGAACGCGGCCCCTCACGGCGATCATGCTCGATGAGAGAATGACCCGCCGATAGCGCTCGAAGACCTTTTGCCACACGACGAGATTGGCGATGCCGGTCTCGTCCTCGAGCGTGACGAACATGACGCCATTAGCCGAGCCGGGGCGTTGGCGCACCAGGACGATCCCTGCCGCCTCCAGCCAGCGCCGGTCGCGCGCCGCCATCGCCTCGGCGCAGCTGACGATCCGGCGCTTCGCCAGGTCCTCGCGCAGGAAGGAGACCGGATGGCGGCGCAGCGACAGGCCGATATGCCCGTAATCCTCGACCACCTCGCGACCGGCGGGCATCGCTCTCAGCGCGATCGCAGGCTCGTCGAGTTCCGGAACGGTCCGCCCCTCACGGTCCGAGGCGGCGGCGAAGAGCGGCAGTTCCTCGTCGCGCAGCCCCTTGATGGCCCATTGCGCCTCGCGCCGGGCGAGGCCGAAAGCCGGACGGAATCCATCGGCCGCGGCGATCTGATCGAGCGCCGCGACGGGAACGCCGGCCCGCCGCCAGAGATCGGCGATCGAGGTGAAATTCTCATCGCCCCGCGCCGCCACGATGGCGGCGGCATGGGCATTGGCGAGGCCCTTGACCATTCGCAGTCCAAGACGGACCGCGAGACGGCTTTCGTCGCCGGTCGGCTCCAGCGTGCAATCCCAGCGGGAGGCATTGATGCAGACCGGGCGGACCTCCACCCCATGCTCGCGGGCGTCGCGCACGATCTGGGCCGGCGCATAAAAGCCCATGGGCTGGGCGTTGAGGAGCGCGGCGCAGAAGACATCCGGGTGCCAGCATTTGAGCCAGGCCGAGGCATAAGCGATCAGCGCGAAGCTCGCCGCATGGCTTTCGGGAAAACCATAGGAGCCGAAGCCTTCGAGCTGCTGGAAGGTCCGGGCCGCGAACGGCTCCTCATAGCCGCGCGCGATCATCCCCGAGATCAGCCGGTCGCGGAACTTCGAGACGCCGCCGGTATGTTTGAAGGTCGCCATGCTCTTGCGCAGGAGATCGGCCTCGCCCGCGGTAAAGCCCGCGCATTCGATGGCGACGCGCATCGCCTGTTCCTGGAACAGCGGCACGCCGAGCGTCTTTCCCAGCACCTTCTCCAGCTCGGGCCGGGGATAATCGACCTCTTCCAGGCCCTCGCGCCGGCGCAGATAGGGATGAACCATATCGCCCTGGATCGGCCCCGGCCGCACGATCGCGACCTGCACCACCAGGTCGTAATAGGTCCGGGGTTTCAAGCGCGGCAGCATCGACATCTGCGCCCGGCTCTCGATCTGGAAGGTGCCGAGCGTATCGGCTTTGCGGATCATCGCATAGGTGCGCGGATCCTCGGCCGGGATCGACGCCAGATCGAGGTGGATATCCTTGTGCTCGGCCAACAGGTCCAGCCCCCGGCGCATGCAACTCAGCATGCCGAGCGCCAGGACATCGACCTTCATGAAGCGCAGCGCGTCGATATCGTCCTTGTCCCATTCGATGATCTGGCGCCCCTCCATCGCCGCGGGCTCGATGGGCACGAGATCGTCGAGCCGGTCATGGGTCAGCACGAAACCGCCCGGATGCTGCGACAGATGCCGCGGCGCGCCGCGAAGCTGGGCGGCCAGTTCGAGCGTCAGGCGCAACCGGCGATCCTCCGGATTGAGGTTGAGATCGCGGAGCTGCTGCTCGGTGACACCAGCCTCGGACCCGCCCCAGAGCTGGCCGGACAGCGTCTGGATCAGGTCTTCGGGAAGCCCCAGGGCCTTGCCCACGTCCCGCAGCGCGCCCTTGGAGCGATAGCGGATGACGGTGGCGGTCAGAGCGGCGCGCTCGCGGCCGTAATGCTCATAGACCCACTGGATCACCTCCTCGCGCCGCTCATGCTCGAAATCCACGTCGATATCGGGCGGCTCGCGGCGCTCCTCGGAGACGAAGCGCTCGAACAGGAGATCGTTGCGGCCGGGATCGATCGCGGTGATGCCGAGCACATAGCAGACGGCCGAGTTCGCCGCCGATCCGCGCCCCTGGCAGAGGATGCCGCGCGACCGGGCGAAGCGGACGATGCTGTTCACCGTGAGGAAGTAGGGCGCGTAATCGAGCTTGCCGATCAGGGCCAGCTCATGCTCCAGCGCGGCGGTCACCTCCTCGGGCACGCCCTCGGGATAGCGGTGTGCGGCGCCCTCCCAGGTCAGCCGCTCCAGGGTTTCCTGCGGGGTCAGCGCCTGATCGTCGCGCTCTTCGGGATATTGATAGCGCAGCTCGTCGAGCGAGAAGCGGCAGCGATCCGCGATCTCACGCGTCCGGGCCAAAGCCTCGGGCCAGCGCGCGAAGAGCCGGTGCATTTCGGCGGGCGGCTTCAGATAGCGGTCGGCATGGCGCTCGCGCCGGGCGCCGAGCGCATCGACGGTGACATTGTGGCGGATCGCGGTGACGACATCCTGCAGGATGCGGCGGCCGGGTTCGTGGAAGAGCACGTCATTGGTCACGACGGTGGGCACGCCGATCCGCGCGGCGAGCGTCGACAGCTCCCAGAGGCGCATCTGGTCATTGGGCCGCCGCCGCAGCGTCAGGCCGAGATAGGCGCGATCGCCGAAAGAGTCGCGCAGGCGCCTCAGGCGCAAACCGCAGGTCTCGTCGGCAAGGTCCGGCACGAGGACCGCGATCAGCCCTTCGCCATAGGCGGTGAGATCGTCCCATTCGAGATGACAGCGCGCCTTGCCCGCCCGCCCCTTGCCCAGCGACAGGAGTCGGCAGAGCCGCGACCAGGCCGCCCGGTCGGTCGGATAGACCAGCGCCGACATGCCGCAGACGAGATCGAGGCGGCAGCCGACGATCAGCCGCACGCCCGCCTCCTTCGCCGCCTCATGGGCGCGCACGATACCGGCCAGCGTGTTGCGATCGGTCACGGCCATGGCCTCGATCCCCATCGCCGCGGCGGCAGCGAACAGCTCCTCGGCCGCGGAGGCTCCGCGCAGGAAGGAGAAATTCGACGTCACCTGCAATTCGGCGTAGGCGGGCGCGCTCATCCGAAAATCCCGTGCAGGAACCAGCGATGCGAGCCGGTGGCGGCATCCTCGCCATCGCCGGAGCGGAAGATCCAGAAGCGTTCGCCGGCATCGTCCTCGACCCGGAAATAGTCCCGCACCGCGATCAGCTCGGCATCGCGCTTCCACCATTCCCCGAAGATGCGCTCCGGTCCGTCGGCCCGTCGGACCCGGCGACGCACGCCCTTCCAGGAGAACCAGTTCGGCGGATGGTCCGGCAGGAGCGCCATGGTCTCGATCGGCTCCGGCCGGGAGAGCAGCCGCGAAGGGCGCGGCCAATGGTCGGGCCAGCCCGCACCCGTATCCTCGGCGAGTGCCGGCAGACGACGGACCGAGCGCTCGGGCACATCGCTCGCCACCGGCGCGAAACGATAGACCGCCCGCGCGCCGACCCGATTGGCCAGCGTGTCGATCAGGCCGGACAGATCCGGCGCGCCCTCCTCGATCAGGCTGCTGGCCGCCTGCCGCAAAGGCAGGGGTTCGGCAAGGGTGGCGGTCAGCGACATGATCTCGATGCCGAAGCCCGGCGCGATGGTCTCGATCCTGTCGCAGAGAAGCCGGGTCAGGCGCGCGGAATCCCGCACCGGCATGGCCAGGCCGATGCGCACCGTCTCGATCCGGTTGTCGACCCGGTGGCAGAGCAGGTCGAGACGGCGCGCGCCAAGACCCCGCCCCTCGAGCGCCTCGCAGAGCGCCATGACCAGCTTGCGAATATAGCGCGCGATGGTCTCGGCGGCGCCGATGGGCTCTGCGAAGACGCGGCGAACCGAGACCAGCTCCTCGGGCCGGATCGGTTCGATGGGTTCGGCGATCTCGCCCAGGGCCTGATCGAGACGCCGGCAGAGCTCCGGGCCGAAGCGCCGGGTCAGAGGCGCGCGCGGCTGCCCGATCAGGTCGCCGATGCGGACAAAGCCGAGGTCGTTCAGCCCCGCCGCGATCGCGGGTGGCAGGCGCAGGGCTTGCAGCGGCAGCGGTGCGAGTCCTGGGATGGTTTCGCCGGGAGGAGTGACAAACAGCGGATCGGCCGCGTAGCGCGCCAGCGCATGGGCCGCGCCCCAGCTATCGGCGATGGCTGCGCGGGCGGTGACGCCGGACATGACAAGCCGCCCGGTCAGCGCCTCCAGCATGGCCGCCTCACCGCCATGCAGATGGTCGGCGCCGGTCGCGTCGATGACGATCCCGTCCGGCGCGTCGGCGGCGGCGATAGGTGAGAAGCGTTGCAGCACCCAGAGCGCGAGGCGTTCGAGGCTGTCCAGGTCGGCCCGCGGGTCGGCGGGCTCGATGTGGAGGCCGGGCACCATCGCCTGGGCCTTGGTGACAGGCATTCCGGCGCGCAGGCCGAGCGCCCGCGCGGCCGGATCGGCCGCCGTCACCACCCGGCGGTTCTTCTCCCTTCCGGCGATGACCAGCGGCGCCTCACCGGGCGGCGCTGCGTCGCCCGCCTTCCGCCGCAACCGGTCTGTCGGCCAGTTCGGCAGGAAGACAGAGATGACCCGAGCCATCGCACGCCTCCAGTTCGATATCGAGACATTCGCCCGCCCGCGCCCGGATCAGCTCGACCAGCCAGCGCGGCCGCCCGACGCCGGGAACTGGAAGGGACGAGGACGGCAGCGCCGAGATCCGCCAGCGGGTCATCGCCGCCGTCGGCTGCCCGAAATCGCTGGCCTCCGCCTGTCGCCGCCAGCGGCGCAACGCGATGCAGATCGTCGCCGAGCCTTTCGCGGCCAGATGCAGCCGCCGCGAGGCGGTCATCGGCAGGCGCGCGACGTCGCCCACGACCGCCCCCAGCCCGCCATGCCGCAGCCCTTCCTCCATACAGGCCAGAACGGCCTTGTCGTCTCCGGCTTCGACGAAGATCACCCGGCCGGGCGGCAGTCCGGCCTGCTCCAGCCCCGGTGCGAAGAGATCCTGTAGCGCCACGCACCAGAGCACCTGCCCGGTGGTGCGGGCGGCGATCCCGGCCGTGAAACAGGCCGCAGCCGCGCCATCCACCGCCCCGTTGCCGCCTCCGGCGACTTCATGGAGGCATCCGAGCGCCAGCCCGCCACCGGGCAGCTTGCGATCCAGCGGCGCGATCCCGAAGGGCAGCACCTCGTGCGGATGCGCGCCATCGCCTTCGAGCCGCGCGATGCGCGCCCGAAGGTCGGCAATGGCTGGGCTGTCGGCACGGCTGGGCATATGAGGATGGCGTCTCCGGGGCTTTGCACTGGTCGATTCCGTTGCTATGTTCTTTATTTGTTCTCTCACAGGTCGAGAGTCAATCTCGGCCATCCCGGAAGTGATCGACGGGGTGCAATGCCCTATGGTGACGTAAAGTATTCGCAAGGAGAGTGGCGGGGCGATGTGCAATCTCTATCGCATTACGACCAATCAGCAGGCGATCCGGGATTTCGTGGCAGCCACCCATGACAGTATCGGCAATCTCGAACCGTCGATGGACGTCTATCCCGACCGGCCGGCGCCGGTGGTGCGCAACACCGACGGCGGGCGGGAACTGGCCTCATTGACCTGGGGTATGCCCACGCCCGTCGAATATCTGAAATCCCGCGACGCGCCGGACACCGGCGTCACCAATATCCGCAACACGGCCAGCCCTCACTGGCGCAAATGGCTCGGGCTCGAGAATCGCTGCGTGGTCCCGGCCACCGCCTTTTCCGAATATGGGCAAAAGCCCGATCCAGTCACGAAGCGCAAACCGCTGCACTGGTTCGCCCTCGATGAGACCCAGCCCCTGTTCTTCTTCGCGGGAATCTGGACGCCGTGGCGCGGAACCCGCGGCTCGAACCGGACCCCGCGTCCGGGCGATCATCAACTGTTCGCCTTCCTGACGACCGAGGCCAATGGCGTGGTGAAGCCGATCCATCCGAAGGCCATGCCCGTCATTCTGACGAGCCACGAAGAAGTCGAGACCTGGCTGACCGCCGACTGGAACGAAGCCAAGACGCTGCAGCGGCCGCTGCCCGATGATCGGTTGGTGATCCTGGAAACGCCAGCCAATACAGCCGCCGATGGCATGTTGCCGGGCATCTGACAATGATCCGGAGGACGAACATGGGCCGGAAGGAAGAAGAACAGTTAGCGGCGACGCTCGCCAAGGCGATGGCGATGATCTGCGTCCGCAACAGCATGCTGGAGGACCTGCATGCCGGCCCGGTCCCGGTCACGAAGACCGGCGACTATTCCGATGTCTTCGTCATCGACGCCGACGGCAATCGCATTCCCTGGAGAACCGTGTCGAGGTTCGACGATGACGAGATGCGCGACCTGATGCGCCAGGTGGTCAATCGGCTCTACACGTTCCAGACCTGCTTCGCCGAGCCGCAGTTTCAGGCGTTGATCGACAAGTGGCTCGATGTTGCGCGCCACTGGGACGAGCCGGTCATCGACGAGCGCCTCGCGGGAAGGCCCAGCTAGCCGATCGTACGGACTGTCGGTGGGACGGCTGAGGTGATAGCCGCAGCGCGATTTCCCAAAGCGGCCCTCCGTAATCCTTGAAGCATTCGCGCGCTTAGGGCTCAGACCAAGACGCGTGGGAGCGACCATGCCGGCGAATGATCGCCTGAGGGCTGCCTTCATCAAAGCGAGCAGTCAGCACACTTGGAGCGGCGTCAACCATACTTTGCCCAAGCATGGCTACCACTTTGAAGTCAGGCGTAAGAACCCACACGGCATTGTCTGTTTCGTCGACCTCGACCCGATATGGACTGGCCGGAACCGGAACGATCTGCCGCGTCGCCGGTTCGATATTTATACGCCAGTCGCGCGAGGTCCAACGCTGGCTGATGCGGTTCAGCATCTCGGCCCTGAATGCTTTCCAAATGTCGTTGGTCGCTGGCGTTGGCCAGTCTCCGGCATCTGTCATCGCGACAACTTCATTGGTTTCGAGCCAGACAACGAGACCATCGTTATCGATGAAAATCGGATCCTGATCATTAATTGCGGCGAGGGCCGCGGCTCTTGAAGGAAGTCCGGCGCGCACAAGCATCGCCATCGTGTAGCGCGGCAGCCCGGCCTCAAGACAGGCAGAGGCTGTGCCGGCAATGATCTCGGGTTGCCAGCCAAGCGCAACCCTTCGGGTACGAAGTGCCTCCAGCGCCCAGACGAGCCGATACGTAAATACGTCCTCGATGAAACGCATGTTGTCCGGCCCGATCTCGTGCACTGGCGTTCCGGAAACCCACGCGGCCAGGATCTCGCGCCAATTGCCCGGCAGAGGATCGTCAGGAACAAAGGGGCGGATAGCGAGTAAGCGCTCCGCAAGCGTGGTAAGCGATGCAACGAGCACCTCGCTATCGCCGGGCAACGCTGCCTCGTCGGCTTGGTCGAGCAACACGGCGAGCTCGTCGGCCATCGCGTCGAGTGTCAATCCGGACTCAAGCCCAACACCCATCGCAAAATGACCGCGCCTTTGATCGGCGTTCGTCTGCGACCAGATCAGCCCCGAGCGCGCCCTGAACAATTCAAGCTGGCGCTCACGCAGGTCATCGCCACGGCGGGCAAGCTGCCGCGCCCAAAGCGAACCGTTCAGCGACTCGTCGATGAGCCGCGGCAAGTCCGCATCATCAGCATCCAGCGCTTCGACAAGACCAAGGATCGCGTGATCGAGTTTCTCTAGCAGAAGCTCGAAAGGCTCGTCGTCTTCCTCGTCGACATGGATGTTCCAGGCATCTCGGTTGTTGGCGAGATACTCAAAGGCGTCGTCTCGACTTAGCGTCCCGCTGCGCGCCAGACGATTGAGAATTTCGCTGGCGATCTGAATAAGCCCGCTCTCAAGCGTCCGGGCCCTTGATGCGTTCACAAGCTCGCGCCATGCCTGCCTGCGCCAACGCAGCGGTTCGAACATTACGTGGATCACAAGCCCTTCGAGATCGACGAAGGCGCGTCCGGCGCGCCCCGCGACGTTCGCAAATTCCTCGCCGGTGAGGGGAGTTCCCGCGCGATACAGGGTCGGCACAAGCAGGACCGCTGCGTTGAGATTAAGCCCCTGGGCGAGGGTCGGCGATGCGATAGTCACAGTTAGAACGCCTTCGTTTAGCAGGCGTTCGACCTCGCGAAGGAAAGGGTTAGGTAAACGCGCGTGATGAATGGCCACGCCCAGTTCAAGGCAGCGGACGGCCGGATGCTCTGCACCTAGCCATTCAGCCCCAACCGATTTCGCCCTCTCTATTGCGCCTTCGTCAGCAAGAAGTGGAGCGATGAAGCCACGCCGGGCGAGGTCGACAATGCGCGTTGCGTAGCTCTCGACATGATCCCGCTGCGTACAGAATACCAATGTGCGCTTGCCCTCATCGGCAAACTGCCATGCCGCAGCAATGGTCAACTCGGGATTGTCTCTGGGAAACGGCGTTCGACGCGGAGCGATGGGAGGCTGCTCCGTGACAAAGTTCTGGATGAAGGGTCCGTCATCATCAAGATCGAATGTCAGGCGCGCTCCCTGTCCGCCCCACGCCAGCGTTCCGAAACGCTGACGGGTCGGCCGCCAGCTTGATTTCACCGCTTCGCCCTCGGCATCGCTACGCACCCACGCCGTCAGATCTTCGAGTTGTTCGCCATCGGGCAGGATCGCCGACAGGCAGACGATACGCCGGTCGACCGCGTCCGCGCGGCGCAGAAGCCTTTGCACGAGAATTTCGTAGCGGAGCTCGCGCTCGCTCGGCCCTATCAGATGTCCCTCATCCAGAACGATCAATCCGATATCATCCAGCAATTGCGGATTGCTTCTTAGCGCGAAGTCCAGCTTTTCCGGCGTCGCAATAACGATGTCGTGCGAGCGCAGTGCGTCCTGGTCTCCCGGCATTGCGCCGCTCGCACCGTAGAGCGAGGACACCGAAAATCCGAGAGGACCGAACGTCTTGCGAAAGGACCGCTCGGTCTGCGCCGACAGTGCCCGCAGCGGCGTCACGAGCAACACCCGCTTCTCTGCACTGAGCGACATGAGGGTGCAGATTTCCGCGACGCGGGTCTTTCCAGCACTCGTCGGCAGAGCCACCACGAGATCATCAGTCAAATCGGTTGCGCGGCGCGCCGCGCCGATCTGCGAAGGCCAGAGCTCAACCTCGGCCGTCTTGCGCGCATAAAGCGACGCAAGAAACATCTCCCGCAGCGCGGCATAACCATCCGTGCCGGCTGGCCCGATTTGAGGCAGCACATGGTGGAGGCTATTGCCCCAGAGATCGTCAATTAAATTTCGGGCTACGCGGATGATCCACCAATGGGATACCGCACCGACATTGCTGGCCACTCTCAGAGCGCGCCGGAGTATTGATAGCGCTCCGTCGTGCATAGCGGTATCGCCGGTGAGCAACGCGAATTCGAAGAACGCGAAAGCTCTGAAGACCGCCGTAGTCAGCATGATCGACAAGATGTCGTCGATCTCCTGATCGCCGACCTCGAGAGCAGCTTGGAGAGCATCGTCGCCGTATTCAGGATTGCGCAGCCAGGATCGCGCCTCGTCACGCAGAGTCCCGAGATCACTAAGGAGTAGCCGTACGATCACGCGTTCTGCGGGCGCAAGATTCGCTTCTTCTTCGGCCTGAGACATCAGCGAGAACGCCATCGCTGCGTACCCCGCGAGATGGTACGAGGCCGCGCCCATCACACGCCAGAAGCCACGCTGGGAGAGTTCCGGTGACCCGTTGCGGACAAGGGCCTCGAAGGCATTGCCAGCCTTGAGAAAGCCCTCGCGCCATATTGCTGGGTCGCCCTCGCCCCGCTCCCGCAGGGCGAGCGATGCACGGAGCAAAGAGAATCCATACTCGGACAAATCGGTGTCGAGACTCACCGCGAAAGCCGGAGCACCCTCGGGAAGTTGGCCGGCCCTCCTAATGATCGCCCGCGCGTCACCCCGTGCTTGAAGCCGACCGCGTACCGTCGGCTGCGCCATCACTTCGATAAATTCCTGAAGCTCCTCAATCGTTTCCAAGGCTCTCGGCCTCTTCATAAATCCAGGCGATGAACTCCTGGTGGTCGTTTATGCGGAGGTTCACCGAGATATGGCCGTGGTCACCGCCAGCACCTGCAAGATCGGCTTCGAGGTCGGCGCGCCGGTCGTTGCCGGTTAACGTGAACAGCCCATGCGTGACATCACGCGCCCGAATCGTGCCTCTGCCGACAGCATTGCGGATTTGGCGACCTAGCGCCTCGTCTTCTTCGCTCCCCTCCAGCAACCTATCGGCTACAAACAGTAGGGAGATCGGCGTGGGACGGCCATCGTCGTCATTGAGCCGGGCACGAGCGGCGTTTATCACACCTGCGGCCATCGCCTGACCGCTCTTGGCCTCGCCCTTCAGATAGGCAAGGCGTCCATCTACCTCCTCGATGCCGAGGAAATCATCGCCGCGCAGGGCCATTTCGCGACCGTCCTTGTAGCGCAGGCGGCGAACGGGGATCCGGAATCCAGTCTGGTGCTCCACAAACTCCGTAGCCAATATCTCGCCTACTTCGCCGGACCGCGTTCTGGCGTCGGTCGGCAAGCGCTCGCGAAGAATGGCAGCAGCGCCGGGGAATCCCAGCTCGGCAATGTCGTCGGCAATGTGCCGCGGATCGTCGTAGTGAGCGCGGACACGCTCCATGAGGTCCGCCTGGACTGCGACTCTACCGCCACCTCTCTCGCCAAGCACAAAGAGGCGCTTTCTTTCGCCGTGCTCCGCCTCCTCGATGTTCAGCCAGTCTTCAATCATAAATATTTGTTATCAGGCCCTGATGACTGAAGAAAGCAACCACGAACATGTAGCTTCTTACCGTAGCCATCAACTTCGGAGGTGACGCGCCGAATGGCTGATGTTCCGTGCGTGCCTCCGGATGTTGCACCTGCGAGGTTGGAAACTGCGCGTACGCAGCAACAAGGCGCATTGTCAGCATAACTGGCATCTCACCTCGCCGCTCCACGCGCGGTTCGCATTGCCGCACCTACCGGCTGCACCACCATTCATCGCCGTCAGGCCAGGAGCGAGCCAGCCCTTCTTCGATCAGGATGTCGCCGATGTCGCGACCACCGATTCTGATCGTCACGAGCGTCCGCGTGCCGGTGTTATCCCGCTCTCCATATTCGACAGTCCAGTTATGCGAGTTCAGCAGCTCGATCACCCGGTCGCTGGCTCGGTGTGCCAGCGCGACTTCGGCCTCGCCACCGCAGATGTGGGTTTGCGGTTCCGGGGTGTCATATCCCTCCATGCGCAGCTTTTCCCCGTCAATCCAGATCGTGTCACCGTCGACGAGACAATATTCGTCAGCGGTGCGCGCCTGACCGGGAACGCACTTCGCAATCTGCGGCCGAGGCTGAGCCTGGGCAGGTTCCGGCAGGCCGCCGACCGCCCAAGATAGAGCGAGGGAAAGCACGAACATCTGCCAGCGGAATGTGGACAATGGGGGGAGACGAATTTGCATGGGCAGATCTGGTCTACTGCAATCTGAGTGAACGGGCGGATCGCTGGGGTGAGGCCAGCCAAGCATTCAACCTCCAGCCTCACCGAGCGAGGCCGCGATGTCGTTGATCGATCGGAGCAGAACCAGGGGATCATCCCTGGACGGCTCAAAGCCGCGCCGCCTCCAGAATTCGGCGGCTTCACCATCGACGGCATTGACCAACAAGGCCCGTCCGCCGATCAGCGAAGCGGCCTGAACGCAGCGCTGGAGGGCGTGCTTCACAAGACCGGTCCCGATGCCCAGCCCTGCCCAACCCGTATCGGTCGCGAGCTGGCCGAGTAGCATGCACGGGACCGGATTGGGTGGCTGCCCCGTCCGGATCGAACGCGGCAGCACCGATGGCACAACGGCGGTCGGCGCCAGGCCATAGTAACCGACCACGCGTCCGGCCTCGTGCACGACAAGGACGGCGGTGAAGCCCTTCTGCTGATTGGAGAGGGCGCGCGTCTTCAGCCAGTGGTCAAGCGTGGGCTTGCCACAGGAGAAATCAGACACATCGTGAGCGGCGGTAAGCGGTTCGGGGCCTGACAGTTGCAATGGCTTACCGCTTCGCCACGTAGCCGGGCTCCCACGGCGCGGGCCGTTTCAGAACTTCGACCATCTCCGGAACGGGAGCGGCCGGACGCGCCAGCACATCCATGAACTCAGCGAAGCCCTCTGGACTCATCCGGATCAGCCCCTGCTCCATGACGACCTCCTCGGCCGCGCGCACTGCGGCGTCGCGCACGAAATCGGTGCGCGAGCGGCCGCGCAGGCTCGCTGCGCGATCGATCATTGCGACATCCGCCTCGGGCAGGCGCATCGAGATCGGATATTCCTTGCGTTCGGCGGTCGTGGCCATGGCGAATCTCCTTGGTCGGTATATAGCGCCTTGTATCGCGAATTACAATACGCTAGGGTTGCGTCAACAGTCAATGACCTCACGAGGAGAGGCGACGAGGCCAATGATGACCGGGTCAGCGAGGGATTCCGATAGGTTATTTTGCTACGCAAAGGCACGCCCGGCTGCGCTTGGCCACGCGATAGCACGATTGCCCGCGCCAATCGCCGCCGAATATTCGCCTTCAATTTCCGTTGCTTATGCTTCCCTCGGGGCGAATGCTGCAAGCTATGACCTTGCGAGCCCCAGGAAACCCGGCAAAGATGACAGGAGGAGAGCGCGAAGCGCTGCTCGAATCCTTGCTGTCATCCTGGCGAGGCAGGCGGCGCAGGAGTGCTATGCAGAGGAAGTGAAGATGTCACGGCAAAGGAGGAAGCGCTCCTCCTGATACGGACGGGAGCCAGGTTTTGAAAGTCGCGATCTACGCCCGCTATTCTTCCGACAATCAACGCGACGCCTCCATCGCCGACCAGTTCCGTATGTGCCGTCTCCATGCCGAGAAGCAGGGCTGGCATATCGTCGAGGAGTATTCGGACCACGCGATCTCCGGCGCCTCGCTGATCCGCCCAGGCATTCAGGCGCTCATGGCCGACGCAATGGGCGGCCGTTTCGACCTGATCCTGGCCGAAGCGATGGACCGCCTCTCCCGCGATCAGGAAGACATCGCGGGCATCTTCAAGCGCATGTCCTATGCCGACGTGAAGATGTTCACCCTGTCGGAAGGCGAGGTGACGCATCTGCATGTCGGTCTCAAGGGCACGATGAATGCGCTGTTCCTGAAGGATCTGGCCGACAAGACCCGCCGCGGGCAGCGCGGCCGCGTCGAGGCGGGCAAATCGGGTGGTGGCAATGCCTATGGCTACGATGTGGTCAAGAAACTCGATGCGAACGGCGAGCCGATCCGCGGCGATCGCACCATCAACGAGTTCCAGGCCGAGGTGGTCCGCCGCATCTTCCGCGACTACGCCGCCGGCAAGTCGGCCAAGACCATCGCCTTCGCCCTGAACAAGGAAGGCATTCCCGCTCCGTCAGGCGGCGATTGGGGGTTCAGCACGATCAACGGCAACCCGAAACGGGGCAATGGCATCCTCAACAATGAGATGTATATCGGCAAGATCGTCTGGAACCGGCAGCGCTTCGTCAAGGATCCGAACACCGGCAAGCGGCAGGCCCGCCCCAACCCGGAAGAGGAATGGGTCATCCAGGAAACGCCAGAGCTGCGCATCCTCGACGACGATCTCTGGAACGCCGTGAAGGCGAGGCAGCGCGTGAACCGCACCGAACGCGACGAAAGCGGCGTCGCCGACGTCCGAACGATGAACTATCGCCGCCGGCCCAAATATCTGTTCTCCGGCCTGACCAAATGCGCTTGCTGTGGTGGCGGCTATTCCGCGATCTCGGCGACACTGATCGGATGTGCGACGGCCCGCAACAAGGGGACCTGCGACAACCGGGTCAACATCCGCCGCGACGAGCTGGAAGCGCGTGTGCTGAACGCGCTGCGTACCAAACTCGTCGATCCCGAACTCTTCGCGCATTTCTGCGAAGTCTTCACGCAGGAGATGAACCGCCTGCGCAGGGAAGGCCGCTTCGAGATCGCGTCGGCCGAGGCGGAGATTGCGAAGATCGATCGGGAACTCGAGACCCTACTCAATCTGATTCTGAAGGGTGGCGCCGCTGACGCGCTCAACGCGAAGATGGTGAAGCTGGAGAAGCGTAAGAAGGAACTGGAACTGTTCCTGGCCGAAGCCGACGAACCGCCACCGCTGCTGCACCCAAGCATGGCACTGCAATACCGCAAGCGGGTCCAACAGCTTTACGACGCCCTGCAGGACGACGACGAGGGGAAGCGGATCGAGGCCGCAGACACGCTGCGCTCGCTCGTGGATCAGATCGTGCTGACGCCGGTCGACGGCAAGGTGGAGATCGACGTTCAGGGCGATCTCGCTGGAATCCTTACGATTTCCACGCAAAGCAAAAACCCCGCAGCGGGCGCTACGGGGTCGCAAGTAAAGATGGTTGCGGGGGTAGGATTTGAACCTACGACCTTCAGGTTATGAGCCTGACGAGCTACCGGGCTGCTCTACCCCGCGGCAGGGCGTTTTCTGTCGTTGATCGTTTTCGAGAGACATGCCTCGCTTCTTTTCAGGTCTGGCGGTGACCTACTCTCCCACGTCTTTTGACGCAGTACCATTGGCGCGACGGCACTTAACGGCCGAGTTCGGGATGGGATCGGGTGTTTTGCTCGTGCTATGTCCACCAGACCGGAAAAGGAGCGAGATCGGCGTTATCCCTTGCGGGATGGGTTGTCCAAGGATGCTTTTGGAAGAAGCTCTGGTCTGTCTTCTTCCGGATCAAATCAAGCCAATCGAGCCATTAGTACCGGTCAACTGAACGCATTGCTGCGCTTACATCTCCGGCCTATCGACGTGGTGGTCTTCCACGGCTCTCAAGGGATACCTTGTTTTGAGGGGGGCTTCACGCTTAGATGCCTTCAGCGTTTATCCTGTCCGTTCATAGCTACCCAGCACTGCCGTTGGCACGACAACTGGTCCACCAGTGGAACGTTCACCCCGGTCCTCTCGTACTAGGGGCAACTCCTCTCAAGTATCCTACACCCACGGCAGATAGGGACCGAACTGTCTCACGACGTTCTAAACCCAGCTCACGTACCTCTTTAAATGGCGAACAGCCATACCCTTGGGACCTGCTCCAGCCCCAGGATGAGATGAGCCGACATCGAGGTGCCAAACGATGCCGTCGATATGGACTCTTGGGCATCATCAGCCTGTTATCCCCAGCGTACCTTTTATCCGTTGAGCGATGGCCCTTCCACTCGGGACCACCGGATCACTATGGCCGACTTTCGTCTCTGCTCGACTTGTCAGTCTTGCAGTCAGGCTGGCTTCTGCCATTGCACTCAACGAGCGATTTCCGACCGCTCTGAGCCAACCTTCGCGCGCCTCCGTTACTCTTTGGGAGGCGACCGCCCCAGTCAAACTACCCACCACGCAGGGTCCCGGACCCGGATAACGGGCCGCGGTTAGACATCAAGAGTGCGAAGGGTGGTATCTCAAGGATGGCTCCACAGCGACTGGCGTCACTGCTTCGATGCCTACCACCTATCCTGCACATCGCAATCCTGATGCCAGTGCGAAGCTATAGTAAAGGTGCATGGGGTCTTTCCGTCTAACCGCGGGAAGTCTGCATCTTCACAGACAATTCAATTTCGCTGAGTCCACATTTGAGACAGCGGGGAAGTCGTTACGCCATTCGTGCAGGTCGGAACTTACCCGACAAGGAATTTCGCTACCTTAGGACCGTTATAGTTACGGCCGCCGTTTACCGGGGCTTCAATTCAAGGCTTGCACCTCTCCTTTTAACCTTCCGGCACCGGGCAGGCGTCAGACCCTATACGTCGCCTTGCGGCTTCGCAGAGCCCTGTGTTTTTAGTAAACAGTCGCCACCCCCTGGTTTGTGCCCCCCGCCGATGCTTGCGCACCAACGGGGCCTCCTTCTCGCGAACTTACGGAGGTATTTTGCCGAGTTCCTTAAATGTGGTTCTCTCAAGCGCCTTGGTATTCTCTACCAGTCCACCTGTGTCGGTTTAGGGTACGGTCTCATGGAGGGCTATTTCCAGGAACCGCTCAGCAGCCCCTCCAATCCGATAAGGAGGAACTACACCTGCGATCCGTCACCATCTCCTGGCCCAGGAATATTAACCTGGTTCCCATCGACTACGCCTTTCGGCCTCGCCTTAGGGGCCGGCTTACCCTGCTCAGATTAGCTTTAAGCAGGAACCCTTGGACTTTCGGCGACAGGGTCTCTCACCCTGTTTGTCGCTACTCATGTCAACATTCTCGCTTCCGATCACTCCACCGGATGCCTTACGGCCCGGCTTCACAGTAAAGCTCGCGCCTCCGCTATCCCGAAGGATAGAAGAGGCAAGAGCTTATATCACGGAACGCTCCGCTACCGCGCACCATAAGGTGCACCCAAAGCTTCGGCTCGTGGCTTGAGCCCCGTTACATCTTCGCCGCAAGACCTCTTGATTAGACCAGTGAGCTGTTACGCTATCTTTAAAGGATGGCTGCTTCTAAGCCAACCTCCTGGTTGTTTTGGAAGTCTCACATGCTTTCCCACTTAGCCACGAATTGGGGGCCTTAGCTGTTGGTCAGGGTTGTTTCCCTCTCCACGACGGACGTTAGCACCCGCCGTGTGTCTGCCAGATAGTTCTTCCCGGTATTCGGAGTTTGCTTAGACTCAGTAAGGCTGTGGGCCCCCATCATCCATGCAGTGCTCTACCCCCGGGAGAATTCGTCTGACGCGCTACCTAAATAGCTTTCGCGGAGAACCAGCTATCTCCAGATTTGATTGGCCTTTCACCCCTAGGCACAAGTCATCCCGACCTTTTTCAACAGGTGTGGGTTCGGCCCTCCAGTTGGTGTTACCCAACCTTCAGCCTGCTCATGCCTAGATCATCTGGTTTCGGGTCTGATCCGTCTGACTATGTCGCCCTTTTAAGACTCGCTTTCGCTGCGCCTACACCTAACGGCTTAAGCTTGCCAGACAGACCAAGTCGTTGACCCATTATACAAAAGGTACGCCGTCAGGGCGCAAGGCCCCTCCGACTGCTTGTAGGCGTCCGGTTTCAGAAACTGTTTCACTCCCCTCGTCGGGGTGCTTTTCACCTTTCCCTCACGGTACTGGTTCGCTATCGGTCAGCAAGGAGTACTTAGCCTTCGAGGGTGGTCCCCCGATCTTCAGACAGGATTTCACGTGTCCCGCCCTACTTGATACGTCCGATCAAACTTCCCATACGGGGCTGTCACCCGCTATGGCTGGCCTTTCCAGGCCATTCTGGTCATTCTCACGGCTCGGCTGGTCCCCGTTCGCTCGCCGCTACTGGGGGAGTATCTGTTGATTTCCTTTCCTCCGGGTACTTAGATGTTTCAGTTCCCCGGGTTCGCTCTTAAAACCCTATGTATTCAGGTGATAAGTACCTGGTTAACCCAACTGTTGATACCCAAGGGTAACAACAATCGAGTTTCAGGTGGGTTTCCCCATTCGGAGATCCATGGATCAAAGCTTATTCTCAGC
>NZ_JAEHFP010000105.1:0-5000 GCF_016446475.1 Paracoccus binzhouensis | reverse complement strand
GCGCGCAGGCGCCGCCATGGATATTCACCACTTCATGCGACAGGCCAAGGTCGCGCATCGCCGCCATGGCGACCACGGCGAAAGCCTCGTTGATCTCGAAGAGGTCGTAATCCGAAAGCGCCGTCCCCGTCCGCTCCAGCAGGCGCCGCACCGAGCCGATGGGCGCGGTCGGAAACAGGCTCGGCTTGTCGGCGAAGGTCGCATGCCCCAGGATCCGCGCCCGCGGGGTCAGCCCGCGCCGCTCGGCCTCCGAGGCCCGCATCAGCACCAGCGCCGCCGCCCCATCCGAGATCGACGAGGAATTGGCCGCCGTCACCGTGCCCTCCTTGCGAAAGGCCGGCCTCAAGGTCGGGATCTTGTCCAGCCGCGCCTTGCCCGGCTGCTCGTCGGTATCCACGACCGTCTCGCCGCCGCGCCCCTTGACCGTCACCGGTGCGATCTCGCCCGCGAAATGCCCGGCGGCGATGGCCTTCTGCGCCCGCGTCAGCGAGGAAATCGCGAATTCGTCCTGCGCCTCGCGCGTGAACTGATAGGCTTCCGCGCAATCCTCGGCGAAGGTGCCCATCAGCCGGCCCTTGTCATAGGCATCCTCCAACCCGTCCAGGAACATGTGGTCCATCACCTGCCCATGCCCCATGCGATAGCCCGACCGCGCTTTCGGCAGCAGATAGGGCGCGTTCGACATGCTCTCCATGCCGCCCGCGACCACGACATCGGCCGAGCCCGCCAGCAGCAGGTCATGGCCCAGCATCGCGGCCTTCATGCCCGAGCCGCACATCTTGTTGACGGTCGTCGCCCCGGCCCCCAGCGGCAGCCCGGCCCCCAGTGCCGCCTGGCGCGCCGGCGCCTGGCCCTGGCCGGCGGGCAGCACGCAGCCCATGATGATCTCGTCCACCGCCTGCGGGTCCAGGTCGCCCAGCGCCGCCTTGATCGCGGTCGCGCCCAGCGCCGGGGCCTCGACCCCGGCGAAATCGCCCTGGAAGCCGCCCATCGGCGTGCGGGCCAGGCCGGTGATGACAATCGGATCGGTGCTCATGATGGATCTCCCCTATTTCGGCGCCATGCGCAGCGCGCCGTCCAGCCGGATGACCTCGCCGTTCAGCATCTGGTTTTCGACGATATGGCGCACCAGCGCCGCATATTCCGCCGGATGGCCCAGCCGCGGCGGGAAAGGCACGTTGGCGCCCAGGCTGTCCTGCACCTCCTGCGGCAGCCCGGCCATCATCGGCGTGGCAAAGATGCCCGGCGCGATGGTCACCACCCTGATGCCGTGCCGCGCCAGTTCCCGCGCCGCCGGCAGGGTCAGCGCCGCGACGCCGCCCTTCGAGGCCGCATAGGCCGCCTGCCCGATCTGCCCGTCATAGGCCGCGATCGAGGCGGTGTTGACGATCACCCCGCGCTCGCCGCCCTCGCCCGGCGGGTTCTTCGCCATGGCATCGGCGGCCAGCCGCAACATGTTGAAGGTGCCGATCAGGTTGATCTGGATGGCGCGGGCGAAGCTTTCCAGCCCATGCGGTCCCTCGCGCCCGACGATCTTCTCGCCCGGCGCCACGCCGGCGCAATTCACCGCCACGTCGATGCGGCCGAAAGCCTCCAGCGCCGCGGCGATGGCCGCCTCGCCCTCCGGGACGCTGGTCACGTCGGTCCTGACGAAGCGCGCGGCCGCGCCCAGTTCAGCCCCCACGGCCGCGCCGGCCTCGGCGTTCACGTCCAGCAGCACCGCCCGCGCGCCAGCGCCGACCGCCATGCGCGCCACCGCCGCGCCCAGGCCGGAACCGGCGCCGGTGACCAGAAATACCTTATCCTCGATCTGCATGATGCGTCCTTAATTCCGGGCCAGTTTCTCGACTTCCGCCTTGCGCAGGATGAAGCGCTGGATCTTGCCGCTCGGCGTCTTGGGCAGGTCGGCGACGAAATCGATCATCCGGGGATAGGCATGGGCCGACAAGCGTTTCTTGACATGCTGCGCCAGTTCCTCGCGCAGCGCCTCGGTCCCCTCGACCCCCTTGGCCAGCACCACGAAGGCCTTCACGATCTCGGTCCGCTCGGGATCCGGCACGCCGACCACCGCCGCCTCGACCACCGCCGGGTGCTCGATCAGCGCGCTTTCCACGTCGAAGGGCCCGATGCGATAGCCCGAGGAGGTGATCACGTCATCCGACCGGCCGATGAAGCTGATCGAGCCGTCCGGCTCGAACTCCACGCTGTCGCCGGTGCGGTAATAGCCCCCCGCCAGCGCCGGCGTCGCCTGGTTCAGATAGCCGCTGAACCACATCAGCGGCGAACGCTTCATGTCGATGGCCAGCACGCCCGGCTGGTTCGGCCCCAATTCGTTGCCGTCATCATCCAGCACCACGACGCGATAGCCCGGCATCGCCAGCCCGGCCGAGCCCGGACGCACCGGATGCTCCAGCCCGTGATGGTTGTTCACGCACATGCCCATCTCGGTCTGGCCATAATGGTCGTGGATCGGCACCGCCAGATGCTCGGCGAACCAGCGGATGATCTCGGGGTTCAAAGGCTCGCCGGCGGAACTGACCACCCGCAACTGCCCCTTGACCGCCCCGGCCGCCTCCGGCCCCGCCGCGATCAGCAGCCGGTAGGCGGTGGGCGAGCCGGCAAGGCTCGTCACCCCCATGCGCCTGATGATGCGATAGGTGCTCTCGGCGGTGAAGCCGCCCTCGTAGAAGATCATCGGCTGGCCCAGCAGCAAGGGCCCGGTCAGCGCATAATAAAGCCCGTAGGCCCAGCCCGGATCGGCAATATTCCAGAACACGTCGCTTTCGCGCAGGTCGATGGCATCGCGCATATAGGCGCCGAAGGCCAGCAGCGCCCGCAGCGGCACCGGCACCCCCTTGGGCAGCCCGGTGGTGCCCGAGGTGGACATCATCATGAAGAGGTCCTCGCCCCGGCGCAGCACCGGCTCGAACGCGTCCGAGGCCATGGCCAGCCCGGCGCGGAAATCGACGTCCTGCGGCGCCAGCGCCTCGGCCTCGCCGCGCACCGTGGCGACCAGCGGGCAATCCTCGACCTCGTCCAGCTTGGGCCGCTGCGCCGTATTCGTCACCACCAGCCTGGCGCCGCTGGTCTTCAGCCGGTGCTCGATGGCCTTGGGACCGAAGGCGGTGAACAGCGGCTGATAGACCGCGCCCAGCCGCCAGGCGCCCAGCACCACGGCGACCAGATCGACCGTGCGCGGCAGCAGCCCGGCCACCACGTCGCCCGGCCGGACGCCCTTGTCGCGCATCAGGTTCGCCGCCCGCGCCGCCATGCCGCGCAGCTGCTCGAAACTGTATTCGGTCAGCACCTCGTCGGCCGACAGGCAGCGCAGCGCCACCCGGTCCGCGCCGCAATGGCGGTCGCAGCATTCAACGCAGGCATTCAGCCCGGTCTCCAGGTCGCCGCGCAGCCCGGCGATGGCATCCTCGATGCGGAATTGCGCCACGGCCTGCTCATAGCCAGGACGCGACCGGGACAGGGTCGTCGCAGACATGTCTCTCCTCCTCAACTCTCCCGCATTCCCGCGGGCTCCTCGAGCTTGCCGGCAGCTTAGCGCCGGCCGCATTGCAAACAATGACATTCGCGGCCAGAATAGCTGATCGGTTTTGCAACAGGTCTGCCATGGAGCGCCGCAGCATCTCGCCCGGCTTCGTCGAGGACGCGCTGGACTGCCTTCACCGCCGCGGCCTCGACCCGGCGCCGCTCCTGGCGCAATCCGGCATCACCACCTTGGCCGAGCCGGTTTCGAACCTGCAATACGGCAAGCTCTGGCTCGCCATCGCGGACCTGATCCGTGACGAGTTCTTCGACGAGGCCGCCCGCCCCATGCGTCCCGGCAGCTTCCAGCTGCTCTGCCAGGCGGTCCTGCATGCCGGCACGCTGGAACGCGCCCTGCGCCGGGCGCTGACATTCCTGGTCGTGGTGCTGGACGACCCGGCGGGCGAGCTGCGCCTGCGCGCCGGCCAGGCCGAGATCCTGCTGCGCGACACCGGCCCGCCGCGCCGCGCCTTTACCTATCGCACCTACTGGCTGATCCTGCTGGGGGTGATGTGCTGGCTGATCGGCCGGCGCATCCCGCTGATGCGGGTGGATTTCGCCTGCCCGGCGCCGCCAAACCGCCGCGACTATCACCAGTTCTTCGGCGCGCCGGTGCATTTCGGCCAGCCGGTCAGCCGGCTCAGCTTCGCCGCCAGCTACCTGTCGCTGCCAACCATCCGCGACGAGAAGGCGCTGCAGGGCTTCCTGCGCGGCGCCCCCGCCAACATCCTGTTGCGCTATCGCCACGATCAGGGGCTTTCGGCGCGCATCCGCGCCCGGCTGCGGGCATCGCCGCCCGAGGACTGGCCGGATTTCGACAGCGTCGCCGCCGCCCTGCGCCTGTCGCCCGCGACGCTGCGCCGCCGGCTGCGGGCCGAGGGCCAGGGCTTCGCCGCCATCCGCGCCGAGATCCGCCTGACGCACGCCCGCCAGCTGCTGCGCGACACCAACCTCAGCGTGGCCGAGATCGCCGCCCGGCTCGGCTATGGCGAACCCAGCGCCTTCCATCGCGCCTTCCTCAAGCTCGCCGGCACCACGCCGGCCGCCTTCCGCCGCGAGGCCGCCTAGCCCGCCAGCACCCACAGCCGGAATCGCCGCCCGCCGGTGATCTCGCGCGCCAAGCCCAGCTCGCGCATCCGCGCCAGCATCCGCTCGGCGGTGTCGCGGCTGATGCCGGCGCTTTCCTCCAGCATGGCGGCGTTCAGGATCGGATGGGCGGCCAGCGCCTGGATCACCCGGGCCGGATTGTCGCCCTTGATCCCCGCCATCGCCGCCCGCGCCCGGCCCTGCCAGTCCGCGACCCGCGCCAGCTCGTGCCGGGCGTCCTGCAGCGCCGCTGTCACCGCCGCCAGGTGCCGGGCCATGCGCTCGGCGGGGGGGCCGACATCGACCCAGACGGCACGGCCGTGCCGGCCCAGCGGCACGAAGCGCAACGCCTCGCAGCCCTCGGCCATGGCGCGCGC
>NZ_JAEHFP010000104.1 GCF_016446475.1 Paracoccus binzhouensis | reverse complement strand
TTGCGTGCCAAGGTCACCTCCCACGTAGAGATGATCTTGAATCACAGCCAGACGCGCAGGGGAATCCTTTTTGTCAACACAACCTAGCGTGGCACCGCCGCACCCGCTCTCCGAGGCCCCGCCGGGGGGTCTCCGAGCTTTACGACGATCACGTTGTCATGGGCCCCTTCGCGATCAAACTCGTAGCCCAAGTCTTCTTGGACGAACGCCGCCAGCTTCTTGCCGGTAAGCTTTTCGAGAGTTGCTCGGTCGCCGCCAAGCTGGGAACCCAGTCGTGCGAGATAATACCGACCAACCCCATTCGCGAAGCTTTCAGCGAAATAGTCCTGAATACGGGTCCTGATCCGAGCAATTTCATCGGCCGATCCCGACACAGCAGCTTCGATACTCACCTCAACCATCCGATCATCCACCCGCGCTCGAACTGAGTTTGAACACAGCCTTCCGGAGCATTCAAGCCGCGCAACGGGAGATCTGTTCTCGAACCGACGCCCGCGCAACATACCCCCCGACCTACGAGACCAGGAACTGGCCTGCCTATAACGAAGCGCGCAGGCGCCGTGGTTCGCTTACGATGTGGTTTGATCTCGCTTTGAGCTGGGAAGCTGCGCCGACCGGCAAGCGTGGGCGGCGCCCCGACCAAAGCGATGGCGCGATCCAGGCCTGCCTGACCATGAAGGTGCTGTTCGGGATGGCGCTCCGGCAGACGACGGGGTATTGAGACAATATCACCCATGACCCTCGAGCTCGATATATCGCCGGAACGCGGCGATGATCGCCTCGTCATCAATGCCAAGCCAATGCGCCGGCGCGCAGCCGAAATCGACGTGGGCGCGCGTCATCCAGTAACACAGCCTCAGGTTGCTGAGACGGGCCGGTCTGAGCTTCAGGATGTCCCGGACGACATCCAAGACACGGCCGTTCACCATGTCGAACTGGAACAGGGGCACCATGGTCTTGCCATTCTGGACCAGGATGATGACGGTATCATCGCGGGCCATGGCCTGCATGGCGACGTCCGGATCATCCGTTTCGATGCGCAAAAGCGCGCAGGCCTGTGACGCGTCGATCAGATCGATGCTGGCCAGGAGGCGCTCCTCGACGCTGGGTTTGTCGGTGGAGTTTTCCGGTGGCATTTTATTCCCCTTGGGAACGGCCCGGTTCCGCGCCTCATCGAAGCTGAATCCGGCCGGTAGCGTGACCTCCCTGACGGAGAGGTAGCCGCCGATGCACTCCGGGCAGACATGTCGGCCCTCCGGCAGCCATTTGTGCATCGCCTTTCCCATGAGAACGATCGTCTCGTTTGTCGCGGCCACCACGATCCGCCCGTTGCGCACCCCGGCGTGCCCCGAGACCAGGGCCGGGTCGAGAATCCGGCCGCAGCCCGCACAGAGAACGGTCGGCCAGGCGCGGCCCGGTTCGACCTGATCCCAATGGGCATTGACCGGGAGGCTGGCTGCGCGGCGCTCGATTTCGGGCAGCGTGATCGGTCGGAAATCCCACACGTCCACGCCGACGTTGACGCTGTTGCGGGACCCCTGCCAGTTCTGATGGACATGGCCGAACAGCTGTAGGCCCTGATGTCGCGCGCCGGGCCAGGTGATCATGGGATAGTGGCACAGGAACAACCTTCGCTTGTCGACGACGATATCGGCGGTCTCGGCCACGCTGTCCCAAGGCAGATTGCAGACCCAGTCTTCATCGTGATTGCCCCGGATCAGGTGCCTGCGGCCTGGCAAGGCATGGAAGATGCCGCGCACCTCGCGCCGTTGCGCATCGGTGGACCTTCCCGCGGTGACATCTCCCAGAATCCACAGGTCATCATCGGGCTGGACCCGGGCCCGGCACTCGGCCAGCAGGTGGGCATTCATCGTGGCCACATCCGGGAAGGGGCGGTCGCAGAAGCGGATGATATTGCCGTGCGAATAGTGCGGATCGGCGGTGAACCAGTGCATGTCACTCCTCCCTTCCGGAGGCGGCCCGGTCCGCCGCGTCGATCTCGCGCACCCGCATGATGTATTGGGCCAGCAGCTGCGCCAGAAGCGCGGGGTCGTCCACGTTCATGAATCCGGGAAGGGTGAAGTTGATGGAGCCGGCAAGGGCCTCCTTCCCATTCATGGATTCCGCCAGCTCCGCTGCAATCACATCTATGGACCGGCCGAGCCGATACCAGCGCGACGCTGTCCGGGCCCAGCCGGCCTCCGGATTGATGGCGATCAGCTGCGAGGTGGTGATGCTGCTCGTGCCCAGAAGGGGGTGATCGGCAACCTCGCCCCAGAGGATCACATGCCCGCCGGGCGAAATCGCCGCTTTCCAATCCGACAGGACCGGCGCATGCGCGAGGTCTGCGTCCGACGGGCCGGCCTCGGCAGCGGCGATGGCGCGCAGAACCTTGTCGAACCAGGCGCGGTCGCTGGGCGAGAGCTTCATGATGGTTTCTCCGTTTCGATGGCATGAAGAGGGCTGCTGCGGCGATGCCGCAGGCGCGTTGGATTCAGGGAAGTATGGAAAAGTGGACGGGCCGGCTCAGTGGAGCGTCGGCCCCTGTTCCAGATCGGCGGCGCGTTGCAGCATGCGGGCGGCAACCCGAAGACTGGGCCGATGCTGTTGCAGGGAGGGATGGGACAGGATCTCGCAGATCGCCTCGATGGAGGTCTCGGACAGGTCGCGCTTTGCACCTTCGCGGCGCACGAAGGCCAGCAGTTCCGCAAGGGTGAGGTGACGCAGCCGGATCGGCGGGGAGCGGCTGAGCAAGGGCTCGGGCAGCAGCCGGCAATCGTTCGAGGTCAGCACCCAGATCACCCAGCTCATGTCGAACTTGACCTGGTAATAGGGGCAGCTCCAGCGCTTCGCGGTCAGCGGTTCCAGCAGCGGCAGAAGCGCCTCGGCCAACCCGAAGGCCTGTCCGCTCGTGGATGTGGCTCGACCGGCCTTTTCAACCTCGTCGACCACCATCACCGGATTGGCGATGCGGCTTTGCAGGACGGTTTCGATCAGGCGGCCGGGATGAGAACCGCCCCAACCGCGTTGCGAACCAACAATGCCAAACGATGCGTTCTCGCCGGTGGCCTCGATCACGGCGGTGGACGTGGACAGCAGCGCTCCGAGCCGCCGAGCCCAATGGCTTTTGCCAATGCCGGGCGGGCCGTCGAGCAGGAGGGGCGGCACCCTGAGACCTGGCCAGCCCTCCCGAACCGAGCGCCGCATCGCATGCCAGACCACCTCAGTGGCCGGGGCCATCCAGGGCATGTCCTCGTGCAAGGCTGCGGCCAGTTCGTCGGCCTGATGCTCGTTTCGGAGCGAGATCAGTCGGGCGCCGTCCTTCAGAACTTCAAGCCGCTCACGGTCATCGCGCTTCAGATGTTCGAGGCCGGAAGCCGCCTTGCGACATTCCATGAGCCGCTTGACCCGACGCTTGATGCGGGCCTCGTCGTCATCGCTGAACCTGACGATGCCCATCAGATCCGCGTCCGAGACCTTGTCTGGAGCGTCGACCGCGTCGGGCGGGGCCAGAAGGTCCGGGGGAATCCTCTTGCAGCGCAGCTTGCGCAGATGCCGCATCAAGCGGGTTTCGAGTTCAATGCGGCCCTCGGCCGGGTTGAAGAAGCGGGCTTCTATGAAAGGGATGGTAGACATGGGAATACTCCGGGCATGAGGGGGCCAGCGGCCGGGAAGACCCGGCCGGGGAATATGGGTTGGGGGAATGGCGGTCAGGCGCCGGGAAAGATCAGGCCGCGCAGCAGAAGTTCGGCCTCACCGCCCTCGGGCACCTCGTCGGGATAGCCGAGCGAGACATTGACGATCGGCGCGCCGCGGATGCGGGCCGAGAGCGGCCGGTGGGTATGCCCGAAGAACCAGTAATCAGGCCGGTGCGCCTCGATCCAGCCGTCAAGATCCGAGGCGAAGGCCGGGCTGAGGCCGGAAATCGGACCGGAGACCGCAGTGCTTGGGGCGTGATGGGTGACGACGATGGTCTGTCCGCGCCAGGGCTTGGCGATCTCCCGCGTCAGCCAGTCGAGGTGATCGCGGTGAATCGCGACGGTATCCTCGGGGCGAATGAGCCCGCCCTCCGCCCGGCGGATCCGGACGTAGTCCAGCATCCCCATCCCGGCGCGCGCCATGGCCGCCTCCGGATCACCCGTTAGCGCGAAATCGGTCCAGAGCGTGCAGCACAGCAGGCGGCAGGTGCCGAAGGTCAGGACCCGCTGCTGGGCAAGGTGCGCCCCGGCTTCCGTTGTAATCCGAGCCAGAATGTCGTCGTCGAGCGTGGCGCCGTAATAGTCATGGTTGCCTGGGATCACCCAGATCCGGGCGGGCGAGACCAGCCGCGCGATCCGGGACAGCGCCCAGGGCCAGTTCCGCTTTGGATCATCGGCGAGGTCGCCCGCGATGATCAGCGCGTCGAGGTCACGCAGCATCGGCAGGATGCCGGCGAACGGATCGCGCCCGGCGCGGGCCCAGAGGTCGAGATGCAGGTCTGCCGCAATCAAGATGTTCATTGGATGCGCACCTCTGCGGCAAGAACGAGAGCGACTTGGCCCTCGTTCGGATTGATGAAGCGGATCGCGATAAACGGGATGCTGGACATGAGATTACTCTAGGCATGCGGGGGCTATCGGCCGGGAGAGGCCCGGTCGCGGAAGAGGGTTGGGGTTGGCTCCTTTTCAGGGACAAGCCTGGGCTGTTCGGAAAAGCTGACGCTTTTTCGGTGTGGAGAGTGACGAGTGGTGATGTTCCAAGGTTGGCAGCGGGTCGGAAACGGACCGTGATCGGCAGCCGATCATGGAGCGGATGCCCTGACGATGCGCAGCCAGCCAAAGTTCGTCAATGGGACCGCGCTCAAGCCGGACAAGCGTGAAGCGACCGCAGGGCCTGAAGGGACGAGTTCAGCAGTATATTGATAAATAAAGGCAAAGTGAGCCAAGAAAAATCCTGGGCTCACTTTATGCTTGCAAAAAGGCTCAAACAGTCCGGGTAAGGCTCATTTTATGCTTGGCTGCACAGGGGCGTGGCCCGCGCCTCAGCCGCATTTGGAATGGCCGCAGGACGGGCAGGTCATGCAGCCCTCGATCATGCGCATGCCGTATTGGCCGCAGGCCGGGCAGGCCGGGCCGCGCGGCCGTTCGCCCACCGCCATGACCTCGGCCTGCGGGTCGGATTTCAGCCCCATGCCCTCGCCGGCCAGGAAGCCGGTGGCGATCATGTGCCGCTCGATCACCCCGCCGATGGCGGCGAGGATCGAGGGCACGTAACGCCCCTCGATCCAGGCGCCGCCGCGCGGGTCGAAGACCGCCTTCAACTCCTCGACCACGAAAGACACGTCGCCGCCGCGCCGGAACACCGCGCTGATCATCCGGGTCAGCGCCACGGTCCAGGCGAAATGCTCCATGTTCTTCGAGTTGATGAACACCTCGAAGGGCCGGCGATGGCCACCCTGCACGATGTCGTTGATGGTGATGTAGATCGCGTGCTCGCTGCCGGGGAATTTCAGCTTGTAGGTCGCGCCCTCCAGCGCCGCCGGCCGGTCCAGCGGCTCGGTCAGATAGACCACGTCGGCGCCCTTGTCGGCCTGCGGCGCCTCCTCGGCCTTCTCGCTGACCGACAGGACCGAGCCGGTGACGTCGTTCGGGCGATAGGTGGTGCAGCCCTTGCAGCCCTTGTCCCAGGCGGCCAGGTAGACGTCCTTGAAATCCTCGAAGGAAATGTCCTCGGGGCAGTTGATGGTCTTGGAGATCGAGCTGTCCACCCATTCCTGCGCCGCCGCCTGCATGGCGACATGGTCCAGCGGCGCCAGGGTCTGGGCGTTGACGAAATAATCGGGCAGGGGTGCGTCGCCATGCAGGTCGCGCCACAACTGCACGGCATAGTCCACGACTTCCTCCTCGGTGCGCGAGCCGTCCTTCTGCAGCACCTTGCGGGTATAGGCATAGGCGAAGACCGGCTCGATCCCCGAACTGACATTGCCGGCATAGAGGCTGATCGTCCCGGTCGGCGCGATGCTGGTCAGCAACGCGTTGCGGATGCCGTGCTGCGCCACCGCCTCGCGCACGTCCGGGTCCATGCGCTGCATGAAGCCCGAAGCGAGGTATTTCTGCGCGTCGAACAGCGGGAAGGCGCCCTTTTCGCGGGCCAGATCGACCGAGGCGAGATAGGCTGAGCGCGCGATCGCCTTCATCCACACCCGCGTCTGCTCGACCGCATCCGCGGCGCCATAGCGCAGGCCCAGCATCAGCAGCGCATCGGCCAGCCCGGTGACGCCCAGGCCGATGCGACGCTTGGCCTGCGCCTCGGCCGCCTGCTGCGGCAGCGGGAATCTCGAGGCATCGACCACGTTGTCCATCATCCGCACCGCGGTGCGCACCAGTTCGTCAAGCGCCTCGGGGTTCAGGTGCGCATCCGCGGTGAAGGGCGCCTCGACCAGTCGGGCCAGGTTGACCGAACCCAAGAGGCAGGCGCCATAGGGTGGCAGGGGCTGCTCGCCGCAAGGATTGGTCGCGGCGATGGTCTCGGCATAGTTCAGGTTGTTCTGCTGGTTGATGCGGTCGATGAAGATCACGCCCGGCTCGGCATAGTCGTAGGTCGCGCGCATGATGCGGTTCCACAGGTCGCGCGCCCGCACGGTATGATAGATCTTGCCGTCGAACTGCAGGTCCCAGGAGGCATCCGCCTTGACCGCCTGCATGAAGGCATCCGTGACCAGCACTGACAGGTTGAACATGCGCAGCCGGGCGCTGTCCTGCTTGGCCTCGATGAAGGCCTCGATGTCGGGGTGGTCGCAGCGCATGGTGGCCATCATCGCGCCGCGGCGCGAGCCCGCCGACATGATGGTCCGGCACATGGCGTCCCAGACATCCATGAAGGACAGCGGCCCCGAGGCGTCGGCGGCCACGCCCTTCACCTTGGCGCCGCGCGGGCGGATGGTGCTGAAGTCATAGCCGATGCCGCCGCCCTGCTGCATGGTCAGCGCGGCTTCCTTGAGCATGTCGAAGATGCCGGCCATGCTGTCGGGGATGGTGCCCATGACGAAGCAGTTGAACAGCGTCACCTCGCGCCCGGTGCCGGCGCCGGCCAGGATGCGGCCGGCGGGCAGGAACCTGAAATCCTCCAGCGCGGCATAGAAGCGGTCCTCCCACAGCGCCGGCTCCTGCTCGACGCGGGCGAGGTCGCGGGCGACGCGGCGCCAGCTGTCCTCGACCGACAGGTCGATCGGCTGGCCCTCGGCGTCCTTGAGCCGATACTTCATGTCCCAGATCTGCTCGGCGATAGGGGCGGAGAATCGGCTCATGGCGGGCGTCCTTGGCTAGGGTCGGAATCGGGGCGAGCGGGTCTTATACAGCCGCGCCCGCCCGGTTGGAGTCGGAAAAACATGAGAGGTATGAATATAGGCGAAACCGGCGCCGATTTCCAGATCTTGCGGGCCTGCGCGCGCCCCGCGCAACCTGTGGGGGCAGGCTATTGCGCCTGCCCGCCGGCCAGCTCGTCGATGACGTTCTGCCACAGGCTGGCCGGCTGTGCGCCGGTGACGACATGGGTGTCGGCGACGATGAAGGTCGGGACCGAGTTGATGCCGCGCTGGCGGGCGTGCAGTTCGCGGCTGGCGATCTGGTCGCGGTCCTCGGCCGTGGCGAGCAGGCGGCGGATCATCCGACCGTCCATCCCGGCCTTTTCGCCGATCTCGACCAGAACGTCGGGGTTCGAGATGTTCCGGCCATCGCGCCAATGCGCCCGCATCAGCCCGGACATGACCGGGCTCTGCACGCCCTCCAGCCCGGCCCAGTAGAGCAGGCGATGGGCGTCGAGCGTGTTCGGCACCCGCTCGATCAGCGAGGGGTTGATCCACAGGCCCAGCCGCTCGCTGGCCTCCATCACCGGCTTCATCGCCTCCAGGATGCCCTTCTCATTGCCGAATTTCATCTTCATGTAGGCGACATGATCCATGCCGGCCTGCGGCATCTGCGGATCCAGGCGAAAGGGCTGCCAGGTGATGGCAAAAGGATGGCCGGGGCGGCTTTCCAGCGCCCGGTCCAGCTCGGCCTTGCCGATCAGGCACCAGGGGCAGACCGGGTCGGCGAAGATGTCGAGGCGGATCTGGCCGGGAAGCGGTTCGGTCATGGTCGGTCCTTGCGATGGGCCTCGCGCAGGGCGCGGCGGTTGATCTTGCCCGTGGGCGTGCGGGGCAGGGCGGGCAGGCGGATGTATTCGCGCGGCTGCTTGTAACGCGCCAGCCGCGCCTCGGCCTGCTGCCGCATCGCCTCGGCCGTGGCGGGGCCGGTCCAGAAGGCGGCGATGATGCTGGCGCCGGGTCCCACCGGCAACTCGGCGGCGGCGACGTCGCCGGCATCGGGCAGGGCCGAAAGCGCGTCCTCGACCTCGCCCGGCGCGACGCGGAAGCCGCCGGCATTCATCATGTCGTCGGCGCGCCCCAGGGTGCGGATCGCGCCCTCGGGCGTGGTTTCGGCCAGGTCGCCGGTCAGGAACCATTCGCCCCGGAAGCGGGCGGCGGTCTCCTCGGGCTGGTCGAGATAGCCGAGGAACAGGCCCGGATCCGAGCGGTGGACGGCCAGGATGCCGGGGCCCTGGCCGGGTGCGCCGCTGTCGTCCAGGATGGCGATGCGGCGGCCGGGCTGGGGAAAGCCGGCCGCGCCTTCGGGCGCCGGCCGGGCCGGGCTGCCGGACAGGAAGGTCGAGCATTCCGACATGCCCATGGCCTCGTGCAGGTCGGTGCCGGTGCGCGCCTGCCAGGCGCGGCGCAGGCCGGGATCGAGCCTTTCGCCGGCGGTCAGGCCGTGGCGCAGCCCGGCCCAGGGCTTCCAGTCGGCGCGCAGCATGCGGCGGAAGATGCCGGGCGCGGCGGCCAGGATGGTGGCGCCGTGGCGGGCGGCGATCAGCGGGATCTGTTCGGGCGCGACGCCTTCGGCCGGGATCAGCGCCGTGGCGCCGATGGTCCAGGGATCCATGAGCCCAGT
Source organism: Paracoccus binzhouensis (assembly GCF_016446475.1). Classification (GTDB taxonomy): domain Bacteria; phylum Pseudomonadota; class Alphaproteobacteria; order Rhodobacterales; family Rhodobacteraceae; genus Paracoccus; species Paracoccus binzhouensis. The sequence goes on along the minus strand of NZ_JAEHFP010000104.1, from coordinate 6,063 downwards.
GCCGAGCGTGAAGGTCCAATTGAAGGCGCCTGCATGCAGCAGCCGGTCCTGCGCCGTCAGCCCATACCAGCTGTCGAACATCATCCGGCGGGCAAGGATGGCGCGATGCGCGTGGCAGACGGCGCGCGGCTGGCCGGAGGTGCCCGAGGTGAAGACGATATAGGCCAGGTCGTCGGGATCGCGTTGCGCGAAGCCGGCCGGCGGCAGGGCGGCGAAATCGGCGAGCCGGGCGGCGTCCAGCACCGGGGCCGGGAAGTCGGGCAGGGCGATGCCCTGGTTGGCGACGATCATCGCCGGGCGGATGGTGGCGGCGATCCTGCCGATCTCGGGTGCGGTCAGCATGGGCGAGGTCGGGACCGGCACGATGCCGGCGGCGATGGCGCCCAGATAGGTCACCGGGAAGCCGGGATTGTTGCCCAGCCGCATCAGCAGCCGGTCGCCGGGCTTGAGGCCGGATTGCAGCAGGCCGGTTGCGGTGCCCAGCACCGCCTGGCGCAGCCGGGCATGGGACCAGCGGTCGGCGCGGCCAAGGCCCAGGACCGACATGGCCAGCTTGTCCGGCACCGCCAGCCCCGCTTGCAGCACATGTTCGGCCAGATTCATCCCGTCATCCCTGCCTGGTTCAGGCTTCGGGATAGAGGCTTGCGGCGCAGCTGGGAAGGGGGCTTTGCCCCCGTCGCGTGCCGCGACTCCCCCAGAGTATTTGGAGAACGAAGAAGCTGCGGGGCGCCGATGAAAACGGCCGGCGCCTTGCGGGGCCGGCCGGTTCCGAAATTCCGGGTGCTGTCGAATCAGAGCAGCTTCAGATCCGAGGCCGAACTGCGGCCGTCGCGGCCGGACTGCAGTTCGTAGGCGATCTTCTGGTTGTCGTTCAGCCCGGTCAGGCCGGCGCGCTCGACCGCCGAGATGTGGACGAACACGTCCTTGCCGCCGTCATCGGGCGCGATGAAGCCATAGCCTTTGGTGGCGTTGAACCATTTCACGGTGCCGGTAGCCATTATACCGTCTCTCCTTCAAGTCATCCCGGGGCGAGATTGCGCCCGGGCCGTGCAGCCCTTTCCCGTAAGTCCGGCTGCCCCGTGAAGGGAGGCGGTAGAAAGTCGTGCTCACGCGGACGAGAGGATGAACGATTCGCGAAAAAACGCAAGCAATAATGCACCGGGCAAGTTAACCCAGGGTCAACTCGCGCGATGGCATGGGCAAGATCCTGCTGATCCGCGTGGTCAGCGCAGATCGGGCGGCGTGGCCTCGGCGGCGAGGGCCCGGATGGCCTGATCCAGCCCCAGGCTTTCGCTGCCCTGCCGGTCGAGGCGGCGCACCGAGACGCTGCGCTCCTCGACCTCCTTCAGGCCCACGGCCATGATGACCGGCACCTTGCCGACCGAATGCTCGCGGACCTTGTAGTTGATCTTTTCGTTGCGGGTGTCGGCCTCGGCCCGCAGCCCGGCTTGGCGCAGCGCGGCCACCACCTGATGCACGTAATCGTCTGCGCCCGAAACGATCGAGGCGACCACCACCTGGCGCGGCGCCAGCCAGAGCGGCAGCTTGCCGGAATAGTTCTCGATCAGGATGCCGATGAAACGCTCGAAGCTGCCCAGCACGGCGCGGTGCAGCATGACCGGCATGTGCTTGGCCCCGTCCTCGCCGACATATTCCGCTTCGAGCCGCTGCGGCAGGTTGAAGTCGCACTGGAAGGTGCCGCATTGCCATTCGCGGCCGATGGCGTCGGTCAGCTTGAAATCGAGCTTCGGCCCGTAGAAGGCGCCGTCGCCGGGATTGACCTCATAGGGCAGGCCCAGGTGCTCGATGGCGCCTTTCAGCGCCGCTTCGGCCTTGTCCCAGATCTCGTCCGAGCCCACGCGCACCTCGGGGCGGGTGGAAAGCTTGATGTCGAATTTCTCGAAGCCAAGATCCTTGTAGACCGAGGACAGGAGTCCGATGAAGCCGGCGCATTCCGCCTCGATCTGGTCCTCGGTGCAGAAGATATGCGCGTCGTCCTGGACGAAGCCGCGCACCCGCATCAGCCCGTGCATCGAGCCCGAGGGCTCGTAGCGGTGGCAGGAGCCGAATTCGGCCAGCCGCAGCGGCAGGTCGCGATAGGATTTCAGGCCCTGGTTGTAGACCTGGACATGGCAGGGGCAGTTCATCGGCTTGAGCGCGTTGATGCGCTTTTCCTTGGCGCCTTCCTCGTCCACCTCGACGATGAACATGTTCTCGCGATAGGCTTCCCAATGGCCCGACTTCTCCCACAGGATGCGGTCGACGACCTGCGGGGTCTTGATCTCCTTGTAATCGGCGCGGATCAGCCGGCGGCGCATATAGGCTTCCAGCTCGCGATAGATCGACCAGCCGTTGGGGTGCCAGAACACCATGCCCGGCGCTTCCTCCTGGAAGTGGAACAGTTCCATCTCGCGGCCCAGCTTGCGGTGGTCGCGTTTGGCGGCCTCCTCCAGCATGGTCAGATGCGCCTTGAGGTCGTCGCGGTTCTTGAAGGCCACGCCGTAGATGCGCTGCAGCATCGGCCGCGAGGCGTCGCCCAACCAATAGGCGCCGGCGACATGCGTCAGCTTGAAGGCGTCGGCCGGCACCTGGCCGGTATGCTGCAGATGCGGGCCGCGGCAGAGATCCTGCCAGTCGCCGTGCCAATACATGCGGATCGGCTCGCCCTCGGGGATGCGGTTCACCAGCTCAACCTTGAAGGGCTCGCCGCGGTCCTCGTAATAGGCCAGCGCCCGGGCGCGGTCCCAGACCTCGGTGCGCACCGGATCGCGGGCGGCGATGATCTGCTTCATCCGCGCCTCGATGGCGCCCAGGTCCTCGGGGGTGAAGGGCTCGGCGCGGTCGAAGTCGTAGAACCAGCCGCAGTCGCGTACCGGGCCGATAGTGACCTTTACGTCCGGCCAGAGCTCCTGCACGGCGCGGGCCATGATATGGGCGAGGTCGTGGCGGATCAGCTCCAGCGCCGGCTCGCTGTCCTTCATCGTGTTGATGGCGATCTTGCCGCTGGCCGCGATCGGCCATTGCAGGTCGATATGCTGCCCGTCGAGGCTGGCCGAGATGGCGTTCTTCGCGAGGCTGGGGGCGATCGAGGCCGCGACCTCGGCCGCGGTCACGCCGGCGGGATAGTCGCGCGCATTGCCATCGGGAAAGGTCAGGGAGATCTGGGACATGGAGTCCTCCTCGTCGGTTTGGCGCCCACGGAACGCCCGGTTGCGGGTATGTCGGGCGGGTGTGGCGCGATTGCCCGGCGTTGTCAATGCGGCTAGGTGTGTGGGGGGCCTTGCGCCCCCGTCGCGTTCCGCGACTCCCCCGCAGGGTATTTGGGAAACGGAGAAATGACGCAGTTTCTGGACGGGCCGCAGGGGCGGCGCATCGCCTACAACCGGATCGAGGGGCAGGGGCCCGGCGTGGTGTTCCTGGGCGGGTTCCGCTCGGACATGCAGGGCACCAAGGCGCTTTGGCTGGAGGATTGGGCGCGGGCGCGGGGCCGGGCCTTCCTGCGCTTCGACTATTCGGGGCATGGCGAATCCTCGGGTGCCTTCGAGGAGGGCAGCATCGGCGAATGGCTGGCCGACGCGATGGCCGCCATCCGCGGGCTGACCGAGGGGCGGCAGGTGCTGGTCGGTTCCTCGATGGGCGGCTGGATCGGCCTGCTGCTGGCTCGCACCATGCCCGAGCGGCTGGCCGGGCTGGTCACGGTGGCGGCGGCGCCGGATTTCACCGAGCGCGGCTATTGGGCGGGGTTTTCGCCCGCCGAGCGCGCGGCGTTGCTGGAGCGCGGCCGGGTCGAGCAGCCCAGCGACTATGGCGAGCCCTATGTCATCACCCGCCGGCTGATCGAGGACGGGCGCGACCATCTGGTGCTGGACCAGCCCCTGCCGCTGCCCTTCCCGGTGCGCTTCCTGCAGGGCACCGCGGATGCCGACGTGCCGATGTCCTGGGCGCTGGACCTGCTGGACCATGCACGCGGCGAGGACATGCGGCTGACCCTGGTGAAGGGGGCGGATCACCGTTTTTCGACGCCCGACTGCCTGGTGCAGATCGGCGCGGCGATCGAGGAGGTGCTGGCGCGGGGATGAGAGGGACGCGGCCGGCAGAGCGGGCCGCGCCGGGTTTCCCGCGAAAGGTCAGACCGCGATCTTGGAATCGTGTTCGGACAGGTTGGCGAGGCCGCAATCGACCGGGACCGGGCCGCCGCGGCGGCGCTTGCGCTGGCCTGCGGGCTGCATCTGCTCGTCGATGAAGTCGAGCACCAGCGGGCGGATGTTCAGCCGCCAGCTCTTGCCGGCGAAGATGCCGTAATGGCCGGCGCCGGGCTCCAGGTGCTGGGTCTTGCGGCTCGCCGGCACGCCGGTGCACAGGTCCAGCGCCGCGACGCATTGGCCGGGGGCCGAGATGTCGTCATTGGCGCCCTCGACCGTCATGACCGCGACATCGGTGATCTTGCCCAGATCGACCGGCTTGCCGTTCACGGTGAAGCGGTTCTGCGCGATCTCGCGCTCCTTGAAGATGCGCTCGACCGTGGAGAGGTAGAATTCGGCGGTCATGTCCATCACCGCCAGGTATTCGTCGTAGAAGGTGTTGTGCTTGTCGCCCTCGGAGGCCTGGCCGCGGGCCTCGGCGAAGATCTTGTCGAGGAAGGCCTTGGCATGGGTCTCGGCGTTCATGGCGATGAAGGAGCTGAGCTGGGCGAGGCCGGGATAGACCATGCGCCCGGCGCCGCGATACTTGAAGCCCACCTGCTGGATCATCAGGTAGTCGAGCTCGCCCATGGTCATGCGGTTGCCGAAATCAGTGACCTCGGTGCGGGCGGCGTCGGGGTCGATCGGGCCGCCGATCAGGATCAGCGAGCGGGGCTGGGCCGCCGGCTCTTCCTCGGCCAGGATCGCGGTGGCGGCCAGCGCCAGCGGCGCCGGCTGGCAGACGGCGATCACGTTCACCTCCGGGCCCAGGTGGCGGATGAAATCGACCAGATACTGGGTGTAGTCCTCGATGTCGAACTTGCCGCAGCTGACCGGGATGTCGCGGGCATTGTGCCAATCCGTCACATAGACTTCGCAATCGGGCAGCAAGGATGTGACGGTGGTGCGAAGGAGGGTGGCGTAATGGCCGGACATCGGTGCGACGAGCAGAACCTTGCGGGCCATGGGCTCGCGCCGGGCGACGCGGAAATGCACCAGGTCGCCGAAGGGCCGCTCGATCACCGGCTCGACATAGACGATATGGTCCTGGCCGTCCTCGGAGACGATCGGCGGGATTTCCCAATCCGGCTTGATCACCATGCGCGAGAAGCTGCGTTCGGCCACCCGGCCCCAGGCCGACATCAGCTTGAACAGCGGATGCGGGATCATCGCGAAGGCGGGATAGGAGGCGAGGGCGCGCGCGCTTGCTCCCATCCATTCGTTGGTGTTGCGGATCGTCTCCATCGCATCGTAGGAGATGATGCCCCTCAGCCCCTTGTAAGTCGCCATCGTAACCTGATCTCCCTTGGGTTCGCCGGATTCGGCCTGGCCGGAAGAGGTCACGGCTTTACCTGCGTTCTGTGCTAGGCATAATGATTTTACGGTTAGGGGAGGATTGTCAATTATGGCAGGCAAGGACGAAAAGCCGGAAACCGGCGCCGATGCACAAGCGGCGGCCAGGCCGGGCAGGGGCCGCGGCGGCAGGGCGAAAACCCGGCAGCCGGCGAAGACGGCCGCCGCTGCCGGCGATTCGGCCCCGGCGGCGGCCGAGAAGCCTGCCGCGAAATCCGCCGCCCCGCGCGGACGGGCGACGAAATCCGCGACCCCGGCTGTGAAGACGCCGGCGGCGAAACCGGCGCAGGAGCCGGCCAAGTCCGCGCCGACCAAGCCTGTCTCGACCAAGCCAGCCCGTGCCAAGGCGGCGGCGAAATCCGGCCCCCGCAATGCGGTGGCCCGTGGCCGCGCCGCCATTCGCAGCGACACCCGCACCGGCACGCGCCGCAAGCCCGCGGCCAAGGCCCCGGCGCAGCCGGCCGAGTCGGTGGGTCTGAGCGCGGCGGACGAGGCGCTGCGCCCGCTGGGCGCCACCGGCCCCGCCGCG
>NZ_JAEHFP010000103.1 GCF_016446475.1 Paracoccus binzhouensis | reverse complement strand
CCGCCGCCGCGCGGATCGCCGATCACCAGCGCCGTGCGCCGGCCGCCGCGCCGCGGCAGCGCCGGGCGGTCGCGCTGCGAGACCAGCTGGCGCAGCACGCCATAGCGCACCGCCGGCGGGTTCAGCAGGCTGGGCCAGGCGCCCTCCTCGTCGGGGCGGCGGTCGTCCAGCATCTCCCAGGGGATCGAGGCGCTTTCGCGGTCGAGGATCAGCCGCAGGTTGCGATCCTCCAGGCTGTGCTGCTTCAGCCGCGCCGGCCAGAGCAGTTCGAAAAGCGTGCGGCCCGGCGACAGGCCGGTCTCGTCCGCCGTGCCGGGGTCCGAGGGGATCTGGGTGATGTAGTGCCGCACCAGCCGGCGGTTGGTGGCGACGGTTTCCGCCTCGACCCGGGCGCGGCCGTCGACCAGCAGGTAATGCAGGGGGCCGTTGGCCGAAGGCGGCGCGCCCGCCCGGCCCTGCGGGTCGGGGGCGGTGATGGTGACCTCCATCCACGAGGCCGGGTCGGCCTCGGGGCCGGTGCGACGAAAGCCGCCCTTGCCCTGGATCAGCCGCTCGGGATGCAGGAAGCGGTCGCGCATCTTCGGGATGCGGTTGCCGACCGCGTGCCAGGCGGTGACCGCGACCTGCTCCACCGCCTCGATGATCTCGAGTTCGGCCAGGCGCGGGGCCTCGCCGGCGGGGTCCTGCTGGCCGGCCAGGATGCGGTTGGCCTGCTCGACCGCGTTGAGCAGCGCCGAGACGCTGTCCGAGACCGAAACCACGCCCGCGCCGCTGCCCACCAGCACTGCCGAGACGCCCAGCCGGCGCGGCGCCTCCGCCGCGTCCCGGGGCGCCGCGGCAGGCAGGTCGCGCAGCGCATCGACATAGGCCAGCAGGCCCGAGCGGATGGTGGCGGTCAGCGCGCCGGTGGTCAGGTTCGACATGACGCCCAGGCCCACGACGATGCCGCCCCGGACGCCGCTGTCGCAGCGATCGCCGGCGCAGCCCTGCAGATGCACATCCCAGCTGCCGATCAGGCCGGGATGCAGGCCAAGCGCCTCGCGCCGGGCCAGCCGGCCCTGCAGCTGCCGGTCCAGCGCCTGTTCCGCGCCCCGGATCGGATCGCCCAGGTTGTGGCCGACCAGGATCGGGTGGCTGGCATGGCTCAGGTCGCCATGCACGACCCGCACCCGGACCTCGGCCGGCACCGCCTCGGCCGGGGCGGGGCTGGGCATGCGGCCGCCCATCGCCATGGCCAGAAGCTGCGGCGCCGAGGGGATCAGCGGCAGTTCCGCCTCGGCCGGGACGGCCTTGCGCGGGATGCCGGGGGCTTCCAGGCCGCGCAGGCCGCTGTCGCGCGCCACCCGCGGCGCGTTGGTCCTGCCCTCCAGCAGCAGGCTGGCGATGACCGGGTGCAGGTAGCTGTCCCGGCACAGGTCGCCATGTTCGGATGGCGCATACCAGGCCGGCACGCCGGGCGGAATGCCCGTGGACCACAGCACCGTGCCGTCGCCGCTTTGCGTGCTGGTCGTGTCCAGGATCGGGCCGTCCGGGCCGCTGCCGATCACATGCAGCTGGTCGCAGGTCTCGCCCATGCCGGCCAGATAGAGGCAGCGGCCGGCGGGCAGGCCGGCGCCGCTCCGCATCCGCCGCCAGAAATCCCGCGCCGCACCGACAGCTGCCGGATCGAGGCCGCGATTCCCGGCCAGCGCTGCCCATGCCGCGGCGTCCAGCAGCTCGGGCGGCAGCAGCTGGACCGCGCCGGGCCAGCGGCGCATGATCGCGGCGATGGTGGCGCGGTCCTCGCCCAGGCTCAGCGCCGCCAATGCCTTGATGGTGCGGGAATGGCCCAGCAGCGCCAGCGCCATCGCCAGCGAGCCGCCATTCGGCGTGCCCAGCATCAGCAGCCGCGACTCGCTGCTGGCGGCGAAGGCGCGCTGCAGTTGCGGATCGCACAGCGCCATGCGCGCCACCAGCCCGCCCATGGAATGGCCGATGAGATGGATCGGCCGCGGCCCGCCCGGGCCCAGGCGCTGCAGCACCGCCCGGGCCACGGCGGCGCCGGTGACCTGGATCGGCAGCCGCCAGTCATAGGCCATCGGCAAAGGCTGGTGCGTCCGCGACAGATGGGCGCGCAGCCCGCCGTAATAGCTTTCGATGATGCCGGTCGGGCCGACCGAGGGGCTGTCGATGGCCAGCCGGCCCACGCCGCCCAGGCAGATGCCGGCGGGGTTCAGCCAGACCCATCGGCCGTTGGCCGACAGATGGCTGCCGGTGATGCCGGGCAGGATCACCGCCAGCGGCGGGGCCTGGCCGCGCAGCAGGGCGGGGGCCGACAGATCCTCGATCACCGCCAGCGCGGCATGGCCGTCCTGTTCGACCAGGCTGAGGCTGCGGCGCGGGTCGGCTTCCTCGGCCCGGCGCAGCCGCTCCTCGGGCGAATCGGCGCGGTCCTGGAAGCGGCGGGGGTCCAGAAGCGCGTCGCGCAGCTGCCCGGCGGTGGTGTCGTTGGCGAAATAATTGAAATGCGTGACCCGGGCGCCGCGATCCAGCAGCACCGGCACCGGGCCGCGCGGGATGCCGCCATCCATCGAGGCGGTGTTGACCACGAGGTCGTGGTCGCCGTCGAAGAAATTGTCGGCGAACCACATCGCCAGCTTGCGCAGCGCGCCGGAAGGCTGGATGTCGCCGGCGATGACCACCAGCGCATCCGTCGCCCCCTCCGCCAGCGTTCGGCGCCGGTTCAGCAGCGCCAGCAGCGGCGCATGGTCCGGCGCCATGGCGGCGATGCCCGGCAGCGCCTCGGGACTGTCGCGCGAGGCGGTGGCGGCGCGGGCGAGCCGGCCCAGGTCCTCGACCCATGCCCCGGCCGCCTCGCCCAGCAGCCGGGCGCTTTGCCGCAGCGCGCAGAAGACCAGGTTCAGCCAGCGGTCCAGCCGCCCGCCCGCCAGGCTGGTGCCGCGTGCCGGGCAGGCGACGCGCAGGAAGCGGCCGATCCTGACGCCGCGCCCGACCAGCGCCTTGCCCAGCGTTTCCAGCCGCGCCCGCGTCTCGGCCGGGCAGGAGGCCAGGGCGGCCAGGTCGGCTCGGTCGAAGACCGAGCCGACCTGGGGCCGGGCGAGCTGTCCCAGCGCCAGCAGCTCGCCTTCGGCTCGGTCGAAGACCGAGCCGACCTGGGGCCGGGCGAGCTGTCCCAGCGCCAGCAGCTCGCCCACCAGCCCGCCGCGGCTGTGGCTGACCAAGTGCAGCTCGATCCCCCGCGGCAGCAGCGCCAGCAGGTCCAGGGCGTTCTGCGCCGGATCCTCAGTCAGGCTGCGGTGATCGAAGGCGATGATCCGGCCCGGATAGGCCCGGTGCAGCGCCTGCCAGATCACCGGCTGGCGGGCGGGCAGCCTGCCGAAGCTGCCCAGGGTAGAGGAGGCGGTGCCATGCAGGAACAGCAGCCAGGGGCTGTCTTGCTGCCCGGCGAAATCGACCGGCTCCAGCCGGCCTTCGGCGGTCCAGCGATGCAGGCCCAGGTCCGGGTTCGCATCCTCGATCTGCCGGGCCAGTTCGGCGGCCGGGGCCGAGACGTCCAGCACGGCCACCCGGTCGATCGCCCAGCTCAGCGCCCCGCGCGTCCCCGGCGGATCATCGGGGCCGGGCGGCGGCAGCAGCTGGCGCAGGATCAGCACTTCTTCGCCCGTCTCGGCCGAGCGGCCCAGCACGCCGCCGGCGCCCAGCCGTTCGGCCGCCTCGTCGCCGCGGAGCCACAGCAGGTCGCCGTCCTCGGTCTCGATCTCGAGCAGCTGCTGCGGCGCCAGGTCCAGTTCGACCGGTTGCGCCTCGCTGCGGGACACGGAAAGCCGCACGTTTTCCCTGACCGTGGTGCCGGCCCCGGCCGGCGACGGGGTGGCGGCGGGCATCCGCCGGCCCTGGACCTGGATCTTCATCGCCCCGCTCCGTCCCTGGGTTGGTTCCCGCCTTCGCCGGCGATCATCCCGGCCTCGTCCACCACCGCGTTCAGAAGGAACAGATAGGCCAGCGCCGGCGACATCTCGCGGCCCCGGAAGCTGGCGGAAAAGCGGCTGTTCATGTCCGCCCGATACGAGAAGATCTCGTAGATGCGGCGCTGCACGAACTGGATCAGCTCGGGCCGGCGCAGCGAGACCGGGAAGGCATAGGGCTCATAGGACAGGTATTCGGCGCCATCGGGCCTTTCGATCAGGCAGGGCCCATGCGCGGCGTTCCAGCCCTGCAGCCGGTCGAGGATCAGCTCGCGGTCGCCCATGTAGATGCGGCGCTGGTTGCCGGGGCCGGCGCAGAACCATTCGATCAGCGCGGCATGGCTGGGCAGCGGGCAGAAGTGATAGTCCGGCCAGGGCAGCTGCTCGATGGGCTTGCGCCGTTCGGTCTTTTCCGGCGCCTCGGGCCTGGCCGCGCAGGCCGGGTCCTGCAGGTCCAGGAAGGCGCGGGCGCAGGCGGCGTCGCGGTCCGCGCCGGCGGCGGTCTTCAGGCAGCCGGCGATATCCGAGGCCATCCGGTCCGCCCCGGCCTCGGCCTTGCCCAGCACCGCGGCGAGCAGCCTGGCGGTGCCGGGGTCGAGCGACTGGATCTCGGCCTCGCGCGTGGCGGCGTCCAGCCGCTCGGCCGCGTAGACCAGCGCCGCCAGCGCCTCGGCCAGCCGCCGATTGGCCGCGAAGGTCCGGGGCGTGTCCGGTGCGTCGCCCGCGCGCCGCAGCTCCTCGAGCGCGGCGGCGGCGCTCCAGCGCAGCTTGCAGCGCTGATAGAGCAGCGGGCGCTGAAAGGGCAGCAGCGCGTTGAAGCGGTCGATCTCGCAGGTCTTGAAGGCCACGTCGCGGGCGGTGCTGTTGCCGATATAGCCGATCAGCACGTCGTTGCGTGGCCGGCGCGCCACCTTGTCCAGGTAGGACACGCCCGAGGCGAAGACGATGGGCGAGAACACGCTGTTGCGCGTCCGCTCTGGGTCCGAGAAGCGCATGGTCACCGCATCGCACAGCATGTCGATGCGCTGCGCCGGTTGCGCCGCCGGATGCAGCCCGTCGAAGCGGTTTCCGGCGGTGACGGGCCGGACCACCAGGTCGTAGCGGGCGCTGCCGGCGAAGATGTCGAAGCAGAGATCGGCCAGGAAGCCCCGGTAGGAACCGGGCCTGTCCGGCTCGGCCCCCGGCAGGGCATAGGAAAAGGGCGGCGCGTCGATGCGCACCCCCATCACCACCGGCTCGCGCCCGCCCAGCCTGATGCTTCCGTCCGGGGCGAGGGTCTGCGCCTTGCCCGCCACCGGCACCAGCAGCAGCGCCAGCAGCGCGGCGGTCGCGCCATGCGCCGGCCGGTGCGGCCGGTGCCCGGGCAGGCGCTGCGGCAGCTTGCCGAACACCCCGGCCGACAGGAAGGCCAGCACCGCCAGCACCAGATGCCCGGTCAGGTCGAAGCGTTTCGCGCAGTTGGCCGAGGCGAGCATGCCGAGCGCCGGGCAATCCTCGGCCAGGGTCGGGTTCCAGTATTGCAGATGCTCCATCGACAGCAGCGCCACGCCGATCGCGCAGGCGACGCCATACCACAGCCGCGTCGCCTGGCCCTTGCGCAGGTCGGCCGACAGCAGCGCCATGGGGATCAGCACCAGCAGGATGATCGCCTGGCTGGGATAGTAGATGACGAAGGGCGCCACGCTGCCGACATAGAGGCTGAAGAAATAGGCCGAGGTCGGGGCGACGAAGAAGGCCCGCAGCGCCGCGACCGCGGCCAGGGCGATCACCGATACCGTCACCCCCAGGCACAGGCAGCCGAAGATCTGCGCCGCATAGCCCGAGCGGCGCTGCGATTTCGCCGAACCCGCCCAGTCGCCGTTGTCCCACAGGTATTGCCGCAGCGAGAAGGCCGCCAGCAACGGCAGCCAGGTCAGCGCGGCGATGCGCAGCGTCTCGACCAGCGCCGTGGCCAGCACGCCATAGACGTTGCTGGTCTCGACGAAGGCGCCGATGGGCTCGAGGATGCCGCGCCAGGCGGCCGCGGCATAGAACAGGAAGACCGCGATCAGCGCCAGGAACAGCCCGGCCTCGGGGCCGGTGCCGGCGGTGTCCGGCCGTTCGGTGCGGGTCAGCAGGCGGTGCAGCGCCGGGTCGGGCGGCGTCTGGGCGCCGGCCACGGTCCGTTCGGCACCGTGCCCGGCCGGGTGCCCGGCAGCGTGGCCGTCCATGTGCGCGGCGGTATCGGCGCTGTCGGCGGGGCTGTCCGGGTCGCGCTCCAGAAAAATCGCCAGGATCCCCACCAGGTCGAAGCGCAGCGCCTCGGCCCGGGCGGCGCTGGCGGCCAGGAATTCGGCGAAACGGGCGCGGCGGGCGCGCAGGTCCTTGTCCGGCGGCTCGGGCGCTTCCTCGAACATGCGGCCATGCACCTCGTCCAGCAGCGCCACGGCGTCGGCGACATATTTGCGCTCCATCTCGCGGACCGAGGCCGAGACCTCGTGCCCCGGCCAGTTGCCGCGGGCGGACTTGGCCCAGAACACCAGAATCTCCAGCTGTGCCAGCAGCAGGATCATCTCCTCGTGGCGGGACTGGCGCTGGGTGTCGGGCTGCTTGGTCCAGACATGGCGCGCCAGGGTGGCCGCCCAGCGGTCGCGATAGACCCGCAGCCGCTGCGACAGCTCGTCGGAGGATCCGTCCGCCGAACAGGCCGCGTCCAGCGTGACGATCAGGTTGCGCATGGTCTGTTCCAGCCGCACCGGGATGCCGACGGCGCGATAGGCGCGGTTGCGCAGCCAGCCCTCGGTCACCTTGACCGGCGGCAGCATCTCGGCCAGCCCGGCAAAGGCGAAGGCCAGCATCAGCGGCCATTGCAGGCTGTCGAATTGCAGCTTGTCCAGGTCCATCTGGATGCCGGCCACCGGGATCATCTGCGTGGATTGCAGGATCAGCCGGCCAAAGAAGGTCAGCGAGACGTAAAGCAGCAGGATGGCGCCGGCATAGATGAAATAGGCCCGGATCAGCGCGCCATGGCCGCCGATGTCGCTGGGGCTGAGCTCGCAAAGCGCCCGCGACACCGAGCGGACGTCCGTGCGGACCTGAAAGCGCTTCCAGGCGAATATGGCGATGAAGATGCAGCCGAAGGCGAAGGCATAAAGGAAGCCGGGCGCGAACTTGATGCCCATCATCGGCAACTGGGCCAGCGCATCGGGACGCAAACCGTTATAGGTCCACAGTGACAGGGGAACCCCGGCGGGCCATGGGTTTTCCATGCGACCTCCGATACCGTTGAATATGGTTCAGGCCCGGCGCGACCGGCCGAGGCCCGGATTGCCGGTCAGCAGCGTTGCAGGTTGGGATCGCAAGGTCCGGCCTGGGCCGGAGAGACGGTCAGGACGGGACCCGCGGCAAGAACCAGGCACAGGCAGAGAACAAGAAACCGCATGTCGAATCTCCATTCGCTCCAGTTGAAATTAGCACGGATCATGCAATCTGGTAAGAAATTGTCGGCGCAAGCCGTTAAATCGGCGTGAATTTTCGCGATAGTCAATTGCGGCCGGGCATATTTTGTGGATCGGCGGAAATATCCTCCAGATATTGGCCGGGATAAGCCGGCCGGGCGAATATCCGGCGCTTGCGCCCGGCTTCCCGGGCTGGAAAAATCCCTGCCCGGGCTTCAGGATGGCCGGGACATGCGGTCGGAAAAAGCGAGCGGAGCGCAGCGATGGATGCTTACGGTCATCTTCGTGTCCTGGTCAGCCTGATCCTGGGGCTGGGCATCACCCGCGTGCTGGCGGGGCTGTCGCGGCGCATCCAGTCTCCGGCCCGCACCGAGGGCATGCTGGCCCAGACCGTCTGGGCCGTGGTCATCCTGCTGAGCGCGGTGCATTTCTGGTGGTGGGAATTCGGCCTGCGCCGCATCAGTGACTGGCATTTCGGCGCCTATGTCTTCGTCCTTGGCTATGCTTCGCTGCATTTCCTGATGGCGACGCTGATCTTTCCCGACGCGCTGCCCGACCATGCCGAGAGCGAGGACTTCTTCATGCGTCGGCGGGGCTGGTTCTTCGGGATCTTCGCGCTGACCTTCGGCTTCGACCTGCTCGACACGCTGATGAAGGGGGCCGAGCATCTGCGGGCGCTCGGCCCCGAATATCCGGTCAGGCTGGGCATCGGGGTGGCCATCGCCCTTCTGGCGATGCGCGCCCGCAGCCTGCGGCATGTGGCGCTGATCGGCCTGGCCTGGCTGGCCTATGACCTCAGCTGGATCATCCGCCGATACGACAGCCTGCAATGACCGGCCCGGACCGGAGGCTTTTGACCAATTCGGCCGGGCGGCGGCTTCGCCGCATCGCCGGCCGCGCCCCTCTCCGCCTTGCCCGCCGCAGCCGCGCCACCCGGCGGTTCCCGGTTGACGCAAAGGTTGTTTGTTAATATTGGTTAACAACTTCAGGTTTATCGTTGCCCGGTGCCATTTGTTCAAATCCCCCTGATCCTTCCCTGATCCACGCCGCGCAAGGCGGCGACAGCCGGACGAACGACACATGATCAAAGCGACCCTGCGCCCAGCCCTGGCGGGATGCGCCATCCTGGTGCCATTGGCAGCCGTCTCTCAGACTGCCACCGACAGTTTCGACGTGCGCATCACCATTGCCGAGGAATGCCAGATCATCTCGACCGAGACGCTGGATTTCGGCAGCGCCGGCGTGCTGACCAGCGATGTCGATGCCAGCGCCACGCTGCAGGTCGCCTGCACCAGTTCCACCCCCTATGACATCGGCCTGGACGCGGGCTCGGGAACCGGGGCGACCACCACCACCCGGTTGATGAGCGCGGGCGCGGATACGATCGGCTACCAGCTGTTCCGCGACAGCAGCCGCACCGCCAATTGGGGCGATACGGTCGGCACCGACACCCAGGCGGCGACGGGAACCGGGGCGGCGCAGTCCTTCACCGTCTATGGCCGGGTGATGGCCCAGACCACGCCGGCGCCGGGCACCTATACCGATACCGTGACCGTCACCGTCACCTACTGAACGGGATATCCATGATGTTCGACCTGCTTCGCCGCGGCCTTTTGGCCGCTTTGCTGGCGCTTGCGCTGCCGGGACCGGCCGCGGCCGAGGGGCTGCGGGTCTCGCCGGTCATGCTCGAGGTTCCGGCCCCCGGCGCGGCCACCACGCTGACCCTGCGCAACGAGGGGCGCGAGCCGATCACCGTGCAGGCCCGCGCCTTCCGCTGGACGCAATCCGGCGGGCAGGAGCAGCTGCGCCGCAGCGGCGAGGTGGTGGTCAGCCCGCCCGCCACCCGGCTGCCGCCCGGCGCCACCCAGACCATCCGCGTGGTGCGCACCGCCAAGTCCCCGGTCCGGGGCGAGGAGGCCTGGCGCATCATCCTGAACGAGGTGCCGGATCAGGGCCGCCGGCGCAGCGGCGCGGTGGCCTTTGCCACCGAATTGCGCATCCCGGTCTTCTTTGTCGGCCGCGGCGCCCGTCATCCCGATGTCGCCTGGTCGTTGCGCAGCAGCCGCGGCGCCACCTTCCTGGTGGCGCAGAACCGCGGGGACACGCGGCTGCGGCTGGCCGATCTGCGGCTCAGCGGCGCCAGCGGCGCCTCGGTCTCGCGCCCCGGGCTGATGGGTTATGTGCTGGGCGGCTCGACCATGCAATGGCCGGTGGCGCCGGCCGGCCGGCTGGGTGGCGGCGCCCGGCTGAAGGCGGCGACCAATCTCGGGACGCTGGATGCCCAGGTCCCGGCGCGCTAGCCGGGGCAGGGCATACCCGCCGATCCGGGGCCTGCTTGCCCTGGCGCTTCTCGTCGTGCTGGCCGGCCCGCTTTTCGCGCAGCAGGGGCCACCGGCCGGGCGCGAGCTGTATCTGGAGGTCTTCGTCAACGGCCGGCCGATGAACCTGATCACCCGCTTCACCGACCTGGGCGGCGGCGTGCTGTCCGCCGATGCCGGCGAGCTGCGCAACAGCGGCATCCTGCCCGATGGCGTGGCCAGCCGGGGCGAGGTGCGGCTGGACAGCATCCCCGGCCTGGGTTGGCGGCTGATCGAGCCCGAGCAGACCATCCGCTTCATCGTTCCCGACGCGCTGCTGGCGCCGCATGTGCTGAGCGCCGCACCCGATGCCGAGCTGCTGCCGGATGAGGACGCCGCTGCCCCCGCCGTCGATCACGGCTATGGGCTGGTGCTGAATTACGGGCTGGCCTTCGACAGCTGGCAGGGGCAGGCGGGCGGCTGGGATCACGGCGTCTCGGGCAGTTTCGATGCGCGGCTGTTCATGCCGCTGGGCACGCTGACCCATGGTTTCGTCATGGCCGAGGACAAGGACGGCGCGCTGCGCCATCGCCGGCTCGACAGCTACTGGCGCAGTGCCTTTCCCGGTCGCGCGGTGCAGGTGCAGCTGGGCGACATCGCCACCCGTGGCCCCGGCTGGTCGCGGCCGGTGCGGCTGGGCGGCCTGATGGTCGAGCGCAATTTCGGCCTGCGCCCCGATCTGGTCACCCTGCCGCTGCCGGGATTCGAGGGCAGCGCGGCGCTGCCCTCGACCGTCGAGGTCTTTGCCGATTCGATCCGCACCTATGCCGCCGATGTTCCTGCCGGCCCGTTTCGCATCGACGACCTGCCGCTCTCGGGCGGCTCGGGCATGGCGCGGGTGGTGGTGCGCGACGTCACCGGACGCGAGACGCAGCTGGATCTGCCCTTCCTGGTTTCCGGCGAGCTGCTGCGCCGGGGCATGGCGGATTTCGCGCTGGCGGCGGGGCGGCCGCGGCTGGGTATCGGCTCGGACAGCGACCGCTATGCCGGCGGGACGTTCGGCGTCGCGACGCTGCGCTATGGCCTGACCGACGGGCTGACACTGATGGCCCATGCCGAGGGCGGCGAGGATCTGGCCATGGCCGGCCTGGGCGCCACCTTCCGCATCGCGCATCTGGGCACGGCCAGCCTGAGCCTGGCCCATAGCCGCGCCGAGCGGGGCGAGGGGCACCTGCTGGACCTTTCGACCCAGCTGCGCCTGGGGCGCGCGCAGCTTTCGGGCCGCATCACCCGCACCGGCGGCCTGTTCACCGACATCGCGGCGCTGACCGCCGATCCCGAGCTGGCGGCACCCGAGCTGGCCGAGTTCCCCCGCCACCTGGCGCAGCTGGCGCTTTCCCTGCCGCTGGCGGATCGGGGCAGCGCCGCCAGCCTGTTCCTGTCCGACCTTCGCCATGCCGATGCGCGGGACGAGACCAGCCTGGGGCTGTCCTACAACCGGCAGATCTGGGGCGATGCCAGCCTGACCCTGACCGCGCTGGCGCAGCGCGGCGCGCAAGATGACCGGCTGATCGGCGCGCAGCTGCACATGCCGCTGGGCGGGCGGCGCGATGCCGGGATCATGGTCGAGCATCGCCGCGCGGGCTGGCGCCAATACGCCACCGCCAGCGGCCGCAGCAAGGACCGCGTCCCGGGCTGGAGCTGGCGCCTGCAGGCCGACCGGGGCGAGCGCCTTGCCCTGCAGGGCAGCGCCGCGCGCGAAGGCCGGCTGGGTCGCGCGGAAGTCGCCGCGCGCGTCTCGCAGGGCAATCGCGGCCTGGGGCTGCGGCTGGACGGCTCGGTCGTCGCGGCCGGCGGCGGCGTCTTCCTGTCGCGGCGCATCGACGACGCCTTCGCCGTGGTCGATGCCGGCGCGCCGGGGGTCGAGGTCAGCGCCGAGAACCGCCCCGTCGGCCGCACCGGCCGCTCGGGCAAGATCCTGGTGCCCGACCTGCGCGCCTACGAGGCGAACAGCGTCTCGATCGACCCGGCCGGCCTGCCGCTGGATGCGGCGGTGGGGGTGACGAAGCAGACCGTGCGCCCCGCCCATCATGCCGGCGCGCGGGTCGATTTCGGCGTGCAGGCCAGCCCGCGCGAGGCGCTGGTGGCGCTGGTCGGTGCCGATGGCGCGCCGCTGCAGGTCGGCGGCAAGGTGGTGGTGAACGGCATCGACGACGGCGCATTGCTGGTCGGTTTCGACGGCGAGGTCTTTGTCCTGGGCCTGCGCGACCGCAACGAGATCCGGGTCTCCTATCCCGACGGTCGCGCTTGCGCGGCGCAGTTCGACTATGCTGACCAGCCCGGAACCCTGACCGAAATCCGAGGAGTGCCCTGCCTGTGACCGCCTTGCGACTGGCGTCCCTGTTGCGCCCGGCCCTCATCGCCCTGTCGCTGCTGCTGGCCTCGGCCGGGCTGGCGCGGGCGCAGAGCTGCAGCTTTTCCGCCAGCGACGTGGTGCTGGGTCCGGTGGACGTGCTGGGCGGCAGCCCGACCGACGCAGTGGGCAACATCGCCATCAGCTGCTCGGCCTTCCTGGGGCTTCTGTCCTCGATCGACATGCGCATCCACCTGGGCGAGGGGATGGGCGGGCTCGATGGCGGGTTGCGGCGGATGACCAGCGCCGGCACCTCGACCGGGCTCGGGTTCGAGCTGTATCAGGACGCGGCCCGCAGCGTGGTCTTCGGCGGCAGCTATGGCAGCCATGGCGGCCAGAGCCTGCGGCTGACCGGGGCCAGCATCCTGACCCTGCTGACCGGCTCGGGCATGAACGTGCCCGTCTATGCCCGGGTGCCGGCCGGGCAGAATGCCGTCGTGCCGGGCAGCTATGCCTCGGCCTTCTCGCGCAATCCCCTGGACGTGCGGGTGGATTACCGGACCTGCAACATCCTGCTGCTGTGCACCGACCGGACGGCCAGCTTCAGCTTCACCGTGCGGGCGCAGGTGGTGCCGGATTGCCGGGTCGAGGCGGATGACCTGGATTTCGGCACCGTCGGCTTGCTGGACCAGCCGGTCGATGCCAGCAGCCAGATCCGCGTCACCTGCACCGCGGGGTCCAGCTACGACCTGGGTCTGGGCTACGGGCTGCATGGCAGCGGCGTGAACGACCGCCACATGCAGGACCTGGCGGGCAACCGGATCGGCTATCAACTTTACCGCGACAGCGGCCGGACTCTGGTCTGGGGGCAGCCCGGCGACGGGCTGGCGACGACCGCCGCGGGGTCGGGCGCGATGCAGGGCTTTACCGTTCACGGCCGGGTTCCGGCCCAGCCCACGCCACCGCCCGGCGCCTATGCCGATACGGTGGTGGTGACCGTGACCTATTAAGCTCCGCCGACCCGTCCCGGTGCCCGGTCAGGCCAGGTATTTCCGGAACCAGGCGATGGTGCGTTCCCAGGCCAGTTCGGCGGCCGCCTCGTCGAAGCGCGGCGTGGTGTCGTTGTGAAAGCCGTGATTGGTGCCGGGATAGATATGCGCCTCGTAGGTCTTGCCGTGCTGCTTCAGGGCCGCTTCATAGGCGGGCCAGCCGGCATTGACGTTCTCGTCATGCTCGGCGAAATGCAGCAGCAGCGGGGCCTGGATCTGCGGCACCTGCTCGGCCGGGACCTGGCGGCCATAGAAGGGCACTGCCGCGGCCAGGTCGGGAAAGGCCGCCGCCGCCGCGTTCGACACGCCGCCGCCATAGCAGAAGCCGGTGATCGCTACCTTGCCGGTGGTCAGCGGGCTGGCCTTCAGCCAGTCCACCGCGGCGAAGAAATCGTTCATCAGCTTCTCGGGATCGACCTGGCGCTGCAGCTCGCGGCCCTTTTCGTCATTGCCGGGATAGCCGCCGACCGAGGTCAGCCCGTCCGGCGCCAGCGCCACGAACCCGGCCTTGGCGACGCGGCGCGCCACGTCCTCGATATAAGGGTTGAGGCCGCGATTCTCGTGCACGACCACGACCCCGCCCACCGGGCTTTCCAGCGCCGCCCCGTCCCGTGCGGGGCGCACCAGGTAGCCGCGCACCTCGCCGTTCCCCTCGGGCGAGGGATAGGTGACGTATTCGGCCAGGATCTCGGGATCGGTGAATTGCACCTGCTGGGCCAGGGCGTAATCCGGGCTGAGCAGGTCGAGCAGGCTGGCCGCGGTCAGGCTGCCCACGGCGAACTTCCCGGCCCGGTCGAGAAAGTCGCGTTTGGTGATGCGCCCATGCGCATAGAAGTCGTAGAGTTCGAGCAGTTCTTGCGGGAAATCCCTGGCGGTCAGGCGGGCCATGGCGTCCTCCGGCAAAAGATTGCGATGCAACCAGTCAGCCACGACTGGCCGCGCATGCCAAGCCGGTTCCGAGCCGGTGACGGAAACGTGAGCACGGGGGCCGGGCAGGGCGCTTGGCCGGTTGACACCGCCCCGGGGCGATGCCTTGGTGCCGGCACTACATTGCCTCATTGCCTCGGGGGGGGGACGCATGACGCGGTTTTCGGCCAATCTGGGCTTTCTCTGGGCCGAGCTGCCCCTGCCGCAGGCGATCCGCGCTGCCCATGGCGCCGGCTTCCACGCCGTCGAATGCCATTGGCCCTACGACGTGCCGCCCGGGCAGACCGCCGCCGCCCTGGCCCAGACCGGCCTGGCCATGCTGGGCCTGAACACCGCCCGCGGCCGGTCGGGCGAGAACGGGCTGGCCGCCCTGCCGGGGCGCGAGGCCGAGGCCCGGGCCGGGATCGAGCAGGCGCTGGACTATGTCCGCGCCATCGGCTGCCCGGCGGTGCATGTCATGGCCGGCTTTGCCGAGGGCGATGCGGCGGCGCGCGTCTTTCGCGCCAATCTCGACCATGCCTGCCGGCTGGCGCGGCCGCATGGCATCACCGTCCTGATCGAGCCGCTGAACCGCCATGACGCACCGGGCTATTTCCTGACCGGCTCGGACCAGGCGGCGCGGATCATCGAGGCGGCCGGGCATGACAATCTGCGGCTGATGTTCGACTGCTACCACCTGCAGATCATGGAGGGCGACATCACGCGCCGTCTGCGCCAGCACCGCGAGATCATCGGCCATGTCCAGATCGCCGCGGTTCCCGACCGCGGCGCGCCCGACCATGGTGAGCTGGACTATCGCCATGTCTACGGCGTGCTGCAAGATCTGGGCTGGACGCGGCCGCTGGGTGCCGAATACCGCCCCGGCCGCCCCACTGACGAGACCCTGGGCTGGCTGGCGCCGTTCCGCAGCCCCGCTGGTCGGGAAACGCCCTGAGCCACCGCGCGGCCGGCCCTTTCCGCTGGTTTCATGCGACGGGGTGGCGGTTCCATTGCGGGAAGGGATCGGGCAGGTGCTGCCAGTCCTGGGGGGTGAACCCGGCTGCCATGACCAGGGCATCGTCCAGGGCCCGGCTGATCGCCTCGCGGTCCATGCCGGCGCCGATGAACACCAGCTCCTGGCGGCGGTCTCCCCAGGGCTCGACCCAGTGGCGGCGCATCTCGGCCAGCGCCTCGGGATGGCCGGGCCAGCGCTCGCGCGGGACATCGGCCCACCAGCTGCCCAGCGGCCGGACGCTGGACAGCGCCCCGGCAAGCGAGAACTCCGCCGCCCAGCCGGGGCGCGAGGCGATCCAGAAATGCCCCTTGGCCCGGATCACCCCCGGCAGCTCGCCGGTCAGAACCTCGTGGATGCGCTGCGGATGGAAGGGCCGCCGGGCGCGATAGACGAAGGAGGAGATGCCGTATTCCTCGGTCTCGGGCACGTGCTCGGCGAAGCCGTAAAGCTCCTTCGCCCACATCGGGTGCATATGGGCGCGGTCGAAGTCGAACAGGCCGGTGTCGAAGATCGCGTCCGGCTCGACGCGGCCGAAATCGGTCTCGATCAGCCTTGCGTCCGGGTTCAGCGCCCGGACGATCTTGCGGGCCTGGTCCAGCCGCGCCGGCCCCGCGGCGCCGGCCTTGTTCAGCACCACCACATCGGCGAATTCCATCTGCTCGGTCAGCAGGTCCACCAGCCGGCGCTCATCCGCCTCGCCCAGGGACTCGCCGCGCGCGGCGATGAAGTCGTGGCTCGAGAAGTCGCGGGTCAGGTTCAGCGCATCGACCACCGTGACCATGGTGTCGAGCCGGGCCACGTCCGAGAGGCTGTCGCCCTTCGCGTCGCGGAAGTCGAAAGTGGCGGCGACCGGCAGCGGCTCGGCGATGCCGGTGGATTCGATCAGCAGGTAGTCGAAGCGCCCCGCCTGCGCCAGGCGGCGCACCTCGGCCAGCAGGTCGTCGCGCAGGGTGCAGCAGATGCAGCCATTGGTCATCTCGACCAGCTTCTCCTCGGCCCGCGACAGTTCGGTGCCCTCGCGCACCAGGTCGGCGTCGATGTTCACCTCGGACATGTCGTTGACGATGACCGCGACCCGGCGGCCCTGGCGGTTGTTCAGGACGTGGTTCAGAAGCGTGGTCTTGCCGGCGCCCAGGAAGCCGGACAGGACGGTGACGGGCAGGCGCGGATCGCCGGGAAGGCGGCTGGCGGACATGGTATCCTCGAATAGCAATGTTATTACATTACATATCTAGATGATGCCACCGCCGCTGGCAAGCCCGACGGGTCCGGGGCGCGCTGACGCGCCGGACCCTCCGGCACCGGGAAAGTCGGGCGACGCCCTTCTTGCGGACGCGCCCCGCCGCCATTTCCTTATCTCTCGGACGAGAAGTTGGTCTTGAGATAGGTCAGGATGAGCGCCTTGGTTTCCGGCTCGGGTTCGACCATGCCCTGCGCCTCGACCATCCAGGTCCACAGCTCGTCCCAGCGATGGTCGGTGACGCGCTGCTGCTTGATGATCTCGGTCGAATGGCAGGCGACGCATTGGTAATAGGTCTCCTCGGCCCCCTCGCCGTCGGGCAGGCCGCCGAACTCCTCGTTCCTGGCCCGCGCCGCGCCCGCATCGGCCTTGGCGCGGATCGCCGTCATCGGGTCGAGCGGGTTCGAGCCGGCCGGCCGGCCCGCCAGCGCGCCCATGGGATCCAGCCTCGCCTCGGCCGCGACCAGGCCGGCCCCCAGCAGCAGCACGGCCAGAGCGGCGGCAAATGTCTTGATGATTCTGGACATCGCGGCCACCCCTCAGCCGACCGCGACCAGCGCGATGCGGTGCTGGATGTTGTTGGCATAGCCGCGCGGGTTCCAGACCGGGGACAGCGGCGGCTGGCCGATGCCGTCCTGGTCGGTGGCCCGCGCCCAGACCTCGTAATAGCCATGCTGCGGCAGGGTCAGCTGCGCGCGCCAGCGCTGCCAGGCGAAGCGGTTCGGCGCCGGCTCCAGCGCGGCCTCCTGCCAGGCCTGGCCGAAATCCAGCGAGACATGCACCGCAGCCACGTCGCCCTTGCCGCACCAGGCATGGCCGCGCACCTCGACCGCCTCGCCCGCCTTCACCTCGGTCCCGGTCTCGGGGAAGGTGATGATGGACTTCACCGGCATCTCGGTCAGCACCACCATGTCCTCCTCGGGCACCTCGGTGCCGGGCGCGACCGGATAGGCCGGGATGCGATAGGAATCGCCGGTCATCTTGGCGCCGTCATGTTCCCTGTCGCGGATCCAGATGCGGTTGAGGTATTTCTGCGAGGCCGAGGCCGGATAGCCCGGCACGATCAGCCGCAGCGGAAAGCCGTGCAGCGCCGGCAGCGGCTGGCCATTCATCGCCCAGGCGATGATCGCATCCTCCTCCAGGGCTTTCTCGATCGGCACGCCGCGCGAGATCACCTCTTTCTCGGTAGCGCCGCTCAGATGCACGTCGTTGCTGTAATGCGCGGTATAGACAGCGGTTTCCTTGACGCCGGCCTCTTTCAGCACGTCGGCCAGCCGCACGCCGGTCCATTCCGGGCAGCCGACAGCGCCGACGGTCCATTGGTTGCCCGAGGTGCCGGGCTGGAAGAAGGCCCGGCCGTTGCCGCCGCATTCGATCACCAGCCGCCGGGTGACATTCTCGAACCGCGACTTCAGCGCGTCGATAGTCAGTTCCAGCGGCGTCTCGACCTCGCCGTCGACGGTCAGGGTCCAGCCCTCGGCGTCCTGGTCCAGCGCCGTCTGCGGGACGAGGCCGTTCATGCGCACGAACAGCCGTTCATAGGGCGTGACGTCGTCGTCCAGCAGATGCGCCGGGGTCTCGGCATTCAGCGGCCGGTCGCCCAGCACCACCAGTCCCTGCTTGCCCGCCATCAGGTCCAGGCCGGTGTCCTGGGCCAGCGCGGCGGGCACGAAGCCCGCCGGCAGGTTGCGTTCGAACGGCACGGCCATGCCCAGCATCGTCCCCAGCGCCGTCAGGCCGGTGGTCCTGAGAAAGCCGCGCCGCGATCCGTCGATCATATCCGGTTCGTGGGTGGCTTCGGTGTTTCCAGAGTGTCGGGACATGGTTTCTCCTCCGTGGCTGGGCGGGCGCCGGGTGTCGGGCGCCGCCGGCTGCTTCTGCTTGCGGGACCGCTCGCGCGGCGAGGGTCCGGGTTGAACGATAGTCTGCGCGGCATCGAAAATCACGCGATCACAGGCGGGCGGCCCGGGCCGCTTGTGGTTTTCTGCCCTCTTGGCGTCTGCCGGTGCCTTGCTCAGGCGGCGCCCTTTTGCGGGCGCATGTCGGCCGGGTCGATGCCGGCCAC
>NZ_JAEHFP010000102.1 GCF_016446475.1 Paracoccus binzhouensis | reverse complement strand
CGCGGCCCCGCCGGCGGGCCGGGGGGCAATCCGGGCGGAGGCGCGGCGAATCCTCGGCCGACCTGAACCCGCCCTGAACCCGGCGCGACCCGGATCGCGCCCGCGCGCACCCGTGCGAGGAGCCCTGCGCTGCGGCTGTTTGCGCAATCGGCGGAAAACTCGGCATAGCAAGGGCGGAAACACTCTCATTTCCGTGTTCAAGGCGGTTGCGGCAGGGAAAATCACCTGCTAGAGACGCCGCAGATTTTCGGGAAGGCCCCAGCCCGATCCATGCCAGATCCTTGCCAGGGCCGACCCTTGACCCGCGCTCCGCGACTGACCGGCCCGCCAGCCGGCCCGCCAGCGGAGCTTGCGCTAACCGGAAGGATGACCGTGGCCAATTCCGCTTCGATTTCCGCTGATATCGCCGGGCGTTACGCACAGGCCCTGTTCGATCTGGTCCGGGATGCGGGCGGCATCGACGCCCTGTCCGCCCAGGTCGACGATCTGGCCTCGGCCTATGACGCCAGCGAGGATCTGCGCGACCTGACCGTCTCGCCCCTCTATGATCGTCAGCAGCAGGAAGCGGCGATCGGCACCCTGGCCGGGCGCATGGGCCTGTCGCCCGAACTGGCCAACACGCTGCGGCTGATGGCGAAAAACCGCCGGTTGTTCGCGCTGCCGCAGTTCATCGCCAAGCTGCGCGGCCTGATCGCCGATGCGCGCGGCGAGGTCACCGCCGACGTGGTCAGCGCCCAGGCGCTGAGCGACGAGCAGAAGACCCGCCTTGCGGACACGCTGGCCGCGAAATCGGGCAAGAAGGTGAAACTGAACGCGCGCGTCGATGAAAGCCTCATCGGCGGCATGATCGTCAAACTGGGCTCGCAGATGATCGACAGCTCGATCCGCTCGAAGCTCGCCTCCCTCCAGAATGCTATGAAAGAGGTCGGATAATGGGAATCCAGGCTGCCGAAATCTCGGCCATCCTTAAGGATCAGATCAAGAATTTCGGTCAGGACGCCGAGGTGGCCGAGGTCGGGCAGGTGCTGTCCGTCGGTGACGGCATCGCCCGCGTCTACGGCCTGGACAAGGTTCAGGCCGGCGAGATGGTCGAGTTCCCGGGCGGCATCCGCGGCATGGTGCTGAACCTTGAAACCGACAACGTCGGCGTCGTGATCTTCGGCGACGACCGCTCGATCAAGGAAGGCGATACCGTCAAGCGCACCGGCGCCATCGTGGAAGTCCCGACCGGCAAGGGCCTGCTGGGCCGCGTCGTCGACGCGCTCGGCAACCCGATCGACGGCAAGGGCCCGATCGCCGACCCGATCATGGCCATCGCCGACGTCAAGGCGCCCGGCATCATGCCGCGCAAATCGGTGCACGAGCCGATGGCGACCGGCCTGAAGTCGGTGGACGCCATGATCCCCGTCGGCCGCGGCCAGCGCGAGCTGATCATCGGCGACCGCCAGACCGGCAAGACCGCCATCGCCCTGGACACCATTCTGAACCAGGCGAACTACAACGGCCGCGAGGCCGATGGCATGAAGACCCTGCACTGCATCTATGTCGCCGTCGGCCAGAAGCGCTCGACCGTGGCCCAGCTGGTGAAGAAGCTGGAAGAGACCGGCGCCATGGCCTACACCACCGTGGTGGCCGCGACCGCCTCGGACCCGGCGCCGATGCAATACCTGGCGCCCTATTCGGCGACCGCCATGGGCGAATATTTCCGCGACAACGGCATGGATGCGCTCATCATCTATGACGACCTGTCGAAACAGGCCGTGGCCTATCGCCAGATGTCGCTGCTGCTGCGCCGTCCGCCGGGGCGCGAAGCCTATCCGGGCGACGTGTTCTACCTGCACTCGCGCCTGCTGGAGCGTTCGGCCAAGCTGAACGAGGCCAATGGCGCCGGTTCGCTGACCGCGCTGCCGATCATCGAAACGCAAGCGGGCGACGTGTCGGCCTATATCCCGACCAACGTGATCTCGATCACCGATGGCCAGATCTTCCTGGAAACCGAACTGTTCTTCCAGGGCATCCGCCCGGCCGTGAACACCGGCCTGTCGGTGTCGCGCGTCGGTTCGGCCGCCCAGACCAAGGCGATGAAATCGGTCGCCGGCCCGGTCAAGCTGGAACTGGCCCAGTATCGCGAGATGGCGGCATTCGCGCAGTTCGGCTCGGACCTCGACGCCGCGACGCAGAAGCTTCTGAACCGCGGTGCGCGCCTGACCGAGCTGATGAAGCAGCCGCAATATTCGCCGCTGACCAATGCCGAGATCGTCATCGTGATCTATGCCGGCACCAAGGGCTATCTGGACGGCATCCCGGTCGCCGACGTGACCCGTTGGGAACAGGGCCTGATCCAGTACCTGCGCAACCAGAAGGCCGATCTGCTGGACGACATGACCCGGAACGACCGCAAGGTGGCGGGCGATCTGGAGGATGCGATCAAGGCGGCGCTGGACGGTTACGCCAAGACCTACGCCTGAGGGGGGTGACAGATGCCCAGCCTCAAGGATCTCAAGAACCGGATCGGCAGCGTCAAGAACACGCGCAAGATCACCAAGGCGATGCAGATGGTCGCCGCCGCGAAACTGCGCCGCGCGCAGGAAGCGGCGGAGGCGGCGCGTCCCTATGCCGAGCGGATGAACGCGGTGATCGCCGGGCTGACCGCTGCGGCGGCCGGCTCGGACATGGCGCCGCGGCTGCTGACCGGTAGCGGCGAGGACCGCCGGCACCTGCTGGTGGTGCTGACCTCGGAACGCGGGCTTGCCGGCGGGTTCAACTCGTCCATCGTCAAGCTCGCCCGCCAGCGCCTGCTGGACCTGCAGGCGCAGGGCAAGCAGGTGGAAATCCTGACCGTCGGCAAGAAGGGCCGCGAGCAGCTCAAGCGCGAATACGGCAGCCTCTTCGTGAATCACGTGGATCTCAGCGAGGTCAAGCGCATCGGCTACGAGAACGCGCGCCAGATCGCCGACGAGATCCTCGACCGGTTCGAGGCGGGGCAGTTCGACGTGGCGACGCTGTTCTACAACCGCTTCGAATCCGTCATCAGCCAGGTTCCGACCGCCCGGCAGGTCATCCCCGCCGTGGTCGAGGAGGGCGAGGCCGCGGCCTCGGCGCTCTACGATTACGAGCCGGATGAGCATGCGATCCTGAACGACCTGCTGCCGCGTTCGGTGGCGACGCAGGTCTTCGCGGCGCTGCTGGAAAACGCGGCCTCCGAGCAGGGCGCGCGGATGACCGCCATGGACAACGCCACCCGCAACGCCGGCGACATGATCGACCGCCTGACCACCGAGTACAACCGCTCGCGTCAGGCCGCGATCACCAAGGAACTGATTGAAATCATCTCGGGCGCAGAGGCGCTCTGACACGTAGGGGTTAAACACATGGCAGAGGCCAAAGGAAAAATCACGCAGGTGATCGGCGCCGTGGTCGACGTGCAGTTCGACGGGCAGCTTCCCGCGATTCTGAACGCTCTGGAAACCGAGAACAACGGCAAGCGCCTGGTGCTGGAAGTGGCCCAGCACCTGGGCGAGAACACCGTCCGTACCATCGCCATGGACGCGACCGAGGGCCTGGTCCGCGGTCTGCCGGTGCGCGACACCGGCGGCCCGATCACCGTCCCGGTGGGCGACGCGACGCTGGGCCGCATCATCAACGTCGTGGGCGAGCCGGTGGACGAGGGCGCCCCGATCGAGACGGCCGAGAAGCGCGCCATCCACCAGCCGGCCCCGGACTTCGCCCAGCAGGCGACGGCTTCGGAGATCCTGGTCACCGGCATCAAGGTCATCGACCTGCTGGCGCCCTATTCCAAGGGCGGCAAGATCGGCCTGTTCGGCGGCGCCGGCGTGGGCAAGACGGTTCTGATCATGGAACTGATCAACAACATCGCCAAGGTGCATTCGGGCTATTCGGTCTTCGCCGGCGTCGGCGAACGGACCCGCGAGGGCAACGACCTCTATCACGAGATGGTGGAATCGGGCGTCATCAAGCCCGACAACCTGTCCGAATCGCAGGTGGCGCTGGTCTATGGCCAGATGAACGAGCCTCCGGGGGCGCGGATGCGCGTGGCGCTGACCGGCCTGACCCTGGCCGAGCAGTTCCGCGACGCCACCGGCACCGACGTTCTGTTCTTCGTCGACAACATCTTCCGCTTCACGCAGGCCGGTTCGGAAGTGTCGGCGCTCTTGGGCCGCATCCCCTCGGCCGTGGGCTACCAGCCGACGCTGGCCACCGACATGGGCGCGATGCAGGAACGCATCACCTCGACCAAGAATGGCTCGATCACCTCGATCCAGGCCGTCTATGTTCCGGCCGACGACCTGACCGACCCGGCGCCGGCCACGACCTTCGCCCACCTCGACGCCACCACGGTGCTGTCGCGGGCGATCTCGGAACTGGGCATCTACCCGGCTGTGGACCCGCTCGACTCGAACTCGCGGATCCTCGATCCGGCCATCGTCGGCGAGGAGCATTACAAGGTCGCCCGCGACGTCCAGGGCATCCTGCAGAAATACAAGTCGCTGCAGGACATCATCGCCATCCTCGGCATGGACGAGCTGTCCGAGGAGGACAAGCTGACCGTGGCCCGCGCCCGCAAGATCCAGCGCTTCCTGTCGCAGCCCTTCGACGTGGCCAAGGTCTTCACCGGCTCGGACGGCGTGCAGGTGCCGCTGGAGGACACGATCAAGTCCTTCAAGGCGGTCGTGGCCGGCGAATACGACCACCTGCCGGAAGCGGCCTTCTACATGGTCGGCGGCATCGAGGACGTGAAAGCCAAGGCCGCGCGTCTTGCCGCTGACGCGGCGTAAGGGGGCGACATGGCCGACACGATGCAGTTCGACCTCGTCTCGCCGGAACGGAACCTGGTTTCCGTGCCGGTGCGCGAGGTGCGCCTGCCCGGCGCCGATGGCGACCTGACGGCGATGCCCGGCCATGCGCCGGCCATCGTCAACCTGCGCCCCGGCCTGGTGACCGTGGTGGCGGGCGACGGGTCCGAGACGGAATTCGCGGTGACCGGCGGCTTCGCCGAGATCAACAACGAATCCGTCACCCTGCTGGCCGAGCGCGGGCATCCCCGCGCCGAGATGACGCAGGAGGTCTTCAACGAGATGATGGCCCAGGCGCATCGCCGCGTGCAGGCCGCCAAGGAGCGCGAATCCGCCGGAGAGGAACTGGTCGCCGCCGCGGTCAAGCTCTTGGCCGACATGGAGGCGCTCGGCACCCATATCGGGCTTGATCCGAACCATGCGAATTTCCCGCATTAAGGCGGACATTGCCTGAAAAGACAGAAAGCCCCGGAGGTTCCGGGGCTTTATTAATGCGTTCTCTGGTCATTTCATGTCGCTTTGGGGGAGGAGGAGCGGGACTTGAGACGTTTTGGCCATTTCGCCGTCGGGGTCGCCACGGGCTCGACCGAGATGTTTTCGGCCTTCGAAAGCGGCGGCCCGATGTGGACGGGCCAGGGTCCGCGGGTCGAGACCCAGCGCGTGCGCTTCGACGAAAGCTTCGCCGAGCCCCCGGTCGTGCATGTCGGGCTGAGCATGTGGGATGTGGACCGCAACGCCAATCAGCGCGCCGACATCCAGGCGGTGGACATCACCACCGACGGGTTCGAGCTGCAGTTCCGCACCTGGGGCGACACCCGCGTCGCCCGGGTGCGGGCCAGTTGGATGGCCATCGGCCCGGTCCGGCACGAGGACGACTGGGATCTGGACTGACCCGTTCAGGCGCGGTCGAGGTTCAGCCCGATCAGTTCGGCTACCTGCCGCGGATGGGTGATCGGCAGCATGTGGCCGGCCCCGGGCACGCGGGCGCGGCCGACATCCGGCAGCCGCGCCGCCAGCGCATCGGCGATGGCCGGGATCACCGGCGGCGACTCGGCCCCCATGACGATCAGCACCGGGGCGTCGATGGCCTCGAGCCCGCCGGCGCGCAGGATGTCGGCGGTGTCGTGGCGCAGCGCATCGTTGCTGGCCTGGACCAGGTGGATCTGCCGCGCCAGCCGCGCCTGACCGGCGGGGGTCTGGGATTGCCAGTCGAGCCCGCCCCAGACGCCCAGGAAGGCCTGCGCCGCCTCGGCATCGGCGCCGGCGGCCAGCCGCGCCGCGACATCGTCCAGCAGCGCGTCGTTCATGGCTTCGGGCGCGGCGGCGAACAGCACCGGCTCGATCAGGGTCAGGCTGCGCACCGCCTCGGGCGCCGCCACGGCGATGCGCAGGGCGACGGTGGCGCCCATGCTGTGCCCGATCAGGTCCAGCGGCCGGTCGATCAGCGCCGCCGCCTGCCGGGTCACGAAGGTATGGTAATCGGGCGGCCCGCCGTCCCAATCGGGGCTCTGGCCATGGCCGGGCAGGTCGGGCGCGGCGATCTGCACGCGGTCGCGCAGATCCGCGGCGATCGGCTTCCAGTAGCTGGCATTGCCCATCATGCAATGCAGCGCCAGGGCCGGGCGATCCGGATGGCCCGGCCAGCGCCTCAGATGCAGCCCGCTCACAGGCTTGCCAGGTGCCGGTCGAGGAAATCCAGCCGGTCCTGGCCCCAGAACCGCTCGCCGTTTTCGCGCACCACATAGAAGGGCGCGCCGAAGACGCCGGCCTCGACCGCCTGTTCCAGGTTGCGGCCGAAGGTCTCGGCCCCGACGAATAGGCCCTTGTCGGCAAGATCGGGGTCGAAGCCTGCGGCGGCCAGCTTGGCGCGGATCACCGCGTCGTCGGCGATGTCGGCCTCTTCGGCCCAGACGCCGCGCAGGAAGCCCTGTACCAGCCCGGCCAGATCGCCACCGCCGGTCTGTTGCGCGGCGATGATGGCATAGGAGGAGGGTGCCGGGTTCACCGGCCAGAAGGCGGGTTTCAGGTTCAGCGGCATGCCCAGATGCCGGGACCAGCGCCGCAGCTCCTGCGCGCGGTATTCCATGCGCGAGGGGTGGCGGTCCGCGGGCCGCACGCCGCCGGTGCGGTCGAAAAGCTGCAGCAGGTCCACGGGCTTGTAGGTGATCGCGGCCCCGTGGCGGGCGGCGATCTGCTCCAGCCGGTCTCCGGCCAGATAGGCCCAGGGGCTGGGTGTGCCGAAGTAATAGTCGATATGCGCCATGAGCGTGCCTCCGGGGTTTGCGGGCAAGCTAGCCCGGTGCTAAGCGGGGTGCAATCGCACGAATCCAGACAGGGAAAGCCCATGCCGGCCATGACCGAACCGAAGCTCATCGCGGGGAATGCGAACCGGCCTCTGGCCAATGCCATCGCCCGGCGCATGTCGATGCATCGCGGGATGAACGTCGCCCCCATCGAAGCGCGGGTCGAGCGCTTCAACGATCAGGAAATCTTCGTCGAGGTCTATGAGAACGTCCGCGGCGAGGACATGTTCATCATCCAGCCGACCTCGAACCCGGCCAATGACAACCTGATGGAACTGCTGATCGTGACGGATGCGCTGAAGCGTTCGTCGGCAGCGCGCATCACCGCGGTGATCCCCTATTTCGGCTATGCCCGCCAGGACCGCCGCGCCAAGGCCCGCACGCCGATCAGCGCCAAGCTGGTCGCCAACCTGCTGACCGAGGCGGGGGTGGATAGGGTGCTGACGCTGGACCTGCACGCGGCGCAGATCCAGGGCTTCTTCGACATTCCGGTGGACAACCTCTATGCCGCGCCGGTCTTTGCGCTGGACATCAAGCACCATTTCCGCGACCGGCTGTCGGATCTGATGGTGATCTCGCCCGATGTGGGCGGCGTGGCGCGGGCGCGGGAACTGGCGCAACGCATCGGCGCGCCCTTGGCCATCGTCGACAAGCGCCGCGAGAAGCCGGGCGAGGTGGCCGAGATGACGGTGATCGGTGACGTGACCGGCAAGACCTGCATCATCGTCGACGACATCTGCGATACCGCCGGCACGCTGTGCAAGGCCGCACAGGTGCTGACCGAGCACGGCGCGACCGAGGTGCATGCCTATATCACCCATGGCGTCCTGTCCGGCCCGGCGGTCGAGCGGGTGCAGGGCTCGGTGATGAAATCGCTGGTCATCACCGATTCCATCGAGCCGACCGAGAAGGTCAAGGCCGCCTCGAACATCCGCATCGTGCCGACGGCGCCGATGTTCGCCCAGGCGATCTTGAACATCTGGAACGGCACTTCGGTCAGCTCGCTTTTCGAGGTGGATACGCTGGGGCCGATCTACGAAGGGCTCTATTCGGCCGTCTGACCCGGCCGTCGCCGCCGCCCGGACTGCAAAAGGCCCCGGTAACCCGCCGGGGCCTTTCCCATGCTGCAGGCAGCGCGTTCTACAGGAAGCGCGGGAACTCGATCTTGGGGCAGCGGTTCTCGATCACCGTCAGCCCCCTTGCCCGGGCGCGGTTGGCCGCCTGCGGATGGTTGATGCCCAGCTGCATCCAGATCGTGCGCAGCCGGGGCAGGCTGCGCAGCGCCTGGTCCACGATGCCGGGCACTGCCTCGGCGCGGCGGAAGATGTCCACCATGTCCACCCCGGCCTCGGGCGGAATGGTGCGCAGATCGGCATAGACATGCTCGTCGAGAATGGTGCCGCCCGCATGGCCGGGATTGACCGGAATCACGCGGAAGCCCTGCGATTTCAGGTAGCGGGCGACACCCCAGGATGGTCGGGCCTCGTTCGGCGACAGGCCGACGATGGCGATGCAGCGCGTGCTGCGGGCGATGCGGGAAATGTCCTCATCGACCGGCGACGTGCCGATATCGCGAAGTACTGCCAGGTTCATCTGATCCTCCCCCAAGATCTCAACCGAAAGTGGCATGGAAAAAGCGCCCGGTCCAGAGGTCTGGCCGGGCGCAAGTCGCGGAACGAGGGACAGTGATCTGAACATGACCGTTCCGTGGCCATGTCCGCTAAATAAATGGGAACCGTGGCCAAAAGGTTCCACCCCTCTCGCAGGATTGTGAAGATTTCAGGGGTTCATCCGCGTCCAGAAGGCCTTTGCGCGCATCAGGATATGCTGCGGATCGGCAAGAAGCCGCTGACGTGCCTGTTCCGTACGCAGGAAATAGGTGCGCTGGCCGATGACGACGAAATAGCGCGGATTGCCCGGCTCGGACCGGCCCTCGGACAGGGCCACGACGCAAAGCCCGCCAAGGCCTGGCGCGTAAGCCCCCGGATTGGCTTCGAAAAGATTGCGGTTCCGCTCGCTGGCGAAATGCCATGCCTTGCCGCGCCACAGCGTCACCAGGTCCGAGCGCCCCGGCACCGCGGCATTCTCGGTCCCGTAGGAAACCGGGTCCATGCCGTCCAGTGCCCAATCCTGCGCCACTGCCGCGGGAACGGGCAGGGAAAGCAGCAGGCTGGCAAGAAGCGGACGAATCATGATGACCGGGGATACAGGGGGCGCATTTCTGCATCTGGCAAATCGACCGGCGATTCTCAACCGCGCCAGGCGGGTTCTAGCAGCGATGTGATCCCGGCGCTCAACTGCGTGAGGCGGCATAGAGCGCCACCGCCGCGGCGTTCGAGACGTTGAGCGAGCCGAAATCCGCCGCGAAGGGAATGCGCAGGATGCGGTCGCAGGTCAGGCGCGTGCGCTCGCGCAGGCCGGGGCCCTCGGCGCCCAGCACCAGGCAGATCGGCCGGCCCGAGAGCTGTTCCAGCGCCTCGGGCAAGGTTTCCCGCCCAGTGCCGTCCAGGCCCAGGATTGCGTAGCCCATGCCCTGCAACTCGATCAACGCATCGGCCAGGTTGGTGACGCGCAGATAGGGCTGGCGCTCCAGCGCGCCCGAGGCGGTCTTGGCCAGCGCCCCGGTCTCGGGCGCGGCATGGCGCGAGGGCGCGATGACCGCGCGCGCCCCGAACACTTCGGCCGAGCGCAGGATCGCCCCGACATTATGCGGATCGGTGACCCGGTCCAACGCCACCAGCAACGGCCGGCCGGGGCCCGACAGCGCCAGATCGGCCAGGCTGCCCCATTTCAGCGGCCTCACCTCCAGCGCAGCGCCCTGGTGGACGCTTTCCGGCGGCAGCGGCACGCTGCGCTCGAAGATCCGGGCATCGGTGATCTCGGGTGCGAGATCGCCGGGCAGGGGCCCCAGCCGGTCGAGGGCGTTGCGGGTGACGACGAGCCGCAGCTTCTCGCGCCGGGGATTGGCGAGCGCGTCGCGCACCGCGTGCAGGCCGAACAGCCAGACAGTTTCGGTCGCGGCGGCGCGGCGGGCGCGTTCCTTGTCGACCACCCAGGCGGGTTTCTTGGATTTCTGAGCTTTCTCTGCCATGTCGCAATCCCGGTTCCTGTTTCGACTGCGCAGAATTCCCCGCCGAATGCAAGTTTTCCGGCTTTGACGGGGCGGGTTCGGCGGCTGAAAAAACTCGCCGCATACCGCTTGACGCCCTGATCCGGCCGGGCTAATCACCCCCTCACGCCGAGAGCGTTCGGCGGGCGACGTGCTGCAAGGTGCGGCAGCGGACTGTAACTCCGCCGGGGAGACCCATGCCTGGTTCGATTCCAGGGTCGCCCACCACTTCTTCTGAAAACTGAACGAGATCAACGAAGTGGTGCCCCGCATTCGTGCAACGCGGCAGCATGCAAATCAATGGGTCATGACGCAGGTGTCCCGCAGTTTTGCGGCTTGCCCCCTGCGCAAAAGAAAACCGTCGGAGGAGCTGGCACTCCATCCGACGGCACTGTCAAAGGTCTTCTGACAAAAGAATATGTCACAGCTTCCCGCCGCGCAACCCCGTGGGGAGGTGCGGCATGAGCTGGAAGGTTGCGAATCTGTGCGCCGCGCGGCGCTTCGGTAGTCCGGTGCGAAAGCAGATCATCATGTTTCTGGCCGACAAGGCCAGTGATGACGGGTCGGGCATCTGGTGTCCCAAGGGAACCATCCAACGGCATACCGAGCTTGGCGAAACCACCGTCAAGCGCACGATCAACGAATTCCTGGACGAAGGCATCCTGATCGAGACCGGCCGCCGTGCCTGCAAGAACGGTTTTACCGTCGTCTATCGCATTTCCCTTGCCGCTGTCCGCACCTTGGAGAGCATTGCCGAACCCGATGATGAGACGGGGTCCACAGAGGACGGGGTCTACCGTGAACCCGGAACGGGGTCCGCCGCGGACCCGGTACCCCCGTCCACAGCGGACCCCAAACCATCCTGAAACCATCCATAAGCCATCTTCGCGCGCGCGTGCACGCGAGGCGGCGGAGGAATCTCTGGAGATATTGAAGGCCTATCCCGCCGACCGATATCGCGACGAAGCGGCCTGCCTGCATCATGTCGAAGCTGCCATGCAGGAGGTCGGGCATGAAAAGCTTCTCTCCGCTGTAAAGCGCTATGCGCTGGAGACTGCAGGCTATACGCGCTCAAAGGTCTGCTTCTCGGATAACTGGTTCAGGGTGGGCCGCTGGCGCGATTACATCGCGGACGAGCCGGAATCACCTCCTGAACCGACCCCGGCACATGCGGCAAAAACTGCCGACTGGATCAAATCCCGTCACCCTTTGTGTCGAACGCTCAGCGTTGGGCAGGTCCGCATGGCGCTGGACCTGGCGCTGGTTTCCCGCAGCGAAGTGTGCTCTGCAAGCTTCAACGAAGGCTTGCGTTATGTCTGAGCGTAGCGGGAAATCTATCTTCGTGCACAAGCAGACCTATTCGCGCAAGGGTAACAGCAAGAGCCGGTCCGTCAGCGAGATCGCGCAGGAGGCCGAGCGGCTGGACGGGGCCTGCCCGCATGTCGGGACCCGCAGCCGCCCACCATCCTCGAAGGCATGCGGCCTTCGGAGGTGGTCGCGCTGATCGAGCAGCGCATTGCCGAACAGAACAGGCTTGTGCGCCGGTTGCGCAAGGAGCACCCGGACTGGAAGGAGGCGCTGCGGAGCATCCGCAGCGACACCCACGTGATGATCGGCAGCGTGTTCAGCTTCCCCGATCCGGTCGGGGAATTGGACCAAGTCGAATACCTGTGCTGGCGCAGAGACGTGATCGCCTTCGCCAAGGTCGATGCGGCGCGTAACGCGGCCGAGGTGCTGAGCATCATCGAGCATCTCGATGAAGCCCACCCGCATGTGCATGTCCTGGCGGTGCCCCTCTGTGCAGATAACAATCTGCGCATGGACGCCAAGCGCTGCCAAGAAGGCTTTCGGACTCAGAGCGAACATGCGCAGAAAGGCTGGTCCGGCTCGCCATCGCGCAGCTACAAGCAGGCGATGCGCGGCTGGCAGGACCGCTATCATGCCGAGGTCGGCGCGAAGTATGGGCAGGCCCGCACGGGGCCGCGCCGCCGCCGTCTGGACCGCGCAGCGTGGAAGGCCGAACAGGAGCGGCTGAAGGCGCAGAAGGAGGCAGAGATTGCCGTCGAACGTGCTGCAGAAGCCCGTCGCCTTGCCGACGAGGAGGAGCGCCACCGCGATGCGGTCATGCAGGGCACGGTCGCCAGCCGGCTTCGGGAGGCCGAGGCGGTGCATGCCATCGCGACCGGCGGGCTGATCGCCGCGATCCGGCAGGTCGATCCCGACCCGGTGCTGCTGGGGTGGCTGGAGACCCCCGGACAGATGGGCAGCTGGACGAACCACGACGCGGATCGCAACCGCGAGATGTCCCTCGCGCTGGCGCCGGTGCTCAGCGACGG
The DNA here is from genome assembly GCF_016446475.1 of Paracoccus binzhouensis. GTDB lineage: Bacteria > Pseudomonadota > Alphaproteobacteria > Rhodobacterales > Rhodobacteraceae > Paracoccus > Paracoccus binzhouensis. Next base: position 3,336 of record NZ_JAEHFP010000102.1, on the reverse strand, counting down.
ATTGGAAGCGCTGCGCCAGCCACCGGTAGGACCGGGGTTGCTCGAAGGGCTCTCCGGTTTCCTGCGCGGGGTCGCGGGCTGGGTCAATCGCCTCGCCGATACCAGCCCGCGCTGGCTGAAATGGCCGGAAACCGTGGCCTATGTGGCCCATGGGGCGAAGCAGGCATTCGGCACGACTTACACGGCCTCGACCCTGGCCGGGGTCATCGAAGCCTCCCCGGCATGGCAGTCCTTCACCGGCAAGGCGAGGGCGCGGCTGGATCAGGCGCGGGCGGTGCAAGCGCTGGCCAACCCGCACGATCTTAGGCCAGACGCTTCATCGCAACGGAGCATATGACAGCATGCGTTTATGCCAATATGCCCATCCGGCGGCGGAGAGCCGGCAATTGCGGCTGATACGATTTCTTGGTGATATCCGGTATAGACGCGCAGGAGGCCCGCATGTCCCGCAACACATCGGTTTCGCTCGGCGATCACTTCGTCAGCTTCATCGACGCGCAGGTGAAGGGCGGCCGTTATGGCTCGGCCAGCGACGTGGTGCGGGCGGGGCTGCGGCTTCTGGAGGAGCACGAGGCCAAGGTAAAGGCGTTGCAGGACGCCCTGATCGCCGGAGAGGACTCCGGCCGGGCGGAAGGCTTCGACCTCGACCAGTTCATTGCCCGCAAGATGGCCGGTCGCGACGCATGAAGGCGTTGGCCTTCACCGTCGCGGCCACGGCGATCTGGAGGAGTTCTGGGACCATACGGAGGGCGAATGGGGCCTCGCGCAAGCCCGGCGCTATGTGCAGGAGCTGCGCGATACCTGCCACGCGCTGGCATCGGGCGAGAGGCGCAGCAGAAAAGTTGACGTTCGGCCTGGCTATCTGAAGTGCCTGAGCGGATCGCATATCATCTTCTTCCGGGATTTGGGCGACACGCTGGAAATCGTCCGCATCCTGCACGGCGCGCAGGACGCCGAGCGGCATCTATGACGGGACAGGCAAGGGCATGAGCGGATTGCAATATTGGCATATGCGCCTGTGGAGATGGAGGGCCTGGTGATGAAACTTATCTGCTCGGCGAATATCCGGTCCTGGCGCGGCTCGCGGCCGGCAGGACCAAGGCGACAGGTCTCGACGCACGCGCTTGTCGTCGGCTGTATACACCGGCTACGGGCGACGATTTGCGCGCGATGGGGCCGAGGGAGCGCCGGTTCTACGACAGGCTGACTCTGACCGACGCCGGCGAGCCAATTGCAGCCCTTCAGGCACGTGTCAGGGCCGCCGGCTTCCGACGTATGCCTGACGAACAGGCCTTTCTGGACGATCTGTCCGGGGGCATCTGATCGACGCAGAAGCGCGCAGCAGGGCGGGTTAGCCTGTAGGCTAGGATGGGCTACTTTTCGCGATTTCGCCAAATATTAGTGACCGACTATTATTTTGCGGGACCCGGTGCAAAGCACCACCCGCAACATGTCGGACCCAGTGCTGCGCCCCGGTACCCAGCTTTCTTTGCCCATGAAGAAGATAGATTCCCCCCTGATGTCGCCCGATGGGCGGCCGCAACCAATTACGGATGAAGCGCCAACAGCTCCTGTCCGAACTGGTGCAGCGGCATGACCTCGATGCCGTTCGGCAGCGGGAAGGCCTCGTCCCCCGGATAGACCACGAAGTGACCCGCGCCGGTTTTGCCGGAGGCTGATTTGGGTTAGTTACGCGGCCAGGGGATCAGTTTCCATAGCCGCGTAGAAGTTTGCCTCTGCTTCCGCTGGCGGGATGTTCCCGAGCGGCTCGGGCAGGCGGCGGTTGTTGAACCAGTCCACCCATTCCAGCGTGTCGTATTCGACGGCCTCGAAACTGCGCCAGGGTCCACGTCGATGGATGACCTCGGCTTTGAACAGACCGTTGATCGTCTCGGCCAAGGCGTTGTCATAGCTGTCGCCGACGCTGCCGACGGAAGGTTCAATGCCGGCCTCGCCCAGCCTCTCGGTGTATTTGATCGACAGGTATTGCGACCCGCGGTCGGAATGGTGAACGAGCCCCGCGCCCTTGACCGGGCGGCGATCATGGACCGCCTGTTCGAGAGCATCGAGCACGAAGCCTGCATGGGCGGAAGCGCTGACACGCCCGTCGACGATCCGCCGGGCATAGGCGTCGATGACAAACGCCACATAGGCAAAACCCTTCCAGGTGGCGACATAGGTGAACCGAAGGTCCGCGAAGCGAAATCGCTGACCCAGAGCATGTTCGGCGCGGCCACCCGGAACTGCCGATTCACCTTGTCCAACGGGCATGGAGCCTTCTTGTCCGGCACCGTCGTTCTATGCGGCTTGCCGCGGATAATGCCTTGAATACCCATGCCCTTCATCAGCCGTGCCACCGTGCATCGGGCAATATCGAAGCCGTCCCGACCAAGCTGCCGCCAGACCTTGCGCACGCCGTAGACGCGCCGGATCTCGGGCTGTAACGCCGCGTCGCGCCGGGCACGCTCCGACTGCCGATCCGGATCGGCCCGCTTCGCCAGATGATCGTAATAGGTGGACGGGGCGATCGGCAGAACCCTGCAGATCGGCTCGACCCCGTGTTCACCACGCTGATCGTCGATGAACCCGACCATCACTTCGACCGGCGGTCGAGCTCCGCCATCGCAAAATACGCTGATGCCTTGCGCAGGATCTCGTTCGCCTGACGCAACTCGCGGTTCTCCCGCTCCAGCGCCTTCATCTTCTCGGCCATCTCGGTCGGGATGCCCGCGCGCTTGCCGCTGTCGACCTCGGCCTTCCTGACCCACTCGTTCAGGGCGTGGGGCGCGCAACCAATCTTCGCGGAAATCGACATAAACTTGTTCGTCGTCTTGCTCATGATGCTCCATCCTACTCAGGAGTTGGAGCACCCGGCAAACCCGGCGCGGGTCAGGAAGCATGTCCGCATCCACCTACCGGTGGGGCCAGAGGACAAGGATTTCGCCAACTACTACCATGCGGCGCGGGCAGGTGAGAAATGGCTTCCTGCTGTTCCGAAGGCGGTCAAGGGCTCGATTGACTGGCTCTGTGCGGAATATCTGTCCTTTATCGAGCGCATGCTCGAGGCCGAGCAGATGTCGCCCGCAACGCTGAAGCAACGGCGCAGCGTCTTGCGTCGCATCGAGATCATGTTCGGCAGACTGAAAGATTGGCGCCGGGTTGCCATCCGCTATGACAGGTGTCCGAAGGTCTTCCTTTCCGCCATCGCCCTGGCAGCTACCGTCATGTTCTGGCTATGATCCAAGAACGAGATGCCGTAACGGGGCCTGCGTCGGGACTCGCCCGTTACCGTTGCCAGATCGAGGGCAAGCTGGCGCCATTCCCGTATCGGATCCA
>NZ_JAEHFP010000101.1 GCF_016446475.1 Paracoccus binzhouensis | reverse complement strand
CTCGCAGCCGTCAACGCCATGATTTATATGCGAAATATCACGATTACGACAGCGAAATCAGCGACTTACTTGGAGAATGTGGGATGAACGGCCAAAGTGTTTACTGACTGTGACGGAGCAGGTGCAGCCGCATTTCAATCGTCCAGTCATAGCGCGGCCTCCACGCGAGGAGATCGTAATGACAGAAAGCAGATTTTTCACCCCAGAAGAAGTTTCTGAGCGCTATCGTGGAATCGTCTCTCCAGGTACACTGCGAAACTGGAGATCAATGAGGATCGGCCCATCGTTCGTCAAGATCGGCAAAGCGGTCCTCTATCCAGCGAGCGAACTTGATGCCTGGGATGAAAAGAACAAAGTGAGTTGCCGTGTTCCAGGACGAATTGACGTGCATCGTGAGGACGGAGCGTGACGATCATGGCAGAGCACGACTTACACACCCCAGACAACGTCCCCATTTCTCAGAAATCCTATAAAATCCCCTTTTTATTCAAATAGATACACGGGTACGTAGTATGTTGCACAACCACCCCTCGGGCGACCCCACCCCCTCGCAGGCCGACATCGCCATGACCGGCCGCATCGTCGCCGCGGCCGAGGTGATGGGAATCGCCGTTCACGACCATCTGATCATCGGCAAGGCCCGCGAACTCAGCTTCCGCAGCGCGGGGCTGCTTTAGCGCAAACAGCCGGCCGGGCGGCCGGCGGCGCGCAGCTAAAATCCCACACCTGCGGCGTTTTGCGGCGCGCCCGCCCGCCTGCCCCGCTGGACTGACAGGATTTTGATCGCTAGAACCGCCCATGCGAGGGCTGTGCGATGCACGGCCCGTTCCGTCGTATCGCCCCGGTTTCGGGGCATAAATGGAGATCAAAACCCGTGTCCCACGCAGACGAACACGCAGGTGACCACGGCACCCGGAGGGACTTCCTCTATTTCGCGACCGCCGGTGCCGGCGCCGTCGCGGCCGGGGCCGCGGCCTGGACCCTTGTCAACCAGATGAACCCCTCGGCCGACGTCCAGGCGCTTGCCTCGATCCAGGTCGATGTCAGCGGCGTCGAGACCGGCACCCAGCTGACGGTGAAATGGCTGGGCAAGCCCGTGTTCATCCGCCGCCGCACCGAGGACGAGATCCAGAAGGGCCGCGAGGTGCAGCTGGGCGACCTGATCGACCAGAACGCCGAGAATCCGAACAAGCCCGGCGAACCCGCGACCGACCAGAACCGCACCCTGGACGAGGCCGGGGAATGGCTGGTGATGATCGGCGTCTGCACCCATCTGGGCTGCGTGCCGATCGGCGACGGCGCCGGCGATTTCGGCGGCTGGTTCTGCCCCTGCCACGGCTCTCACTACGATACGGCGGGCCGCATCCGCAAAGGCCCGGCGCCGCAGAACCTGCACATCCCCGTTGCCGAATTCGTCAACGAAACCACCATCAAGCTGGGCTGAGGAGGCGCACATGGCCGGAATTCCCCACGACCATTACGAGCCCAAGACGGGTTTCGAGCGCTGGCTGCATCGCCGCCTCCCCGTCGTCGGCCTGATCTACGACACCATCATGATCCCCACCCCCAAGAACCTGAACTGGTGGTGGATCTGGGGCATCGTGCTGGCCTTCTGCCTGGTGCTGCAGATCGCGACCGGCGTGGTGCTGGTCATGCATTACACGCCGCATGTCGACATGGCCTTCGCCTCGGTCGAGCATATCATGCGCGACGTGAACGGCGGCTACATGCTGCGCTACCTGCATGCCAACGGCGCCTCGCTGTTCTTCTTCGCCGTCTACATCCACATCTTCCGCGGCCTCTATTACGGCAGCTACAAGGCCCCGCGCGAGGTGACCTGGATCGTCGGCATGCTGATCTATCTGTGCATGATGGGCACCGCCTTCATGGGCTATGTGCTGCCCTGGGGCCAGATGTCCTTCTGGGGCGCCACGGTGATCACCGGCCTGTTCGGCGCCATTCCCGGCATCGGCGAGTCGATTCAGACCTGGCTGCTGGGCGGCCCGGCGGTGGACAACGCGACGCTGAACCGCTTCTTCTCGCTGCACTACCTGCTGCCCTTCGTCATCGCCGCACTGGTGATCGTCCATATCTGGGCCTTCCACACCACCGGCAACAACAACCCGACCGGCATCGAGGTGCGCCGCGCCTCGAAGGAAGAGGCGCAGAAGGACACCCTGCCCTTCTGGCCCTATTTCGTCATCAAGGACCTGTTCGCGCTGGCCGTGGTGCTGGTGGTGTTCTTCGCCATCGTCGGCTTCATGCCGAACTACCTGGGCCATCCCGACAACTATACCGAGGCGAACCCGCTGGCGACGCCGGCGCATATCGTGCCGGAATGGTATTTCCTGCCCTTCTACGCCATCCTGCGCGCCTTCACCGCCGATGTCTGGCTGGTGCAGCTGGTGAACTGGCTGTCCTTCCGCATCATCGACGCCAAGTTCTTCGGCGTGATCGCCATGTTCGGTGCCATCCTGGTCATGGCGCTGGTGCCGTGGCTTGACACGTCGCGGGTGCGCTCGGGGCAGTACCGGCCGCTGTTCAAGTGGTGGTTCTGGCTGCTCGCGGTGGATTTCGTGGTCCTGATGTGGGTGGGCGCCATGCCGGCCGAGGGGATCTATCCCTATATCGCGCTGTTCGGCGCGGCCTATTGGTTCGCCTATTTCCTGGTGATCCTGCCGCTGCTCGGCATCATCGAGAAGCCGCTGCCGATGCCGCAGACCATCGAGGAAGACTTCAACGCCCATTACGGGCCCGAAACCCATCCTGCCGAGTAAGGAGAGGCATCAATGACCCTGAGAAACGCATCGCTCACGGCCGTTGCGGCCCTGACGGTTGCCTTGGCAGGCGGCGCGGTGGCACAGGACGCAAGCACGGCGCCCGGCACCACCGCCCCCGCGGGCTCGAGCTACCAGACCGGCAGCACGGTCGCCCCGGCGGCCGAGGCACCCGAGGCCGCGACGGAATCCGCGGCCGAACCGACCGCCGAGGAAGCGCCGGCCGCCGAAGCTGCAACCGAAGCGGCACCCGAGGCCGAAACGCCTGCCGCCGGGGCAACCCCGGAAGCGGGCGCCGAAGAACCGGCAGCCGAAACCGAGGCGCAGCCGGCCGAGGAGGCCGCGGCGGCAGCGGCCGAGTCCGAGCAACCCGCCGAAGCCGCTCCGGCCGAGGCGGCACCAGCCGAGGCCGCGGAGACCGAGGCCGCGGAGACCGAGGTTCAACCGGAAGCCGCCGAACCGGCCGCCGAAACCGCACCGGAGGCCGCAGCCGATGATGCCGCCGAAGCTCCTGCAGCGGAAGCGGCAGAAGAACCGGCCGCCGCAGCTCCTGCTGCCGAGGAACCCGCCGAGGCGGCACCGGATGCCGGGAGCGCCGCCGAAGCCACCCCGGCCGAGGAGCATGCGGCCGCCGAAGAGGCCGGCGACAGCCATGCCGAGGCGCATATCGAGGATATCTCGTTCAGCTTCGAGGGACCGTTCGGCAAGTTCGACCAGTTCCAGCTGCAGCGCGGCCTGCAGGTCTATACCGAGGTCTGTTCGGCCTGCCACGGCCTGCGCTATGTGCCGCTGCGCACCCTGGGCGACGAGGGTGGCCCCGGCCTGCCCGAGGATCAGGTCCGCGCCTATGCCGCGAATTTCGACATCACCGATGCCGAAACCGGCGAGGATCGCCCGCGCGAGCCGACCGACCATTTCCCGACCGTCTCGGGCGAGGGCATGGGGCCGGACCTGTCGCTGATGGCCAAGGCGCGCGCCGGCTTCCACGGTCCCTATGGCACCGGCATCTCGCAGCTGTTCAACGGCATCGGCGGGCCGGAATACATCCACGCCGTCCTGACCGGCTATAACGGCGAGGACAAGGAGGAAGCGGGCAGCACCTTCTATCACAACGCCGCCTTCGCCGGGAACTGGATCAAGATGCCGCCGCCGCTGAGCGATGGCCAGGTCACCTATGAGGACGGCACCGAAGCCACCGTCGACCAGATGTCGCGCGACGTGGCCGCCTTCCTGATGTGGACGGCCGAGCCGAAGATGATGGACCGCAAGCAGGTCGGCTTCGTCTCGGTGCTGTTCCTGATCGTGCTGGCGGCGCTGCTGTATCTGACCAACAAGAAGCTCTGGCTGCCGATCAAGCATCCGCGCAAGCCGGAGTGATCGCCGGCTCGCAAGCTGCAGGACGCGCCCCCCCCTGGGGCGCGTCTTTCGTTTCCGGGATGGACAAGCTGTGGCGCCGGGGCTGAAATGGCGCGACGCACCGCCAGCATTGCATGAACATCTGGGAAACGGTGAACGGGCGGAGTCGGAGGGCGGATGACGATCTACAATCTCGGCTCGATCAATATCGACCATGTCTATCGCCTGCAGGCCCTGCCCCGCGCCGGCGAGACGCTGCACGCGCAGTCCTATGCCATGGGCCTGGGCGGCAAGGGCGCAAACCAGTCCGTGGCGGCGGCGCGGGCCGGGGCCAAGGTCGTGCATCTGGGCGCCATGGGCGCCGGCGACGACTGGGTGCTGGACCGGCTGGCGGCGGCGGGGGTCAAGACCTCGGCCATCCTGCGGCTCGCGGGCATCGCCACCGGCCATGCCATCATCCTGGTCGAGGCCGGGGGCGAGAATTCCATCGTCCTGCATGGCGGCGCCAACCTCGCCCTGCCCGCCGACCTGCCGGCCCGCGCCGGCCTCGGGCCCGGCGACTTCCTGCTGATGCAGAACGAGACCAATCTGCAGGCCGAGGCCGCAGCACTGGCCCGTCGGGCAGGGGCGCGGGTGATCTATTCCGCCGCGCCCTTCCAGATCGAGGCGCTGCGCGCGGTGCTGCCGCATGTCTCGATCCTGGCAGTGAACGCGCTCGAGGCCCGCGACACCTTCGCCGCCTTCGGCGAGGACCTGCCGATCGAGGCGCTGCTGATCACCCGCGGCGCCGAGGGCGCCGAGTTCCGCGACCTGCGCAGCGGACAGGTCTGGCACCAACCGGCCTTTCCGGTGCAGGCGGTGGACACGACCGGCGCCGGCGATTGCTTCGCCGGCTGGTTCGCCGCCGGCCTGTCGCGCGGCGAGGATCCGCCGACCGCCCTGCGCCATGCCGCCGCCGCCGCCGCGCTGCAGGTGACGCGCCGCGGGGCCGGCGACGCCATGCCCGACCGCACCGAGGTGCTGGACTTCCTGAAAGGGCAGAGCTGACCGCTTGCCGCCACGCCGCCACATCCTTATCTGGGGCCCATGAGAATTCCATTCCTGAACCGCCCGGCCACTGTCGCCGTCCTGCGCCTGCAAGGCGCCATCGGGATCGCCGGACGCGGCGGGCCCGGCCTGTCCGATGCCGCGCTGGCCCCGCTGCTGGAGCGCGCCTTCAAGCGCCGCAAGCCGGCGGCGGTGGCGCTGGCACTGAACTCTCCCGGCGGCTCGCCGGTGCAGTCCAGCCTGATCGGCGCCCGCCTGCGCCGCCTGTCCGAGGAGCACGAGGTGCCCGTCCATGCCTTCGTCGAGGACGTGGCGGCCTCGGGCGGCTACTGGCTGGCCTGCAGCGCCGATTACATCTGGGCCGATGCCAGCTCGGTCCTGGGCTCCATCGGGGTGATCTCCTCGGGCTTCGGCTTTGCCGAGCTGATCCAGCGCCACGGCATCGAGCGGCGGGTGCATACCGCCGGCCGCTCCAAGTCGATGCTGGACCCGTTCCGTCCCGAGACCCCCGAGGATGTCGAGCGGCTGAACCGCCTGCTGGGCCCGATCCACGAGGCCTTCAAGGAGCAGGTGCGCGCCCGCCGCGGCAGCCGCCTGCCCGAGGATCGCGACCTGTTCACCGGCGAGATCTGGACCGGCCGCGAGGCGGTCGAGCTGGGCCTGGCCGACGGCATCGCCCATCTGGTGCCGAAGATGCGCGAGCTTTACGGCAAGAAGGTCCGCTTCCTGACCTATGGCCAGCGCGTGCCGCTGCTGCGGCGCTTCGGCCTGTCGGCGGATGACCTGCTGGGATCGGTCGAGGAGCGCGCGGCCTTCTCGCGCTTCGGGGCGGGGCGCGGATGATCAAGACCGTCCTCCTCTGCCTGCTCATCATCGTGGCGCTGGCGCTGGCCGCCGGGCCGGGCGTGCGCCGCATCATCGCCCGCATCCTGGGATTGCCGCACAAATGACCAAGGATTTCGCCCCGCTTCCCGCTCCGGACACGGACCCTGAGCAAGGGACAGGACCATGACCGCGCTGATCACCGGCGCCGCCCGTCGGCTGGGCAGGGCCATGGCGCTTTACTTGGCCCGGCGCGGCCATGACATCGCCCTGCATTGCCACGCCTCGGCCAGCGAGGCCGAGACCACCGCGGCCGAGATCCGCGCGCTTGGCGTCCGGGCCGAGATCCTGCATGCCGACCTGCTGGACCCCGACCAGGCCGAGGCGCTGGTGCCGCGTGCCCAGACCGCGCTGGGACCGCTGACGGTGCTGGTGAACAACGCCTCGATCTTCGAATACGACAACATCCGCACCGCCAGCCGGCAAAGCTGGGACCGGCATATCGGCTCGAACCTGCAGGCGCCCTTCATCCTGACCCAGGCCTTCGCCGCCCAGGCCCCCAAGGCCGATCGCCGCGGCGCCGAGCCGCTGGCGCAGGGGCTGATCGTCAACATGATCGACCAGCGGGTGCTGAAGCCGACCCCGGAATTCATGACCTATTCCGTGGCCAAGGCCGGGCTGTGGTGGCTGACCCGGACCACAGCCCAGGCCCTGGCGCCGGATATCCGCGTCAATGCCATCGGCCCCGGCCCGACCGTGCAGGGGCTGCGCCAGTCCGACAGCCATTTCGCCAGCCAGCGCGCCGCCACGATCCTGCAGCGCGGCGCCGGCCCCGAGGATGTCTGCGCCGCCCTGGGCTATCTGCTGGACGCGCCCTCGGTCACCGGACAGCTGATCTGCGTCGACGGAGGCCAGCATCTGGCCTGGCGCACGCCCGACGTGCTGGGGGTGGAATAGGCGCGAAAGGGCTGCCGCCGCGGCAAGTTGTCCACCTTTCACATCGCCTTCACCCTTCCTTCACGATTCTGGCAAGAAATTCAGGGGATTGTATGGCAGAGAAAAAATATCGTTCCAAATCAGCGCTCTGCGGAATTGCCTGAATTTTAATCAGATCGACGAAACCCCAAGAAACGCTAATTGAACGCGTGTTGCTCCCAAGCTGATTCACAGAGTTATCCACAGATTCCGTGGACAGGATTCAGCTTGATCTTCGCCACTGGAACTTGCAGCCGAGGCCGAGAATCATTTCGTTAACAGCATGACCGATTCCACCCCAGAAAAGCGGCCGGGAAAGACCGGCCAGGCGCTGATCCAGGACTATCTGAAGACGCTCGACGGCTCGCCGGGGGTCTATCGGATGCTGGATGCGCAGGGGGCGGTGCTTTACGTCGGCAAGGCGCGGAACCTGCGGGCGCGGGTCTCGAACTATGCGCGCGGCAGCGGCCATTCGGCGCGCATCGCCCGGATGATCCGCGAGACCTGCTCGATGATGTTCCTGACCACGCGCACCGAGACCGAGGCGCTGCTGCTGGAACAGAACCTGATCAAGCAGCTGAAGCCGCGCTACAACGTGCTCTTGCGCGACGACAAGAGCTTTCCGAACATCCTGGTCGCCAAGGCGCATCCCTTCGCGCAGATCAAGAAGCACCGCGGCGCCAAGGCGGAAAAGGGCGACTATTACGGCCCCTTCGCCAGTGCCGGGGCGGTGAACCGGACGCTGAACCAGCTGCAGCGGGTGTTCCTGCTGCGCAGCTGCACCGACGCCACCTTCTCCAGCCGGACGCGGCCCTGCCTGCTTTACCAGATCAAGCGCTGCAGCGCGCCCTGCGTCGGCCGCATCGGGCTGGAGGAATACAACAGCCTGGTCGCCGATGCCGAGCTGTTTTTGCAGGGCAAGACCACCCGCATCCAGGCCGACCTGGCGCGCGAGATGGCCGAGGCCGCCGAGGCGATGGAATACGAACGCGCCGCCGCCTTGCGCGACCGCATCAAGGCGCTGACCGCCGTGCAATCGGTGCAGGCGATCAACCCGCGCGGCGTGCCCGAGGCCGACGTGATCGCGCTGCACATGGAGGGCGGGCAGGCCTGCGTGCAGGTCTTCTTCATCCGCGGCAACCAGAGCTGGGGCAACCGCGACTTCTACCCCCGGCTGAACGGGGTGGAATCGGCCGACGAGGTGATGCAGGCCTTCCTGGCGCAGTTCTACGACGGCAAGGTGCCGCCGCGGCTGATCCTGCTGTCGCATGGCATCGAGGACCCCGACCTGATGACCGAGGCGCTGTCGGAAAAGGCCGGGCGCAAGGTCACGCTGGGCGTGCCCCAGCGCGGCGAAAAGGCCGAGCTGGTGGAAAACGCCCTGCGCAACGCCCGCGAAAGCCTGGCCCGCCGCATGTCGGAAAGCGCGGCGCAGCAGCGGCTGCTGGAGGGTCTGGCCGAAGCCTTCGACCTGCCCGCCGTGCCGCAGCGCATCGAGGTCTATGACAACAGCCATATCCAGGGCACCAATGCCGTCGGCGGCATGGTCGTGGCCGGCCCCGAGGGCTGGATCAAGAGCCAGTATCGCAAGTTCAACATCAAGGGCACCGAGATCACGCCGGGCGACGATTTCGGCATGATGAAGGAGGTGCTGACCCGCCGCTTCTCGCGCCTGCTGAAGGAGGATCCAGACCGCCAGACCGATGCCTGGCCGGACCTCTTGCTGATCGACGGCGGCGCCGGGCAGGTCAGCGCGGTGCATGAGATCATGGCCGAGATGGGGGTCGAGGACATCCCCATGGTCGGCGTCGCCAAGGGCGAGGACCGCGACCATGGCAAGGAGGAATTCCATCGCCCCGGCCAGCGCCCCTTCGCGCTGCGGATGAACGACCCGGTACTGTATTTCGTCCAGCGCCTGCGGGACGAGGCGCATCGCTGGGCCATCGGCACGCATCGCGCCAAGCGGGCCAAGGCCGTGATGGCGAACCCGCTGGACGAGATCGCGGGGATCGGCGCCGCCCGCAAGCGGGCGCTGCTCCAGCATTTCGGCAGCGCCAAGGCGGTCAGCCGCGCCGGGCTCGCCGACCTGGTCGCGGTCGAGGGCATCAGCGAATCCATGGCGCAGAAGATCCTCGACCATTTCCACAAGGGATAGGGACGGCGCCGGGACCGCCCCCGCCGCTCGGGATCAATGCGCCAGCATCTCCTCGACGATCTGCTGCTTGCTCAGCGCCGCAGGGTAATAGGTCGGCCAGTTGCTGACCTCCTTCAGCAGCGCCGCGCGGTCGTTCCCCCAATACAGGTGATAGTGCCCGGCTTTGACCGGCGCGATGGCGTGGTCGCTGAACTGGATGAATTGCGGCGCGGCCGCGTCGCCCTCGATCTTGCGGAACACATAGCGCACGCCGCGATTCCCCGCCTCATAGGTCAGGATCTCGTGCCCGTCATCGGCATAGCGTCCCCGCACCGATTCGCCGCCGCGGTGGAAGGTGACGCTGTCGCCCTCGATGGTGATGCGCTCCACGTCGGTCTTGTATCCCGTCTCGTAATAGGCGCGATAGTCTTCGGCGCTTTTCTCGCCATGCTCGGCCTTGTGGGCCAGGACCGGGTCCAGCGTGCCGTCCGCAAGCAGCGGATAGACCGACTGCCAGTCGCCCTCCCAATCGGAAAGCGCGCGGGCGCTGACCTGGCTGTCCTCGAAATACCCCTTGTAGACCGCATCGTCATGGGCGTGGTCATGGGCATGGTCGTGACCGTGGTCATGCGCGTGACCCGCGCCCGCGTTGCCCTGCGCCGCCGCCTGCCCGGCGGCAAGCAGCAGCGACACCGCCATCAGCGCCCCGATATGTCTGATCGTCTTTCCCGGCATGTCCTTCGCCCCTTTCCGGATTGTTGATATGAAATGTTATTACATTTCTAAATCGCCTATCCGAGGCGCGCCGCCATGGCAAGCACCTTTCCGACCGACAGCCGGCCATGGCTGCCGCGCCCCCTTCCCCCGGGGCGCACAAGCGCCTAGATTGCCCCCATGCGCTGGACCTTGCCCAATATCCTGACCGTTCTGCGACTTGCGGCCGCGCCGCTGGTGCCGCTGATGTTCTTCTTCCTCGCCCGGCCCTTCGCGGATTTCGCGGCGCTGGCGCTGTTCCTGATCGCGGCCGTCACCGACTGGTTCGACGGCTACCTGGCCCGCGCCTGGGGGCTGGAAAGCCGATTCGGCGCTGCCATGGACCCGATCGCCGACAAGGCCATGGTCATCATCGCCGTGGTGGTCATCACCGGCTATTCCGGCATGAACCCCTGGCTCATCCTGCCCTCGACGGTGATCCTGTTCCGCGAGGTCTTCGTCTCGGGCCTGCGGGAATTCCTGGGCGACCAGTCGCGGCACCTGAAGGTGACGAAACTGGCCAAGTGGAAGACCACCGCGCAGATGGTCGCCATCGCCGTGCTGTTCCTGGGCACCGGCCTGAACTATTACGAAACCGGCCACCCGCCGCTGGTGGGCGAAACCAGCCTGCCCTGGTCCGACAGCTGGTCGGACCTGGCGACGCAGGTCGGCCTGCTGCTGTTCTGGATTGCGGGAGTGCTGACCGCCATCACCGGCTGGGACTATTTCGACAAGGCCCGGCCCTATCTGAGGGACGACCATGCCGCTTGACGTGCTCTGGTTCGCCTGGCTGCGCGAGCGCGTCGGCCAGCCCCGCGAAAGGATCGAGACCGAGGCCGCGACCGTGCGCGAACTGGTCGCCGAGCTGGCCGCCATGGACCAGTGGCATGCCGCGGCGCTGGCCGATCTGGCGGCGGTGCGCGTCGCGGTGGATCAGGAACTGGCCGAGCTGGACGCACCGCTGGCCGGCGCGCGCGAGGTCGCCTTCTTCCCGCCGATGACCGGGGGCTGAACCATGGCCGCGCGGGTCCAGGCCGAGCCCTTCGACATCGCCGCCGAGCTGGCCGGCTTCGGCGCCGGCGCCGGGGCGGTCGTCACCTTCTCGGGCCTGGTGCGCGACGAGGGCGGCCGGCTGCTGGCGCTGGAGATCGAGCATTACCCCGGCATGACCGAAAAGGCCCTGCAAGCCTATGGCGAGGAAGCCGCGCGCCGCTTCGACCTCGCCGACTGGCGCATCCTGCATCGCCACGGCCGGCTGGCGGTGGGCGAGCCGATCATGATGGTCGCGACCGCCGCCCGGCATCGCGGTGCGGCCTTCGCGGCGGCAGAATACCTGATGGACTGGCTGAAATCCCGCGCGCCGTTCTGGAAGCGCGAGATCGGCCCCGACGGCGCCGGCGCCTGGGTCGAGGCCCGGGACGAGGACGAGAAGTCGCTGGCCCGGTGGCAAGGCTGACGTTGCAATCCGGCCCCCGGGCAAGCATATAGACCGCAACCAGACCGGATGACAGCGCGGAGCCCTGCATGACTTACCTGGAGTTCGAGAAGCCCCTTGCCGATCTTGAAGGCAAGGCCGAGGAGCTGCGCGTCCTGGCCAGCAAGGGCGAGGGCGTCGATCTGGAGAAGGAGGCCGCCGCCCTCGACAAGAAGGCCGAGGACATGCTGCGCGACCTCTACAAGCAGCTCGATCCCTGGCGCAAGACGCAGGTGGCCCGCCATCCCGAACGGCCGCATTGCAAGGACTACATCGAACAGCTGTTCACCGAATACATGCCGCTGGCCGGCGACCGCGCCTTCGGCGAGGATCATGCGGTCATGGGCGGCCTGGCCCGTTTCAACGACAGGCCCTGCGTGGTCATCGGCCACGAAAAGGGCCACGATACCAAGTCGCGCATCACCCACAATTTCGGCATGGCCCGGCCCGAAGGCTATCGCAAGGCGATCCGGCTGATGGACATCGCCGACCGCTTCCGCCTGCCGGTGGTGACGCTGGTGGACACGCCCGGCGCCTATCCCGGCAAGGGCGCCGAGGAGCGCGGGCAGTCCGAGGCCATCGCCCGCGCGACCGAGAAATGCCTGCAGATCGGCGTGCCGCTGGTCTCGGTCATCATCGGCGAGGGCGGCTCGGGCGGCGCCGTGGCCTTCGCCACCGCCAACCGCATCGCCATGCTGGAACATTCGATCTATTCGGTGATCTCGCCCGAGGGCTGCGCCTCGATCCTGTGGAAGGATGCCGAAAAGATGCGCGAGGCCGCCCATGCGCTGAAGCTGACGGCGCAGGACCTGAAGAAGCTCGAGGTGATCGACCGCATCATCGCCGAGCCGCTGGGCGGCGCCCAGCGCGCCCCGGCCGAGGCCATCGCCGCCGTGGGCGAGGCGATCTCGGCCATGCTGGGCGAGCTCGAGGGTAGGAAGCCGGCCGAGCTGATCAGGGACCGCCGGCAGAAATTCCTGAACATGGGCTCCAAGGCCCTGGGCTGAGCGCCCGGCCGCACCCGCGCATGGGTATTTGAAAAACGGAAAAAGGTTGGCGCGCCTCCCCGCCCGGAGCCGGGCCTTTGCAGCTTCTCTGTTGCCCAAATACCCAGGCGACGATGCTGGCCGGCGCCGTCGCCTGGGTATTTGGGGGAACGAAGAAGCGACCGGGCGCACCGCGATTGGCGGGGTGGCTCTTTCCGTTTTCCAAATACCCAGACGACAGCCCTCGTCGGCGCCGCTGCACGAGTATTTGGGAAAGGTGAAGCGTGCCTTCAGCCGCGGGCGGCCCGGATCGAGTCCTCGAGAATGTCCAGCGCCTCGTCGAAGACCGTGTCCGGGATGGTCAGCGGCGCCAGGAAGCGGATGACATTGCCGTAGACGCCGCAGGTCAGCAGGATCAGCTTGCGCTTCAGGGCCTCCTCGCGGACCCGGTTGGCGAAATCGGGATTGGGCTTGGCGCTGCCGGCAATGTTGAACTCGACCGCGTTCATGAAGCCGGGGCCGCGGATCTCGGCGATCTCGGGCACACCGTCGGCGATACTGGCCAGGCGCTGCTTCAGCCGCTGGCCGAGCCGGGTGGCACGCTCGCAAAGCCCTTCCTCCTCGATCACGTCCAGCACCGCGTGGGCGGCGGCGACGGCCAGCGGGTTGCCGGCATAGGTGCCGCCAAGGCCCCCGGGGGCCGGGCTGTCCATCACCTCGGCCCGGCCGGTGACGGCGCTGATCGGCAGCCCGCCGCCCAGCCCCTTGGCCATGGTGGTCAGGTCGGCCGCCACGCCGTGATGCTCCATCGCGAACAGCTTGCCGGTGCGGGCGAAGCCGGTCTGCACCTCGTCGGCGATCAGGAGGATCGAATACTGGTCGCAGATCTGCCGCAGGCGCTGGATGAAGCCCGCAGGCGCCTCGTAGAAGCCGCCCTCGCCCTGCACCGGCTCGATGATGATCGCGGCGACGCGGGCGGGGTCGATATCGGCCTTGAACAGCCGGTCCAGCGCCGCCAGCGCCTCCTCGGCCGTGACGCCGTGCAGGGCATTGGGGAAGGGCAGATGCCAGATGTCGTTCATCATCGGCCCGAACCCGGCCTTGTAGGGCTGGACCTTGCCGGTCAGCGACATGCCCAGGAAGGTGCGGCCGTGG
Source organism: Paracoccus binzhouensis (assembly GCF_016446475.1). Lineage (GTDB taxonomy): Bacteria > Pseudomonadota > Alphaproteobacteria > Rhodobacterales > Rhodobacteraceae > Paracoccus > Paracoccus binzhouensis. Next base: position 2,448 of record NZ_JAEHFP010000101.1, on the reverse strand, counting down.
AAGCCGCCGGCAAAGGCCACCACCCCGGCGCGGCCGGTATGGTGGCGTGCGATCTTGATGGCGTTCTCCACCGCCTCGGCGCCGGTGGTGTAGAAGGCGGTCTTCTTCGGCCCCTTGCCGGGGACCAGCGCGTTCAGCCGCTCGGCAAGGGCGACGTAGTTTTCGTAAGGCACGACCTGGTGGCAGGTATGGGTGAAGCGGTCGAGCTGGGCCTTGACCGCCTCGACGACGCGCGGGTGGCGGTGGCCGGTATTGACCACGGCGATGCCGGCGGCAAAGTCGATATAGCGGTTGCCGTCCTTGTCCCAGATCTCGGCATTCTCGGCGCGCTCGGCATAGATCTGCGTGGTCATGCCGACGCCGCGCGAGATGGCGGCGTTCTTGCGGTCGGTCAGGCTGGTCATCGGCGCCTCCTCGGATATGATTCGGGGCCGATGCTATACGCGGCCCGGCGATCCGAACAGGGCCGCTTGCGCGCGTCCCCGCGATGCTTCAGGCTGTGGCCATGTTCCCGATCCGCGACCATAATCCCTCCGAGCGCACGCCCTATGTGACCAACGGGCTGATCTTCCTGAACCTGGTCATGTTCCTGGTCACCATGCCCTGGGCCGGCGCCCAGGTCGGGCTGTGGGACCGGCTGGCGCTCTATCCGGTCGCGGTCGTGCATGGCCAATGGCTCTGGGGACTGGTCACGCATATGTTCCTGCATGCCGGGATCATGCATATCGCCGGTAACATGCTGTTTCTCTGGGTCTTCGGCGACAATCTCGAGGACCAGATGGGCCATGCCGGCTTCCTGGTCTTCTACCTGGCCTGCGGGCTGGCGGCCGCGGCGGGCCAGATCGCCGCCGAGCCGACGAGCGGCATTCCCATGGTCGGCGCCTCGGGCGCCATCGCCGGGGTGATGGGCGGCTACCTGCTGATGTTCCCGCGCGCCCGCGTCGACGTGATCGCCATCATCATCGTCATCATCCGCCGCTTCACCATTCCGGCCTGGGTGCTGCTGCTGGCCTGGTTCGGGCTGCAGCTGCTTTCCAGCGCCAGCATGGCCGATGACGGCGTGGCCTATATCGCCCATGCCGCGGGCTTCATCGCCGGCATCGTGCTGGCGGTGCCGCTGTTCCTGCGCCGCGGCGGCCCGGCCTTCTGGCGCCGCACCCAGGGCCGGCCGCCGCACGCGCCGATCGACTATGCGCCAAGCCGCATCCCGCCGGTCCGGCGCTAGAACAGCCGGCGCTAGAGCCGGCCGCGGCTCATGTGGCGCTTGCCGGCGAAGCCGGGCGCGCGCGTGACCACGAACCCCGCCGCCGCCAGCGCCCGCCGCACATGGCCCGCCGCCGTATAGGTGGCGAACGTGCCGCCCGGCGCGGTGTGGCGAGCCACATCGGCCATCAGCGTCTCGCCCCAAAGCTCCGGGTTCTTGGCGGGGGAAAACCCGTCGAGGAACCAGGCATCGGCGCGGCCTTCCCAGCCGGGCAGCGCCTGGCGGGCATCGGCTTCGACGATCTCGGCCTCGACCAGGCCCACGGTCATCCGCCGGTGCGGCCAGCCCGCGCGCAGTTGCGCGGCCAGCGGCGCCAGTTCCGGGAAGGCGGCATGGGCGCGGGCCAGTTCGTCCAGGCTCATCGGGAAGGCCTCGAAGCTGGTGAAGCGGATGGGCACCGTCGCGACCTGCGCCAGCGCCAGCAGGTTCAGCCCGGTGCCGAAGCCCAGTTCCGCGACGTGGAAGTCGGGCCGCAGCCGCTGGGGCAGGTCGTTGCCGGCCAGGAAGACATGCCGCGTCTCGTCCAGCCCGCCGTTCAGGCTGAAATAGGGATCGTCGAAGCGGCGCGAGACCGGGATCGCCCCCTCGCGCCAGTCCAGGTCGGCGCTGCTCTGGTCGCGCTCATCCATCCGCGCTAACTCCTCTTTGGCAGGCAGATGCGGCAAGGGGCGGCGGAATGGCAAGCGAAATCACGGTGGCGGGTGCGGGCATCTTCGGCCTTGCCTGCGCATGGGAACTGGCGCGGCGCGGGGCCCGCGTGCGGGTCTTCGAGGCCGAGCGCATCGGCGCCGGCGCCTCGGGCGGCCATGTCGGCGCGCTGGCCCCGCATGCGCCGGAAAACTGGAACGCCAAGAAGCAGGTGCAGCTGGAGGCGCTGGTCGCGGCGGCCGGTTGGTGGGCCGAGGTGGCGGCAGCGGGCGACGTCGATCCCGGCTATGCCCGCAGTGGCCGCATCCAGCCGGTCCCCGAGGGCGCCGAGGCACGCATGGCCGAGCGCATCGCCGCCGCCCGCGCCCATTGGCCGGACTGGGCCGGGATGGAATTGACCGACAAGCCGCAGGGGGCGCTGGTGCCGGCCTCGCCCACCGGCCTGTGGCTGGTGGACCGGCTGACGGCGCGCATCAGCCCGCGCCGGGCCGGCGCCGCGCTGGCCGCCGCCATCCGCGCCCAGGGCGGCGAGATCG